>DGFC01000181.1:0-24113 GCA_002391465.1 Firmicutes bacterium UBA3910 | reverse complement strand
ATGCTCCAGGAAGATCCGGAGCGGGTACGGGATGTGCGCTATGTGATCTTCGATGAAATACACTACATAGACGATCCGGATCGGGGAAGCGTTTGGGAGGAAAGCTTGATCTTTATGCCGCCTACCATGCGCTTTTTGGGCTTGAGTGCCACCATTCCTAACGTGGATCAGCTGGCTGGCTGGATCGGCGAGGTACAGCAGCAGAAAATCGAAGTGATTACCCACCATGAGCGCGTTGTTCCCCTCAAGCATTCTTTGTTTGAAAAGTCCCTTGGTTTTACCACCATGCGCCGGGTACAGCGCCATTACCGGCGGCTGGCCGGGGACAGCCCAACCGGACGTCCCATAACCGAGCCTACCACCCATGTGGATCTGATCGAGGCTATCCAGGATAGTTATCTACCCTGCCTCTTTTTCACCTTCAGCCGGCGCAAATGTGAAAGCAACGCCCTTGAGTTGGGAGAAGAGTTTGATTTCCTCAACCGGGAGCAAAAACGGCAGGTGCGCGCTGCCATCGATTCAGTTTTGGAGCGCTATCCAACTGTAAAAAGCGAGCGCTGGCCTGCGCTGAGAAACCTGCTTATGAAGGGCATTGCCTACCACCATGCGGGAATGCTGCCCGTCTTAAAGGACGTGGTGGAAGAACTCTTCACACTGCGGCTCGTTTCCGTCCTTTACTGCACCGAAACCTTTGCGGTGGGTTTGAACTTCCCCTGCAAAACGGTCTGTTTTGATTCCAGCACTAAGTGGGATGGTGTGTCCTTTAGGCCCATCTCCAACCGGGAGTATTTCCAGATGGCGGGTCGAGCCGGGCGGCGGGGGATTGACGAAGTTGGCTATGTCTTTACCGTTGTGGACCTGAGCTGGTTTGATCCCCGGGACTATCCCAGCATGAGGGAAAGTGAAGTAGAGCCCCTCCAAAGCCAGTTCGCCCTAACGTATAACTCTATCCTGAATCTGGTGCGCAATTACGACGAAGGGGACATTCATCGCATTCTGGGTCAGAACTTCGCCACCTACCAAGCATCGAGCGAACGGGCCGCACTGCAGCGACGGTTGGAAGAGTTAGAAGAGCAGCTTGCTGTCCATACCAGAAATCTAAAAGGCCATGGTGCCCTAGTGCGGCAGCTGCGCAGCAGAACCCGCTTAGAACGGGAACTGCAGGCCGGTGTGAACAAGAGGAGAAGACGCCAGCTAAAAAGGGATATTAGGTCGATTAATCAGCGTTTGGACAGCGCCTTTTTCCGCAGTTTTCCAGACAGGGACCGGGGTTCGCTGCAGCGGGAAAACCGCCGCTACCGGAGGCAGCTGCAGGAGTATCAGCAGTTGTTGGAGCGGATCGATCACTTGGATCCCCATCAGAAATACATCCAGGAGTTTAACGACAAAAAGGCTGTATTGGAAGCCCTGGGCTACCTGGAAGGCAGCGAACTGACCGCAGCGGGCCTTTTCGCCAGCCAAATCCACGGCCATGAGCTCATGATCACAGAGATGTTCATGGAAGGGTTGTTCCACTCCTTTTCACCTGCCGAGTTGAATGCGATCATGGTTTCCATTGGTTACGAGCCACGGAAAAACGAAACACGCCTGAAGCACGGCCTTGAGCTCGGACCCATTCACAGACTCTGGCATTTCCTGGCCAAGATGGAGCAGCGGATGCTCGGTTATTCCACAGTTCAGTTTAACGACCATGTGGCGGCCCTTGCCTATCGCTGGAGCAGGGGGGCTGCCTTCAGTGATTTATTGGCCGACTCCCAAGTGGACGAAGGCGACCTAGTGTTTACCTTCCGCCGGGGCATTGATCTTCTCCGGCAGGTACGCAATGCCACCATGGATGACCCCATCCTCACCGGGAAACTGCGGGAATGTATAGCCTTAATGGATCGGGATGAGGTTTCCATTTGGCTCTAGCTGTGTGGGAGGAGATGGACTATGTCAGTTTTGTATGTTGTGCCCAATCATTATCTCAGCCACTGGCGGCGGACAAGCCTAGGGCAGCGAAGTGAGCTTGCCCCAGTGTCCGTTCAGAGCTTGGTCGCGAAAACCCTCAAGGAAGGCCTTGTTGTCTACAAAGAAGACCGCATCTTGGAAGAAGTGGCCGTTTGGCAGGGGGTGCAGGAAAACGCAGAGTCATTGCGGTTTTTTGCACCGATTGCCCACTTTCCCGGCTTTCTCGCCGAACTCCATTGGCTCTTTCGCCAGCTTGATCTGGGAGAAATCACGTTGGAGAGCATTCCACCCCAGGGCAGGGACGAGTTTCAACTCCTGCACTGGGCTTATGGGACTGCCTTAAAGGAGCAGGGTGTACTGGACCAGGCAGGTCAGCTGCGGGAAGCCCTGAGGCTGGTGAAGGAAAACACCTTTTTCCCTGAAGCGGTAGAGATTCACCTGTGGGGATTGGGTGAACTGAGTCCCTTGGAAATGGAGTTCCTGCGTGTGTTTGCAGGTAAAAGGCCCATGAGTGTGAGCGAACCTAAAGGGTCAGAGCCGGAGCTTGAGATAATTAAGGCCGCCGACCCGTACGAAGAGGTGGAACTCATGGGCAGGGCCATTCGCGCCCAGGTTGAGGCCGGTGTGCCCCTGGAGCGTATCGGCCTGGTTTTCCCCCAGCCCCGCCAGTATCTACCCATTCTCCACGCAGTTTTTTCCGAGCAGAAACTGCCATGGCGGATGCCTCCCACTAGTCTGCGCAACACCCCTTTAGGAAAAACAGTCCTGATGCTAATAGCAGGGGAACTGGAAGGCTGGAGCAAACACCACCTCCAGCTCTTGACAGCTCCCGGCTGGGGATTTCCCTTTGGCCTGAATGCTGATCAGCTGCGCATGCTCCATCTGGGTCCGCCCCTCAAGGAACTTCCTGCTTGGCGTGAATACTTGGGCAGCGATTCTGATTGGGCAGAGGTCCTTTCTTTGTTAACGGAGGCGGGAAAAATCTTCACCCAGCCCCAATCCCTTGCCGCCTATGGCGCGTGGCTGGAGGAGGTTTTAACTGAACTCAGACCGGAAAAATGGGTGCGACCCGAAGATGATTTGGAGGGCTGGGCAGAACTGGCTAAGGCGTGGGATGGCATGGCTGCCATTGCCCGCAGTCTCCAGGCTTACCAATGGCAGTGCAATGCTTCTGCCTTTTTCCGTCTTTTCCAGTCCCTTTTAGATAGCTACGGTATCCGCCGTCCCCGCACTTTCACCCAACAGCTGCAGGTTCTGCGGGTGGAGCAGCTGGGAGCGTTCGAATACGATGTGCTCTATGCAGGCGGGTTAGTGGAAGGGCAGTTCCCACCCCGTCAGTACACCCACTGGTTAACGAAAAAGGCTGCGGCGGTGCAGCGGGAGCAGTTCTATCAGAGGCTGATCAGTGCCGCCGGCCGTGTCTTCTTACATTACCCGGAAATAGACTTGGAGGGTCAATTGAACCTTCCTTCCACCTTACTACCCCGGGAAAAGCTGCCTAAAGCTGAGGAGGAAACTCCCCAGACTAGGCTGCACTACCCCTCCCTCTATCTGGGCAGAGGGAGCCTGACAGACGAAACGCTCCTGGCCGAGCTCAGGGAGCGGATTGTACAAGAGGGCATGTCCGTTTCCGATTTGAACGCGTATGTGGATTGTCCCTATAAATTTTTCTGCAGCTTCGTGCTAAGGCTCAGGCCCCCTGAGGAGGCATCCCTTGAGGTGGGTGCCCTAGAGCGGGGGAACATCATCCATACAGTGTTGGAACGATTCTGGCGTTCCTATTTAACAGGACCCCTGCCGTCTCTGCAGCGGACCCAGGTTGAGATCGAGGGCCTCTTGCGGGAAGAGTATGGGGAATACGGCGAAGAGCCGCCTTTGAGCGAAATTAGGATGCTGCGCACCTTTATCCGCACTGACTTAAAGGTGGCCCAGGCAGGTTTCCGTCCTGCCCATCTAGAACGGCGGTTCAGCGGCTTGGCGGTGGAAACTGCCGAGGGTCCGGTTGAAATTCGGGGACGGATTGACCGCATTGACGTCAGCCCAGAGGGGCATTACGTCCTTTACGACTACAAAACGGGCAGCGCCCCTTCCGGACCAGCCTTGATGAGGGGCGAAGACGTACAGATCGCAGCCTACCTCTTAGCTGCCCGGGATCTTCTGCCTAAGGGACAGAATGTTGGTGCGGCCTACTACAAGCTGGATGGCAAACGGTCTGGCATTTTCCACTTCGATCACTACCAACGCCTGCTCATCCCGAAGGGCAGGACCTGTTTGGCTGATGATGAGTTTCAGGCTCAAATTGCCTTCTTTGAGGACAAGCTTAGGCAGATTCTGACGGACATTTTCGCTGGCCAGTTCCCAATTGAGCCAAAGGAATCTAGAAACTGCAGTTACTGCCCGTTCCAGGCGATCTGCCGGAAGGAGGTACACAGTGCATGAGTTTCATACCCACTCCCCAACAGGAAAAAGCGATTACGACGATCGACCGGCATGTGGCGGTAACGGCCGGGGCCGGTTCAGGTAAGACAAGGGTATTGGTTGAACGTTACCTAAATCTTTTGGAACACGGCGTTGCTGTAGAGAACATAGCGGCCATTACCTTTACCAAAAAGGCTGCCCAGGAGATGAAGGATCGCCTCTGTAAACTCCGGCCCGATCTGATCGCCGAGTTGGAGCAGGCTCAGATTTCAACCATTCACAGCCTCTGCCAGCGGATTATTCAAGAACATCCCTTAGAAGCGGCAGTAGATCCCCGTTTCCGGATTGGAGAGGAATGGGAGACCCAGATCCTGCTGTTGCAGACGATCGAAGACCTTGTGGACGGCGCTGACCGACCGGAAGCACTGGGTAATCGTAGTGCAGCAGTGGAATTGATCAGGGATTTATACGAGCAGATGATGCGGAAGGGCGACTTGAATTTCAGGCAGAAAGTGGTCCGACCTAACACGGGATTTTCTCCCGTTGCGTTGCGGGCTAAGGTGGAGGAGTTTCTGCAGCTAGAGCCCCATACCAATTCTCAGCGGAAAGCCATGGAGGAGCTGGCGGAAGAATGGCCCGTTCATAGTGCCGCGCTGGAGTTTGCCCAGGTGGAACTGCAGTTAGAAGCAATGGAGGCAATCTTAACGCCCATTAAGAAAATATCGGGCAAATTCGCTGAAGAGGTCAAGCCCCTTAGATACGAATTAGAGGAAGCCCAGCAATACCTTCAGCATGTTCAGGCGGCTGAGATTGTGGAGTGGCTCGGTGAGATGCTGGAGAAAGTGCACGAAAATTTTACTGCTGCCAAACGCAGCCGCGGGATAATGGATTTCAACGATTTGGAGCATCTAGCTTACCAACTGCTCCTTAATCCAAGCGTGCGTGAGGATTTTCCCTTTGACCATTTGATGGTGGACGAGTTCCAAGACACCAACCCGCTGCAGAAAAAGATAGTAGATGCCTTTGTTTCAGGGGGGTCTCTGCTTTTTGTGGTGGGCGATCCCAAACAGTCCATATACCGTTTTCGTGGCGCCGATGTGGGCGTGTTCATGCAGACAAAAGAGGAGGTTGCCGCAGGGGGAGAGGACATCTTCTTGGCGGAGAACTTCAGGTCTAGGCCTGAACTGATTCAATTTGCCAACATGCTCTTCGCCCATTTGATGGCAGAGGAAGCGATTGGTTTCCAGGCCAGTGCCCATCCCCGGGAAAAGGCCAACAGGCCCTGTGTAACCCTGCTGCAGGTGGATACGGCCGACCTTTCGCTGGAGGACGCACGCCGGCTGGAGGCAGAACAGATTGCGTTGAAAATCAGGGAATTGGTTGAGCAGGGCCGCTACGACTACAAGGACATATCTATTTTATTCCGGGCCATGACCAACGCGCACCTCTACGAGCAGGCTCTCCAGGAAGCGGGTGTGCCCTACGTTAACCTGAGCGGTAGGGGCTTTTACTCCCGCCAGGAAATTCAGGATGTACTCAATTATTTCCGCTGGCTGCAGGATCCAGGTAACGAAGTGGCCCGTTTGGCAGTTCTCCGTTCACCGTTCTACCTAATTTCCGACGACGGCCTCTATTGGCTCAGTCAAGATCGGGTAAATAGGCTCAGTATTGAGGAACAAGCGGCCTACAACCGGGCGTGCGAGGATTATCAATACCTTGTGAAGCTGGCTGAGACAAAACCTGCTCCTGAGGTTATCACAGCCATGCTGGACCGGACAGATTACGCTGCCAAGACCTTTCGCCTGCCCTTTGGCCCGCAAAAGAAGGCGAATATTGAGAAACTGCTTAGAATGAGCTGGGATCTCTTTGCCAATGATATCTACTCCGTGCCCGAGCAGCTGCGTTACATCGAGCTCATGTCCCTGGACACAAAAGGGGAAGGGGAGGCGCAGCTGGAGGCGGAGCATGCCAATGTGGTCATCCTGCGTACGGTGCACGGCTCTAAAGGTTTGGAATTTCCCGTCGCCTTTTTGGCGGACACCTGCGGCGATGTGTCCCGCTCCGGACGGGGAATGGTACGCTACCATCCCGACTTTGGCCTGGTCTGCAAGGGTATGCATGCCTTTGACCAGTTGAAGGAGCGGGAAGAGGCAGAAGAATTAAGCGAAGCAAAACGCCTGCTCTACGTGGCCTTCACCAGGGCACAGGAAGAGGTTTTCTGGTGTGTGCGGGATGGCAAGGGACCCAAAGTGAGCTGGTGGGCTTGGTTGGAGGAGGTACTGGATGAACTCCCCCCGGACCTTTACACTTGGGCTGCCGGAAACCTAACACCGCCCGAAGTTTCGGGCCCCAAGGAAAGACCCCTACAGCTGGAAGTGGTCCACTACGACCCACTACCTCTACAGCCCGATGGCATTACCTTTTCGGTCACTTCCCTCATGCACTATGTGCGCTGTCCCCGCTGCTTCTATAATCGCTATATCCTGGGCATCCCGGAGCTGGGGAACAGCGGTGCGGGATTAGGCCAGGGAAAGGGCGCTGGAATAAGCGCAGTAGAGCGGGGGAATATTGTGCATAGGGTTTGTGAGCAGATTACAGATCCGGCCAACCTTGATGAGCTTATCGCTTACGCCGCTGCCATGGAAGGACTGGAACTTACACCTTCCCAAACAGGCCAGATCAAACGGATCATTGAACCATACCTTACCAGCAACTTTTTCCGCCGTATAGCGGAGGAAAGGGGAAGCTGGGAGATTTACCGGGAAAAGGATTTTCTACTGCCGGTGGGGTCCTTTTTCCTGAACGGCTTGGTAGACCAGGTTTTTGTTTCGCCAGCTGGGCTTGAAATTGTGGACTTCAAATCCAATTCCATCAGCAGGGAACAGGTGCAGGCGGTGGGAGACAGTTATTTGGTCCAACTGCGCCTGTATGCTTGGGCAATGCACAGACTTTTTGGCGTTCCGGTGCTCAGTTCCCAGGCCTATTTCCTCATTCCCAATGAGGTTTACACCTTAGATGAGAGTTATTTAGACGTGGCAACGACGGAAGACTGGATCCAAACGGTCTGCACAGAGATCGTGGAAAAGGCCGGGGTGGGTGGTGCAGCCTTTCCCGCTGCGGCAGGCTGCAGAAGCTGTAGTTTTGGTGCAGCTGCCGAACCTATCGCCTTTGGGGAAGGGCGGGAAGACGAACCAGCCTGGGCCGAGGAGGAATACATGTGAACTTTGTACAGTGCAATTTAGGCGCGGGGGTGCGCCTCCATTTATGTGAAACGGACAAATTCAAATCGCTAACCTGCAAGATGTTCATCCAGCAGGATCTGAACGAGGAGCACGCAACCAGTACCGCCCTCATACCCCTCGTGCTGCAGCGTGGTTCCAGGCAGTTTCCCTCGGTTGCCCAGATAGCCCGTGAGCTGGAGTATTTGTACGCAGCATCATTGGGTATGGATGTTCTGAAACTGGGGGAACGGCAGATTCTCGAATTCCACTTTCAGATGGTTGATCCCAGTCTGCTCCCCGACAGTGAAGAGCACTTGGAGCGGGGTTTGCGCACCTTTTGGGGTATAGCCGCTGATCCGGCAGTGGAAAACGGCCGGTTCAACGAAACCTTCTTTTCCCAAGAAAAGGCGAACTTGAGGCGGGAGCTGGAGGGTATTCTCAACAACAAACACGCCTACGCCATGACCCGTTTTGTTCAGTTGATGTGTGCAGGGGAACCCTTTGCCATTCATAAGTACGGTGATTTGCAGTCCCTGGCCAAATTGGAGAACGAAGGGGTTTACCGGCACTACCAAAGCTTGATCCGCTCTTATCCTTTAGACATTTTCCTGGTGGGTACTAACCTGGATGTTATCGCCAACCTCCTGGCCCAACTCATCAGTGAGCGGGAGCAGGTTGTGGATTTGAGCTTGCCCAAGGGAGTTGACGTAGCTAAACTCCGCTATTTCTGCGAAGGGACTGATGTACAGCAGTCTATCCTCGTTTTGGGTTATAGGACTAACCGCACCTATCTTGATGACGGGTATTACCCTTTACTGGTTGCTAACGGCATCCTGGGCGAGTTTCCCCACTCGAAGTTGTTTGTCAACGTGCGGGAAAAGGCCAGCTTAGCCTATTACGTCGGTTCAAATGTGGATGGCAGTAAAGGGCTCTTGACTATCAGCGCCGGGATAGACTGGCGGGAGAGGGAACAGGCCCTCGCCATCATCAAACAGCAGGTGGAACAACTGCGGCAGGGTGACTTTAGTCAGGCAGAGTTGGAGCAGACCAAGGTAGGTATGATCAACTCCATGATCAGTATGGCCGATAACCCCTCCAGCCTAATTGTGCGCAACTTAATGGGGGTTGTCCACGGTGACCTACGCTCCATCGACACTGTGGTGGAGCAGATTCGGGCAGTGGAGCAGCGGGATGTGGTAGAAGCGGCAGAGCAACTGGTTCTCGATACAACATACATCCTTGGTCCCCAAGGAGAGGTAGGTGGAACGAATGGAACAAATTAAGCTTCCCACCGGAGAAAAGCTGTGGCAGAGCCAACTGCCCAACGGTCTCAGTGTCTTTGTTCTCCCCAAACCGGGGTTTCGCCGAACGTACGCTGTGATATCTACCCATTACGGCTCAATAGATTCCCAGTTCCGCAGGGAAGGGGAGCAGGTGTTGAGCGTTCCGCCAGGGATCGCCCACTTTCTCGAACACAAGCTGTTTGAGGAAGAGGAAGGCAGCGTTTTTGACCGCTTCGCCGATTTGGGTGCTTCCGTCAACGCCTTTACCAGCAGTACTCAGACGAGCTATCTCTTTTCCACAACGGAAAACTGGCAAGAAGCCCTGATCCAACTCATCGAGTTTGTGAACAAGCCCTATCTCACGGACGAAAACGTGGAGAAGGAAAAGGGCATCATTGAACAGGAGTTGCGGATGTACGCTGACCATCCCCAGCGGAGGGTGTATTCTGCCCTGCTGGAGGGGTTGTACCAACGAAACCCGATCCGCCTGGATATTGGCGGCACGGTGGAGTCGGTACGGGAAATTACCAAGGAGCAGCTCTACGACTGCTACTACACCTTTTACCAGCCCGGTAATATGGCTTTAGCCATTGCGGGAGACGTAGAGCCAAAGGAAGCCCATTCCCTGATTGCAGAGCATTACCCGGAGTGGAGCCATTACAGCGGGCCGGTGGAGCGGTTCTTTCCCACCGAACCGAAGGAAGTGGCGAAGGATTGGTCCGAGGAAGAAATGGCCATATCCCGACCCCAGTATCTGTTGGGCTTTAAGCACGATCCCATCTGGCGGGGAGAGGAGATCCTGCGGCAACAGCTGATTATGGCCATCGCTTGGCGCTTAATTACTGCCCGCAGCTCCCAACATTTTAATGAGCTTTATGACAAGGAGCTTGTGTCCGATTCCTTCGGGGCCAGTTTCAGCTGCCATCCCCAGTTTGCCTATTCGGTCATTGGAACGGATACGGATGATCCCGAGCGGCTCCATGATGAACTAACCAGGATCATCCACGAGCTGCGGCGGGAAAAGCTCTGCCCCACTGAACTGGATCGCCTCAAGCGCAGTCTCTACGGAGGTCATCTAGCTTCTTATGATTCCTTTGAATACGCGGCTAACCGGGTAATTTCTAACCATTTTAATCAAATACCGTCGGCCCGCTTTCTACCGCTCCTCAGTTCAATAACGGCGGAGCAGGTAACGGCCGTATTTACCGATCTCCTCGATTGGAATCGCTCCTCCGTCTCCATTTTACGTGTTAAGGGGTGAAAACGATGGCTAAGGATAAACTGCGCGAGCAGTTGAAGCTGGAACGGGCACAGCTTAACCCGGTGGACAGGCAGAAATGGGATGCCCAGATCCTGGAACATCTTAAAAATTGGGATGTGTACCTGGCAAAAAGGAGGGCATTCGTGTATCTTTCCATCGGCTGGGAAGTGGATACCTGGGGTATCGTGGATGACCTGGTGGAAAGGGGCTGTGAAGTGTACGCTCCCGTTGTGCAGAAATCACCCCGGGCCCTTCTGCCCAGGCGCTTTACCTCCCGGGACGAACTGGTTCCGGCGGTGTTCGGTATTCTAGAACCGCCATTGTCTGCCCAGGCAGTTGAGCCGGAGGAACTGGATTTGATTATCGTCCCTGGGCTTGCCTTTACACGGGCAGGCTACCGCATTGGCTACGGCGGCGGGTTTTACGATCGTTTCTTAGCCTCAACCAACTCCGTATCCATAGGCCTTTGTTACAGCTCCTTTCTGCGGGATGATCTAATTGTTGATCAGTGGGACAAGCCCGTTGATTACGTAGTGACGGAGAGGGGCGTATTGGGAGGAAATAAAGGGAAACTGCAGAACTGACAGGTGAGGGGGTAGGTGTTAGTGATGTCGCGACGGAAATACGTATTGGCAATCGATCAGGGCACTACCGGCACTACCGTTGTCCTCTTTGACGCAAGGGGACAGATGGTCCGCAAGATGTACAAAGAGTTTACACAGTATTATCCCCAGCCAGGCTGGGTAGAGCATGACGCCTGGGAGATCTGGTTGGGCGTGCATGAGCTCTTGGAAAGGATTATCGCTGAGACGGCCATTGCCCCAGAGGATTTGGCGGCCATTGGCGTTACTAACCAGCGGGAAACGGTTGTGTTGTGGGATCGGAAAACGGGCAAACCTGTAACCAGAGCTATTGTCTGGCAGTGCAGGCGTACCGCTAAGATGTGCGAGGAAATGAAGGAAGAGGGTTTGGAGCCGCTCTTTAGGGAAAGGACAGGTTTGATCCTCGATCCCTATTTTTCCGGCACCAAGTTGAAATGGATCTTCGACCACGATTCGGAACTCTACGCCCGGGCGGTCCGAGGTGAGTTGGCCTTCGGTACCATTGACTCGTGGTTGATTTATAATTTAACGGCCGAAAAGGCACATGTGACGGACTACACCAATGCCTCCCGGACCCTGCTTTTCAACCTGAAGACACTGGATTGGGATGAAGAGCTGCTGCAGGCGTTGAACATTCCCCGGCAGATTCTGCCAGAGGTGCGCCCGTCCAGTGCTGTTTACGGCCACACCCAAGCCTCGGGAAGGATTCCTGGGGGAATTCCGGTTGCAGGGGCAGCAGGTGACCAGCAGGCGGCTCTCTTTGGACAAGCCTGCTTTGAGCGGGGCTCGGTCAAGGCCACCTTCGGTACCGGTGCCTTTATCCTTATGAACACCGGTACAGAACCGGTATTTTCCCACAACGGTCTTCTCACAACAGTGGCCTGGGGTCTAGATGGCCGAGTTGAATATGCTTTGGAGGGCAGTGTGTTTGTGGCCGGTGCTGCGGTGCAGTGGCTGCGGGATGAAATGGGTCTAATTAAGCAGGCTGCGGAAACGGAAGGAATTGCCCTTTCGGTACCGGATACAAATGGTGTATACTTCGTTCCCAGTTTCGTTGGTTTGGGCGCTCCCCACTGGGACCCATATGTGCGAGGCATGATTATGGGCCTAACCAGGGGTGCCACCAAGGCCCACGTTATCCGCGCCACGCTGGAAGCGATTGTCTATCAGACCAGGGAAGTGTTGGATGTAATGGCGGAAGAGTCCCAAATTCCCTTAGGGCTCTTGAAAGTGGATGGCGGAGCATCGGAAAACAAGTTTATCTGCCAGTTCCTTGCCGATCTGACTAACCGCCAGGTGGAATGGCCAGAAATCTTCGAAACCACCGCCCTGGGAGCCGCTTATTTAGCAGGTCTAGCCGTGGGCATTTGGGACAGCCAAGCCCATGTGGAAACGAGTAGGCAGATCCACCGTACTTACCTGCCCGCTATGGCGGAAGAGAAGCGTTCTGCCCTTTATTCCCAGTGGCAGAAGGCGGTTCAGAGCGCAAAAAGTTGGGTGGGCAATGCTTAATCCAGACAAGATTCGTCAGGAAAAACTACTGCAGCTCCGGGCAAACCTCGCCCAAAAACCCATAATTGCGGGGTTAAAGGGTCTGGAGAATATGGGTAAGATAAAAGACAGTGGAGTGAGGGTCTGTTTTTATCTGACCGGCCATATTTTCGAGCTCAGGGAGCTGGTGCGGGAATGTAAAGCGGCGGGCCAGATGGTCTTTGCCCATATCGATTTGATTGGCGGCGTAGCCCGGGACAACTACGGCATGGAGATGCTTGCGGCAGAGGGGGTAGATGGTGTTTTAACCACTAGGGGCCACCTCATAACCGCTGCCCAGAAGGCAGGATTATTAGGAATCCAGAGGCTCTTTATCCTGGACTCGGAGGCGCTCCGTACGGGCTTGCGTATGCTCCAATCGAGCAGTCCCGACGCGGTTGAGATTCTCCCCGCCCTAATTGTACCGGCAATCTTACGGCGCCTACCCAAAGATCTGCCTCCCATTATCGCCGGAGGACTCGTGGAGACTAAAGAGGAACTTGAGGGAATACTGGGACCGCCCGTCCGGGCCGTTTCCACCAGTACGGTGGGGTTATGGAGTTACCAAAGGGGGTAGACTGATGAACGAGAAATGGCTCAAGCAGCAGGCAGAGGAGATTAGTATGGCGTTAGCCCGCTCGGGCATCCGTTGGGCAATGCCCGTGGATGATGCTGTACGGGGACAGAAAGTCTTTGTCACCGATTCGACTAACGTAGCTGCTTATATAGATCACACACTACTGGCACCTACCGCTTCTAGGGAACAGATCGGCCGCCTGTGCCAGGAGGCTTTGGAATACCGTTTCGCGTCCGTTTGTGTAAATCCCGGCCATGTGAGGCTTGCGGCCAGGTTGCTCGCGGGCAGCCCGGTGAAAACGTGTACCGTAATCGGCTTTCCCCTTGGTGCCACAACTACTTTGAGCAAAGTAATGGAGGCCAGGGATGCGGTGGCCAATGGCGCCCAGGAACTGGACATGGTGATTAACGTGGGGGCACTGATGGAAAGGGATTACGCCCGGGTTTATTCCGATATTCGGGCAGTGCGGGATGCTGCGCCCGGCTTAGTGTTAAAGGTGATCTTGGAAACGGGCTACCTCAGCAAAGAACAGATAGTGCAAGGCTGCATTTTAGTGAAAATGGCAGGGGCAGATTTCGTTAAGACCTGTACTGGGTTTGGCCCGGGTAAGGCTGAGCTGGAGGATATAACCCTGATGCGTGAGGTGGTTGGCCCAGATTTCGGCGTTAAGGCATCTGGCGGTATTCGGGACCGAAAAACTGCCATGGCCATGATCAAAGCTGGCGCCAACAGGATCGGTGCTAGTGCCGGAGTGGCAATTGTCCAGGGCGAAGAGGGGAAGGGTGACTATTAGAAATGTTAACGGGTAGAAGTATACTAACAGCACTCTGCCTTGTCTTGGTCTTGGGCGTGTCCGGGCTGTGCCAAGGGGAAACCCAACCAGGCTATTGGTTTGACCAGCAGTATGGGCAGGCTAGGGTAGCAGCTCACCTTGTCTCCAGTGACGGGGAGAGGCTGCTTTTAGATGGCCAGTTTAGGTTCAAATATCCGGATGACTTTGCGGTGGACTATCCCACCACCGAAGGCCAGGTTGTGATCAGCGGCCACAAGGATTTTGTGGAGCTGAACGCAGCGGGCGAGGTGAGTTACGGTTATGATCAGCACTGGCTGTTTGACTATTTCCGTGCCTATGTCTATGAACCGGCCTCTTATTTTGCAGGTTCGCTGGAACCTGCCGGCACAACCACTTTAGTGGGACGCCCGGTGGATCGCTATTATTCCCAAGGGGATAGGACTAAGGTGCTCTGGCTTGATCAGGAAACGGGTCTGCCCCTTCTCATCAGAGAAGGCGATGTGGTTGTTGCTGCGGTGAAGGGTTATACAGCCGGTTCGGATACTACCGGACCGTATAACTCTCTGGAATTGGAATTCCAGGGTGAGAAGACCGCTGTCCTCACCCTTGTCCGGACTGAAGAAACATGGGCACCGGGGAAACTGGAACTGGAGGACAGTACCGGCAGGCTGACGATTGAGTTTTTTGAGTGGGATTTCAGCTTCGATTTCACCACACGCAGGCGGGTGGACCTGCAGGAACTGCGCACTCTCAACGAGCGTTTCTTTGACGAGTATTCGGCAGAAAATTGGGCTGGAGCGTTAGCGGTCTGCCAAGACATGCTGTCCTTGGCACCGAACTATTGGAATGTCTATCTGTTCCAGGCTTTCGTCTACGAAGCACTGGGCGACTTTTTTGGTGTAGTGGAGAATTACCAGCAGGTACTCATGGGCGAGCCCGATAATGTTGTTGCTCTCAACAATTTGGCTTATCATTACATGCTCCGAGAAGTCCAAATCGAAAAGGCCATCAGCATGGCAGAGCGGGCGGTGGCACTTGAGAGGCAGGCGATCTATTTAGATACGTTGGGCTATGGGTATTACCTCGTGGGCCGCTATGGAGAAGCCCGGGAACTTTTGGAAGAGGCACTTCTCTACGCCCCGGAAGAAGGGGTAGAGGAGATCCGGGAGCATTTAGACCTGGTCATGCAGGCACTGGGTGAAGGGGAGTAGTCATGTCGGAACACTATTTTACGCAAAAACCTACGGTAGAAACGAGGCCCGAGGTTTTCACCGCTGTGCTCAAAGGCCGGGAGTACCTGTTTCGGACTGATGCCGGTGTGTTTTCAAAGAAGGAAGTTGATAGGGGTACCCAGATCCTCATCAACAAGCTGAACTGCAGACTTGGGGAGACTGTGCTCGATCTTGGCTGCGGGTACGGGCCCATAGGCATGGTGGCGGCCGATCTGGTGGGCCAGGAGGGCCATGTTTACATGGTGGATGTGAACGAGCGGGCTGTGGAGTTGGCTCGGGCCAATCTCAAATTAAACGAAATCTACAACGCCACTGTCCTGGTGAGTGACGGCCTTGAGGCTTTACCAGGGAAGACCTTTGACTGGGTTGTGAGCAATCCCCCCATCCGAACCGGAAAGAAGGTTGTTTATCCACTCCTTAAGAGCGGTTATGATGCCCTGCGTCCTGGGGGGTGCCTTCTGGTTGTGATTCGGACTAAACAGGGAGCGAAGAGCTTAGAGGCCTATCTTAAGGAGCTGGCTGGTAATTGTGAGACTGTGGAGCGAAAATCGGGTTATCGGGTCCTGAAATGTTGTAAACTACCTCCCGCCTGAATATTCTGTGGTGTGGAGGTGTTTTTATGCGGACCTGGTTCTTCAGCGCGAAGCAGGTCATCTGGTGCCTTCTCACCTGTCTTGCGGTGGGTATTTATCTAGGTACAGGCAGCGAACTGCCCCTGCCCGTACTCAGGGAGGCGACACTACCGGCCATATCAGGTTTGACGATAGTAATTGATCCCGGCCATGGCGGTGACGATCCTGGGGCTGTGAGCGTAAAGGGCGATCTGGAGAAGGACATCACCCTGGCCATTGCGGAAGAACTGGAGTATCTGCTGCGGAAGGCAGCTGTCTTTGCAGTTGTGGTTCGCAGGGGCGATTATGATTTGGCCGACTCCAGTGAGACAAATCTGCTGAAAAGAAAGAGGCAGGATTTGGATCGTCGGGTTGCCCTGGCTAAAGAAGCCCAGGCGGACTTGTTCATATCCATTCACGCCAACTTCTTTCCCTCCCCCATATGGTACGGGGCCCAAACGTTCTATTACCCCGGCCGGCCAGAGGATGAACGCCTGGCTAAGGCGATCCAGGCTGAACTGGTGAGGCATCTAGGTCCAAACAAGCGGCAGGCTCTGCCCGGGGATTTTCGGGTGCTGAGGGAAGCGGGTATGCCTGCGGTGCTGATTGAGGTTGGGTTTTTATCCAATCCAAAGGAGGCGGCTCTTTTAAGCGAGCGCGGCTACCAGAAACGTGTGGCTGCCGCCATTTTTGACGGAATATTACGCTATTATTCAGCGGCAAACAGTTTATAGACGGGCTCACATTGCCGAATAATAGTGATTATGATAAGATAACTAAGAGTTTAGATTAGTATACGTATACTGGAGGTTGAAGTTCGTTGCAGAAGATCTGGCAGAAGAGAGTTAAAGACGTGTGCCAGGAGCGGATCGATGCCAAAACGTTGGCCGCCTTTAACACAAACGTCGACGTTGTAGTGCATTTGACCGATTCAAATATGGCAGCCCTACAGTCCAATCCCCGAATTGATCTGGCGGAAGTGAGGACTTTGCAGGGCGATGATATTCTCGAAATTTCCCAGCCGAACGAGTTGTTGGCAGTGCTGGCCGAGGCGCTCAAAGTGGGTAAGTCCCATTATGTTGTTTTGACCGACCTGTCTTTAATTGATTGGTTAGAAGAGGTTTTTGTGGAGCGCCGGGAAAGCATGGGTGGCCAGGCGGGCATTATTGCCAACCAGATGGCCTCTTTAGGTGCCCGTTCGGTTGTTTATACGTCCCTGTTATCCAATAAACAGGCTTCCATGTTTCTGCCTGGGGTTGAGGTTCCGGTCGTTGATGGCGGCATGACCATCCGTCCTGTGCGGGAAGGGGCTCGCAGCGGCGACAAAACAAAGGAAAATTGGATCTTTGAGTATGCCAAGAATGAACGGTTTGAAATCGATGGACAAGTCATTGTTACCCCCAGGGCAAACAGGGTGATTTTGGCAACCCGCCCCGAGGGTGTGATTATGGGTTTCGATGAGCAGATGAAAGAATATCTGCCCGAGCTGGGTAGGGAAGTGGATGTTGCCTTTTTGGCCGGTTTCCACTATGCGCCCAGTGAAGAGGATCTGCTCAGAGCTTACCTGGATGAGAGCACTACCTCGGTGCGCAGACTGAAGGAGAAAAACCCCAAACTGCGCATCCATTTTGAGTACGTGCCCATGCGCGACAGGGATGCGGAAAAGGCAATGCTCGAGGCAGTAGCCAGCGAGATCAAATCCTTTGGGATCAATGAGAACGAGATCAAACAGGTACTCACTTTGTTTGGTTATGACAAAGAGGCGGCTGAAATCGATGCCGATGAGCGTGCCTTCAGCCTGTATAAAGGCTGTCTGCGGATAATGCAGGAGCTTGGCTTTGAGCGGATTCAACTGCACAACCTGGGCTATTATGTAGTGCTTCTCAAGAAACCCTACGCCCTCAGTGCGCGCCAGGTACGGGATGCCTGTCTATATGCTTCCGCTGTTAACGCGGCAAAGGCTAAGTTTGGCGGCACAGTTACCTTGGAGCAGTTGGCAGTGAGCAGCGAAATTGAACTATCTGAGATCGGATTCAACCAGATCCGCGGTTTTGCCGCAGAGATGCGGGATATGGGTGTGGACGTACCAGCCGATTTCCTGCAGGAAGGCATTTTGGAGCGGGATGATCACTATGTCCTGATTGTACCGGCCCATGTGGTGCCCAATCCTGTGAGCACAGTTGGCATGGGCGATACTATCTCCTCCTCTTCCTTTGCCTACCAGTGGAGCCCGGGCATTTCCCGCTGAGAACTGTGGGTTTAAACAGGATTTGGCTTTCGTTTAGAGAAATAAATAACTAATGGATAAAATTAACGGGGGCGGTGGCAGATGAGCGTCTTTATTATGCATAGCGATCATACGAAGGTACAGCAAGCAGCAGACAAGCTGCGTCAGGCGTTGACTGATCAGGGTTTGAGGGTAGACACGGTGTCACCTTCCACCGCCAGCAGCTCACCCATCAGTACCGCTCCATACAAATTGGTTTGTGTAATAAGTGAGTTTAAAGGCTTGTGGAAGCCGCAAATCCCTGCTGAAATGGATAGTCTGCTGAGGCGGGCAACCCGCCTTGAGGGCAAGCGAGGGGTTGCATTTGTAATTCCCGGACTCGGGTCGAGCAGGGCTCTGCGGGTCTTGATGGCCCATTTAGAAAGTCAAGGTATGATGGTGGAAGACTTCGGCACATTGGGCGGAGTACGGCAGATCCTTGCTACAGCTGAACGTTTGGGGCGCCTTGTGTAAAAACAGCCTCCAATGGTGGTAATACCGCCCCCCCTCGGGGGGACGGTTTTTTAAACTATACTAGCGCAGGGAGGTCTTTGCATGTATCGCTTTAAACCTGAGTTGCGTATCCCCGGGCCCGTACCGGTGCCCACCGAGGTGCTGGGCCGCATGAGCCAGCCCATGATCAACCATCGGGGCAAGATCTTCAAGGATGTATTCCCCCAGGTCTTGGCTCGTCTGCAGCCCCTCTTTGGGACAAAAAACCCCATCTTTATGGTAACAGGTTCGGGTACAGCGGGTATGGAAACGGCTGTGGCCAACCTGGTGGCGCCAGATACACCGGTGCTCTGCCTTGTGGGCGGCTTTTTCGGCAGGCGCTGGGCCGAGATCTGTCAAGCTTACCGAGCTAAACTACACGTATTGGAGTTTCCTTGGGGCAGCGGTATCGATGCCGACCAGGTCGGGGATTACTTAAAACAGTATCCGGAAATTGAAGTGATATTCATGGTTCACAACGAGTCTTCCACAGCTGTCTTAAATGACGTGGAGGCGGTGGCCAGAGCCCGGGGCCGCAGCGAAGCCCTGCTGGTTGTGGACGCGGTGAGCTCCTTAGGCGGTACACCGGTGGAGATGGACGCCTGGGGTGTGGATGTGGTGGTCAGTGCTTCCCAGAAGTGCCTTATGACCCCTCCCGGTACAGCGTTCATTGCAGTCTCACCCAAGGCCAAGGAATTTATGGCCAAAAACGAATCTGGCCGTTATTATTTCGATCTGCGTAAGTACGAGCAGTTTTTGGAGAAGGGCGAGACACCCTTTACACCCAATATTAACAACGTATTTGCCTTAGATAAGGCATTGGAAATGCTGGAGACAGAAGGTTTTGCCAATGTGTTTGCCCGCCACCGTCTGATGCGGGACATGATGCGGGCGGGAGCCAAAGCGTTAGGCCTAGAACTTGTGGTGGAGGACAAGGACGCCTCTCCAACTGTTACTGCGGTAAAGTATCCGGAAGCGGATGCCTTTAGGGCGCGGATTAGGGATACTTACGGAGTAGAATTTGCAGGTGGTCAGGGGCCCTTTGCCAACCAAATCTTCCGGGTAGGGCATATGGGTTATGCCACGCCTTTAGATGTGCTGACGGCTCTAGCGGTATTGGAGATAGACCAGAAGAAATTCGGCTGTGCAGTGGAAGCTGCTGAACAGGTGTTAGATAGAAGTTAGGAGCGTTTTGTGGGGGGAAACTCGGTGACCTTTACATTCCGTGATGCCATTGACATACTGATCGTGGCCTTCGTAATCTACCGAGTGATCAATGCCGTGCAAGGGACGCGTGTTACCACTCTCGTTAAAGGTTTAGCAATCATTTTCGGGAGTCGTGTGGTGGCACGCGCCCTTAATCTGCAGACGGTCAGCTGGCTGCTGGATCAGGCCACAACTTCCGTCTTAGTGGCTCTGCCGGTTGTTTTTTATCCCGAGCTGCGCAGGGGTTTGGAGCAGATCGGCACAGGCAGGCTGTTTGCCCGCTTCGGTGCCAGGGGTGAAGAGCAGATCAATGTGCTGATCCATGACGTGGTTCGGGCAGCCGCCCGCATGAGCGAAGTAAAGACCGGGGCTCTGTTCGTGTTTGAACGGGCCATTTCCCTGGAAGAATACGTTCAGACCGGCGTCAAGTTGGATGCAGAATCAAGTGTGGAATTATTTATGTCTATCTTTAGGCCCGAAACGCCCCTCCACGATGGAGCGGTCATCCTGGCCGGGGGGCGAGTGGCTAGTGCAGGCAGTGTGCTGCCCCTCACTGATAAACGCTTGGAAGGCAGTTTGGGTACCCGGCACCGGGCCGCTGTCGGTATTTCGGAACAGACTGATGCGGTTGTTGTGGTTGTTTCAGAGGAAACGGGTACCATTTCTTTAGCGATCGATGGACGCCTGCGGCGCTATCTGTCCCCAGCCCGCCTGCGGGAACAGCTCACCTACTACTTAAGTGAGGGGGGCGAGGGATGAAGGAAGTGATCAAGCGGGTCTGGTCGTTTTTGAGCCAACCCAAAGTGTATTGGCGCCTCTTTTCCCTGCTCCTCGCTGTTATTTTTTGGTTATTGGCCGCGGGAGACGGGAATTTCACCAGTACAGAGAGAATAGTTTCTTTAGATGTGGCGATCTATAATCTTCCTGCTGACCAGATAATTGTGGATCCTCCCGGTGCGGTTACACTGCGCCTTTCCGGTTTATCACCTTTCATCAACAGAAGCGGTGAAGCGGTTACTGCCTTTGTGGACTTGGAGGGGGCGGCCGCTGGGAGACGGAATTATCCGGTGGAAGTGGATACGCCCTTAGGGATTGAAGTACTTACGGTAAACCCACGCTGGGTTAGTGTTGAAACGGAGCAGCTAGAAAAGAAGGAATTCCCGGTTACAATTGCCGTGTTAGGCAGAGATCCGGCTGTTTCCATCGGGCGGATCAAGTCCAAACCGGCAACAGTCACAGTTATGGGTCGAAGTAGTATACTGCAGCGTGTGGATCTAGTTGTGGCCTATCTCAGCCTCAACGGGGAATTGGTTCGCTTGGAGGGTTCTTTCCCCGTGCTTGTTCTGGACGCCCAGGGACATAGTGTGCCCGGAGTGGTGGTTGAGCCTGCTGAGGTCAGGCTGGAATTAGAGGTTGAGCAGGGCGAACAGGGTGATGGACCCGTTGTCAAGGAGGGAACGAGCGAATGACAAAATATTTTGGTACAGATGGTGTACGGGGTGTTGCCAACCAGGATTTAACCCCTGAGTTGGTGCTGCGGATCGGCCGGGCAGCCGCTCTCTATTTAACAGAGAAGCACGGTCCTGGGCCACTCGTAATTGGCCGCGATCCAAGACTCTCCGGACAGATGCTTGAAGGAGCCCTAATTGCGGGAGTGACATCGGTAGGCGTTGACGTCTATTTACTGGGAGTGGTGCCTACGCCTGCAGTGGCTCTGCTGGCGAAACGCTTTGAGGGCTGCGGTGGGATTATGATTTCCGCTTCCCATAACCCCCTTGAGGATAATGGGGTTAAGGTTTTCGGCGGCGATGGTTACAAGCTTGATGAGGACGAAGAACGCACCATCGAAGAGTTGATGGAGAGAGATGACTATCCCAGGCCCATAGCTGGTGGGGTAGGCAGCGTTTTTGGGAAACAGGATGCGGTTCGCCTCTATCTCGAGGATTTAAAGGAGAACGTACCCCTCGATCTGACCGGATTACATATAGCCCTGGATTGTGCCAATGGGGCAACCTCCGGTTATGCGGCGCAGCTGTTTAGGGATTTGGGTGCTGAAGTAACCAGTTACTATGACCAGCCTAATGGGGTAAATATCAACCATTTCTGTGGTTCTACATTTCCGGAAAAGATTCGAGAGCTGACCAAGGAGTCAGGTGCCGATCTTGGTTTTGCCTTTGACGGTGATGGTGATAGGGTATTGGCCGTGGATGAACAGGGCAATCTGGTTAACGGTGACCACATTCTTGCCATTGTGGGTCTGCACTTATTAGAAGAAGATAGGCTTCCTGCCCGCAAAGTGATCGCCACGGCTTATTCTAACGGCGGCCTCCGGCAGGTTTTCTTGGATAACGGTGGTGATGTGGGCTATGCTCCCGCCGGTGACCGTTTTGTCCTCGACGTGATGCTGAAAGAAGGGTGTATCCTGGGTGGAGAGCAGTCGGGGCATATCCTCTTTCTGGAAAATTCCACCACCGGTGATGGCATGCTCACCGCACTGAAACTTTTGGAGACAAGGAAACTTAGGCAGACAACCCTGGCTGAACTATCTGCCACCATGACCGAGTTTCCCCAGGTTTTGGAGAACGTTACGGTGGAGAACAAGGACTGGAAGAGCAATAATCGCGTCTGTGCCGCCATCGCCGAGGGAGAGCGCCAGCTCGCTCCCCAGGGGCGCCTGTTTGTGCGGGCCTCCGGTACAGAACCGGTTATTAGGGTGATGGCTGAGCATCCCAATGAGGAGCTGCTCGCCCAGGTGGTTGATGCAGTGGTGCGTGTTATTGCAGAGGAGCAGAAGGGAAGCTATGCCGGTTAAGGGTTGTGGCGTTGACGCAATTGAAATAGCTAGGATTGCCAGGGCGATAAAACGCCCTGGTTTTCAAGGCAGGGTGTTTACCGAGTATGAACGGGATTACCTGAGCTCGAGGCCGGTCCAATCCTGGGCAGCCCGTTTTGCTGCCAAGGAGGCGGTGATGAAGTCGTTGGGCCGGGGATGGCTGCAGGGTGTGTCCTTTGCAGAGATTGAAATAAGGGCAGATGAGTGGGGAAGGCCCAGCGTAACCCTTGTGGGCGGTGCCCGGGAAGTAGCCCGCCAACAAGGGGTAACCCGTTTCGTCGTAAGCCTTACCCACACTAAAGAGCTGGCCATCGCTTACGTGATCGCGCTGGGGGAGGAAGAGCATGCGGGTAGTGACTGGTGAAGAAATGCGCGTCATTGAACAGAGGGCCATGGCAGAATTGGAAGTTTCGGGCCTACTGTTAATGGAGACTGCCGGTGCCAGGCTGACTGACCTAATTGTCCAGGTATACGGTTCGCCTGCGGGAAAAAGAATTTACATCCTGGCCGGGACGGGCAATAACGGTGGTGATGGCCTGGTTGTCGCTCGCCATCTCCTCTTAATGGGCGCCCGACCCAAGGTGTACTTATTCGGTAATCCGGACAAAGCAACCGTAGAACACAAAGGGAATTTGGATATACTGCGCAAATTGGGGGTTGAACTGACCACAGTTGATACTGCCCATAGGGATCGACTCCGTTTTGCGCTGAACATGGGGGATATTATTATCGATGCCCTACTGGGTACGGGCTTTAGGGGTGAGTTGCCGCCTGAGCTAAAGGCTTTAGCGGACACTGTAAACGACCTGCAGCGCCCGGTTGTGGCGGTGGATGTGCCCACTGGCGTGGACGCCAACAGTGGGCAGGTTATAGGTACCGCGATCAAGGCGGATCTCACAGTAAACCTTGGCCTTTGGAAGGCGGGCTGCTTTCTTTACCCCGGCCGGGATTTTTGCGGTCAAGTGAAGCGGGTTGACTTGGGTGTGCCCCTAGTAGGCAGCGGACTTCCCAGCAGATATCTCCTTGACGAATCAATATTGAACATACTACCCAAACGGGACAGTGCAGGGCATAAGGGCACCTTCGGCCATGTTCTGGTGGTAGGTGGGTCGGGCAAGTATGCCGGTGCACCTGCTTTGAGCGGACAGGCTGTGCTGCGGGGAGGCGCGGGTCTGGTAACCTTGGCCGTTCCTAAAGGCGCTGCCCAAAGGCTACCCGCCGATGAGCGCATTGTAGTTCCCTTGGCAGAAACGTCAGAAGGTAACATTGCCCAAGGGGCGTTGGGCCAAGTGCTGGAATTGGCTGACGCTGCTGATGTAGTTGTGGTTGGGCCGGGCCTTACCCGTGAGGCTGAGAGTTTAGATGTGGTGCGGGAGCTGCTGAGCGTGTGGGAAGGCCCCGCTGTAATTGACGCCGATGCCCTGTCCCTTCTGCAGCCAGACTTCTTGGCAGGCGTTGGCCATGGGCAGCGTGCCCAGTGGGTAATAACGCCCCATCCGGGGGAAATGGCCCGCATTTTAGAGACTACCCCAGGTGAGATTAACCAGGCTCGTCTGGAAATTGCCCCGCGTTTTGCCGCAGAGTGGGGCATGATTACTGTGCTGAAGGGTTCCCCTACCATCGTGAGCGATGGGAAGACGACTTATATCAATAGTACTGGAAGTCATGGCCTGGCCACAGCCGGGACAGGTGATGTGCTGGCCGGTTTGATCGGATCCCTGCTTGCCCAAGGTCTCCAGCCGCTGGAAGCAGCTGCGGCCGGTGTTTACGCCCACGGAGCAGCGGGGGACTTGGCAGGTTCGGAGGGGCAGCGCAGTCTAATTGCCAGTGATTGTTTG
>DGFC01000051.1:2023-5228 GCA_002391465.1 Firmicutes bacterium UBA3910 | reverse complement strand
AGATGTGTATAAGAGACAGGCCTGCGTCAGCAAGCTGCCCAACCTAAGCAAATCCAAACCCAAGTGGCGGAGGCTGAAAACACGCTGGAGCAGATCTCCGAGTTTAAACTGGAAATTGAGCTGCGCGATGGGCGGGATATTGAGATTGAATACTCGGCTCAAGGTAGGGCCTCAACCGACCACACGGGCCAACGCCTTTTCAGTGATGAAGCAGTGGAGGAAATCCGGCAACTGGTGGCAACCCTACCTCCCCTCACTGAAAACAGACCCCTCACCATAATCCAAGCAACCTTGGATCACTTGGAGATCGACGAAGGGAACGTGAAGGAATTTGAGCTGGAGTACGAACTGGAAGGCGATATGGAACGCTCCATCGAGTTGGAAGTGGACCGGGATGATAACGATGACTAGTCCTTATCGTTAAAACGACAAAAGGACAGGATCGGCCGGGTAACCGGTTCGTCCTGTCCTTTTCATTACACCACTTTTCCTGTTTAAAAAACGGCTGGCCAACGCCAGCCGCCTAAGTCATTTCCTTTCGTATTCCACCAGTACCATGCTGTAAACCACTTCGCCGTCCTGGTAGATCTGAACTGAGAGGGGCCAGCCCACGTTGGGGGCAACTACCCACTCTGACGTGAGGATGTCAACACGGTTGCCGTCCGCATCTGTCTCCCGCATGCTCCTGGTGAAGTAGTAGCCTTCCACGCCAGCCACATTCCTCTTTTCAATTACCCGAATCCGGGCGCCATCGAAGGTCTGCATGCTGTTCCCCACTTCCAGTTCCAAGTCCGCAGCGAACGTACCCAGCATGAGAAACTCAGTGAAGGATAATCCGCCACCCGTGAGCAGAGAGATGTTTAACATACCGCCCATGAAATTCAACTGATCGTCGAGGTCGTCGTTAGGTATTGCATAGGTATTAGCCATGGTCACTTCACTGGTCTCAGCGTCAATAGGTTTGATTTCTATTGTTTGATACTGCTTGGTTTCTTGCCAATACTCCCCTCCCGCATTATAGTCCCACTGTAGACTTCGGATCACTATTTCGTATTTAAACTTCTCTCCCGCGGTGTTGAACTGATTCCAGGCCCAGTACTCCTGGGCTAGCACGACTGTACTCCCTAACAAAACCAAAGCAACAACTAAGAGCATTACGGTTGTTTTGCGAAACACGCGCTTCGCCTCCTAAAAAGAATATGGTTCCACGGATATTATGCACCATACCACTATTTTCCTCCTGCCCAACTGCGGTCTTGCGGAAATTTTTTCCAAAGTATGAAATCCGCGTAAAAAAACCTAGGCCACGACCTAGGTTTCTTCTTTCAGCGCGGAGAGCAACCTGTTCAACACCGCTATAGCTTCCCGGCATTCTGCAATCTTCTCCTGTTTGTCTCGCTCTTCTGCCGAGACCCTACCCCGGAGTTTCTGCCAAAGGCGCTGCCAATATTGGCGGGACAGAAAAGATGGATTGGACTCTGCCTCCAGCTCACTGATCCTTTCCTCCAACTTACTGATGCGGATTAAGATATTACTAGCGATAATCTCCCCGGTTACCTCCGTCTTCTCCGATGGACGGCGCCGTCTCAGCGCCAGTTTGTAATAGGCAATGGCGCCATCGAGATCATCCTTTTTCAGGGCATCTAAAGCCGCCTTCACATAGGTGGACTGGGGCATATAACCCCGTTTTGTAAGCTGGGCAACACCCAGCTTAACGGATGCGCCCGTTAAGAGAGTGGTTAAGACAGTTAAGGGCGGTGCCATGTTAGATCCTCAGAGCTTTCTCCAGCCACTCTGCCGTTTTGGGGTTGACCTCTTTGAACTGATGCCATTCCGCTTCGGTAATATCCAACGGGTCTTTGCCAAACATCCGCTCAATGTTGAGCGCAGCTGCCTCCACCAGTTCCCGGTTGACAGACAGGGCTGCTAAAACGGAGCCGCTCACCGCAAAGAGACCATCCACAAAATCCAAGCCGGTGAGGCTTTCTAAACCAAGTTCCAACAACAGCCCAGCCAAAAAGCCAGCGCCGCCGGCCGCCGTCGTTTTCAGTATTTTTTTCACAGAATCAGCTCCCCTCTTCCTTTACACTTTTTATTGCCTTGGCAATGTATTCATCCTTTTTCCTAAGGCGTTTTTCCAAATCGCGGATCTCAGCCCTCAGCTTGTGTTCAGTCCGTCCCCTTTTGGCCACAAAGCGGTGATAGAGGTAGGCAATGTTTAAGCCCAACACTACCCCTACCAGGGTGCCGAAGAGCAAATAAACCATGTTACCGTCCCCCGCTGTACCCATAGCATCCTCCCCTTGGTTCCTTACTTATTGCTTTCTTCCACAAAAAACGGCAAAGCCCTGCCAATTTACCCCCCTGTTGGGCTCGCCCTTGTGCGAATATTGTAATCAAAAGGGGGAGAGGGTAAGCCGTGGGCTGCATCGACGCAGCTGGATACACTTAACAGCTGCGCAAGCCCGGTCCCCGCCTTGCACGCGTTTGTGAAGAGCGTTATAATTTTATTATTCAATAGATGGCATACTATGAAAAGTGCAGAGGAGGATTATTATGCAGAGCAAGAAACGAATTCTAGTAGTAATGCTGCTGGTGTTGGCTACTCTGGTGTCTGCTGGTGCAATAATAAGCCACCTGTCGCCGAGCCAAGAAGTGCGTGCTGAAGAGGTGTCTCCGCCGCCTTCAGTAGGTGCTGCTCGTCCCATCGTCGCTGATAACCCTTACCTAATAGCTGATATTGTGGAACAGGCCAGTCCCGCAACAGTGTTTATCTCGGTGGAATGGCCCCTGCCGGAGCAGGCGCAAAGACGGACCGTCCCGCAGGATCCCTTCAGTTTCTTTTTTGATTACTGGTTCACCGATCCGTTCCAAAGCCAACCCCGTGTAGCCCCAAGCAGTGCTGGTTCGGGCTTCATTATTGACGAATCGGGCATCATCCTCACTAACCAACATGTGGTTGGCAGCCGAGGTGAAGATCAGACCATCAAGGTCTTCGTTGACGCCCCCGGTCTAGAGAGGGAATACGAAGCAGAGATTATCGGCTTCGACGTCACTTTAGACTTGGCCGTTCTCCAAATTACTAACGCGGAAAAGGGCGAGATCTTCCCCACCGTTCCTTTAGGAGATTCGGACGCTTCCCGCATTGGCGAATGGCTGATTGCTATCGGTCTGTCTCTTATACACATCTGACGCTGCCGACGCA
>DGFC01000051.1:1747-1905 GCA_002391465.1 Firmicutes bacterium UBA3910 | reverse complement strand
GCGAATGGCTGATTGCTATCGGTAACCCCTATGGTCGGGATTTTGAACACACCGTAACGGTAGGTGTTCTAAGTGCCAAGGGTAGGGAAATCTCCATATACGATTCCGATACGAGCACCCAGCGGGTATACCGCAACCTGATGCAGACGGATGCAGCC
>DGFC01000051.1:0-1476 GCA_002391465.1 Firmicutes bacterium UBA3910 | reverse complement strand
TTTGCCATCCCCATTAACGTGGCTAAAGAGGTTCTGGACGACCTGATCAACATCGGTTCGGTCCAGCGCACCTGGCTCGGTATCTCCATGCGGAACCTCACCGAGAGTCTTGCTGCCCAGCTGCGCCTGCCTGATACAAAGGGTATATTGGTTGTAGATGTCTTCGACGACTCACCGGCCCAAAAAGCAGGTATCCAGCCTTGGGACTTAATCCGCAGAATTGATGACCGCGATATTTACGACGTAGAGGAACTAAAAGAAGAGATCACCAAGCGTGATCCCGGCGATGAGTTGCTGCTCACTATCTACCGCAGGGGCGAAATGCTGCTGCTCACTGTGACGCTGGGCAATGAACCGCCCGCTCTTCGTTAGACCAATAGCGCCAACAACCCTAAGAGCCTGATTCGTCAGGCTCTTTTTTTCGTGCCCTGAGTTGTGCGAACAAAAAACAGCGCCTTTCCAAAAGAAAAGCGCCGTCTTGCGATTGATTTTATTTATTTCGGATAACGGGTGAGCTCCACCTCTAAATAATCGAGGGGCCCGCCTATGGGCACAAAGGGCTTGCGCACCCGCACAACTACTTTCTCCAAGTCGCACATATCCAGGATCTGTTCCGCAATCCGTTCGGCCACTACCTCCGGCAGCTGGAACTCTTCTTCTTCCACAATGTCCTTGATAACCGTGTAGGCATCAAGGGCGTTGAAGCCGAATTCCGGGTCATCGCCGCTTAAGGGTAAATCACCGTATACTTCCAAGTCTACCTCAAACTTCTGACCTAGTTCCTGTTCAGCGGCAAAGGTGCCATGGTATCCGTAGAAAACCATATTCTTCAGTACAAGCCGATCGGACATAAATCCAACCCCCTATGCTTCTCCGATAATAGGTTCCTGACCGGAACGTCTCCGCTGTTCCCGGAGTCTCTCCTGTGCTTCTTCTTTATATGCGGCAACTGCCTGTTCCGTTACCTCTTCTGCCTGCCCACTTTCTCCTTTCGGCAGTGGCAGCTCTTCACCTGCCATGAGCGCTTCAAATTCCTCGCGTTCAATGGTCTCCTGCTCCAAGAGGGCGTCCGCTACCGCGTCTAGTTTATCCCGGTGTTCGGTAAGAATGGCCTTGGCCTTCTCGTAGCTTCCTTCCACCAAAGCACGAACCTCTTTATCGATAGTCGCCGCAACCTCTTCACTGTAGTTGCGCTCCCGGGAAATGTCTCGGCCTAAAAAGACGAGATCTTCACCGTTGGGGCGACCAAAGGTCAGGGGACCGAGTACATCACTCATACCCCATTCCATCACCATTTTCCTGGCGATACGGGTTACCCGCTCCAGGTCGTTCTTGGCACCGGTGCTGATCTCTCCCAGGGCCAACTCCTCAGCGGCTCTACCACCCAAAAGGCCCACCAGTTCATCCATGAGTTTGGAGCGATTGGTCACATAGCGTTCTTCATCAGGCAGCATCATCTGTCTCTTATACACATCT
>DGFC01000053.1:11171-14121 GCA_002391465.1 Firmicutes bacterium UBA3910 | reverse complement strand
GTGGAAGAAATGGTGAACATGATCGTATCCCAGCGGGCGTACGAAACAAATTCCAAGGCGATCCAGGCATCCGATGATATGCTGCAGACCGCCAATAATCTGCGCAGGTAGTTGAAGATGAGAATGCTGCGCTTCAGCCGAGCATTAGCGCTTGTTCTCTTTAGTCTGCTCATTCTTATCACGCCCGCCTCAGCTGCAGACAACGGGGAAAAGGTGATCCTGACCCTGCCAGCTACCGCTTCGGTTGAGGGACGTTCGCTAATTCTCGGTGAGATTGCCGAGATTTCGGGCCCACCTGAGCTAGCGGCTCAGGTCGCTGCGGTAAACGCAGGTGCCGCCCCCAGTGCGGGGAGTTCTCGGCTGTTGACTAAGGGACAGATAGAGGTGCGCCTGCGCCAGGCTAGGCTTGATCTGAACTTGGTTGAAATTCAGGGAGCGGACTCGGTCACAGTGTACGGCGCAGTAAAAACTGCTCCGGGTCAAACCAATGCTAATGGGTTAGACGGGGGAACAGAGGTTGTGGTTGCTGCCAGGGACCTTCCCCGGGGACACGTTATCAGTGCCGAGGATTTGGCTTTGGAGAGCAAGCAAAGCAGGACCGCTTCAGCCGTTTACAACGTGGAAGAGTTGATCGGTCTGCGCACCACTCGTTATGTTCGGTCGGGCAGCGAAATTACCCATTCCGCTGTGGAAGTTGTTCCTGCAGTGGAGCGGGGGGACACAGTGCAGATTATTGTCCGTACGGAAGGGATTGCAGTCAGTGCACCGGGCACAGCCCGGGCAGCAGGCGGGTTGGGAGAGATAATTCCAGTGGAAAACACCCTGTCCCGTAAGGTTGTTTACGGCCGAATTGTTGCCCCAGATACTGTGGAAGTGGACATAAGGGGGTCGAATACTCCATGAAAATAAAAGCGTATTTTAGGCGCTGCATCGTATTGTGCGTAGTGCTGCTGCTTGCCGGTACCATTACCGCCTCAGCCACATCACTCTATCCCATAGACAAGCCCTCTTTGTATGAGGACCAAAAGGCCAGGCGTCCGGGGGACTTGGTTACCGTCATCATAGTTGAGCAAGCCCAGGCCAGGCAGAATGCCAACACCGCGGCCGGTAAAAACTCTGATGTTTCGGTGGGCCCGGGCATGGGCGTTCTATCCGATTTGATTCCCCTGTTCAAACTGGGGGGCGGTGACACCTATCGGTCAGATGGTGTCACGACCAGGGGTGGCAGCCTAACTGCCAAACTCACAACCCAAGTGGTGGAAAGCCTGCCCAACGGAGTGCTTCGGATTGAGGGTAGGCAGAAGATAGTTATTAACGGGGAAGAACAGGAAATAGTGATCAGCGGGCTGGTTCGCAGCCGCGACGTGGCACCGGACAACACAGTCCTCTCCACCTTCGTGGCCGATGCGGAGATAGCCTTCGTCGGTTCAGGTATTGTGGCAGATAAGAACAACCCCGGTATTCTAACCCGATTGTTCAATTGGCTCTTTTAAATGTCAGGAGGGGCTTTCATGTTTAGGAAAACATTCTGCCTATTTCTGGCAGTTGTCCTTTTCGGTACAGCCTTAGCTGGGGCCCAGACGGTGGAACCGCTGCGCTACGAAGTGCCCACCGTCAGGATAAAGGATATAGCCAGGGTCCAGGGTGTACGGGAAAACCAAATCTACGGTCTCGGGCTCGTGGTGGGGCTGAATGGAACGGGAGACGGCTCCGGTACTCGGGCCAATGTCCAAATGATAGCCAACATGCTGGAGAGTTTCGGAATTACCGTTTCCGCCAGTGATATGCGGGTGCGAAACATTGCCGCGGTCATGGTAACGGCTGAATTGCCCACTTCTGCAAAAGCAGGGGATCGCGTGGATGTAACCGTTTCCTCTATTGGCGATGCCCGCAGCCTGCAGGGGGGATTCCTGCTTCAAACCCCGCTCCAGGCGGCTAACGGCCAGGTTTATGCCGTGGCCCAGGGGCCGGTCTCCATCGGTGGTTTTGTTGTCCGCGGCGGTGGAGCCAGTGCACAAATGAACCATACTACAGTTGGCTCGGTCCCCGGCGGGGCAATAGTGGAGCGGGAAGTGGATACGCCCGGCTTTGCCAGTGATGGCTATATTTCTATGGTCTTGGCCGAGCCCGATTTCACCACTGCTTCCCGTGTGGTTGAGGTAATCAACGCAGTATACGGACCCGATTTAGCTTGGGCACGGGATCAGGCAACGGTGGAGATCCGGGTGCCCGATGAGTATCTCTACAATGTAGTTTCTTTCATCGCTCAGCTGGAAGAGCTGCCGGTCCAGCCCGATGTAAACGCCAGGGTCGTGATTAACGAGCGGACCGGTACGGTTGTTATGGGTGCCTCGGTGCGTATTGCCACCGTGGCAGTTGCCAAAGACAATTTGCGGGTACAGATTCAGGCCAGCCCGGTTATTTCCCAACCACCTCCTTTGTCTGAAGGATTTACGGTGGTGGATAGGGAAATCAGTGTAGAAGTGGAAGGCGAGCCGAGCAACTTCGCTGTGTTAGGTGGAACGGCCAGCGTGCAGGATTTGGTAGACGCTTTGAATGCGGTGGGGGCTAGCCCTCGGGATATCATCTCAATCCTGCAGGCGATCAAGGCAGCCGGTGCGCTTTTTGGCGAGCTGATAATAATCTAAGGGATGATCACCATGCGCGTTAACTGGGAACCAAATCAGAATATGGTGGATCAGGCGGAGCAGTTAGCCGAAAGGAAGTCTGCTTCACAGGAGGCGCTGCAGCACGCCGCGGATCAGTTTGAAGCTCTCTTCCTGTATTATCTCCTGAGCGAGATGCGGAAGACTGTGCCCGATAACGATCTGTTGGGGGACCGCCGAGGGGAAAAACTCTTCCAATCCATGCTGGATCAGGAGATCGCCGATCACTCGGTCAAAGCCCAGAGTATTGGTTTGGCCAAACTCATCTATGAACAGATGTCCCG
>DGFC01000053.1:0-10956 GCA_002391465.1 Firmicutes bacterium UBA3910 | reverse complement strand
CTCATCTATGAACAGATGTCCCGCTACGTAGCGGACGACGAATAATTTGGGTAGGCAGACTCTACGAGAAATGCACTCGTAGGGTTTGTTTTTTTGCAGGAAAACGTCACCTTGTACAGAACAGAATCAGATGGAGGTGGACGGCTAGATGCAGCGCGGAATTGGGATTATACTGCGGGCTTTTCTCATCCTTTTTCTGTTCGCACAGATAGGTGCTGCTTCAGCTGTTTTACCCGCGCCGGTGCAGCTCTTTCCCGATAGGATCCTCGTCAACCTGCTCAAAAGCCCGGGGCAGACCTTCATAGTCTCCTCTACACCAAACCCGATGAAGGTTATTATTGACTCCAATCTGCCCATAGCAGGGTTTGCCGCCTCCCAGGAAGTGAGCGATGCGGCTTTAGCCCGCATTCGCTATTCTGAGTTGGGCGAAGGTCGCTACCGCCTTGTCTTTGATTTCAACTACCAGCTGTTTGATATTACCGCCTTGGAGACGGAGTACGACATAACGTTGGAAATTGCCAAAACCTACACCCGCACCACCGAACGGGTGGTAACACGTGGTGTAGTGTACGGTCATCAGCGGAGGGCAGACTCCTTTGGTCCTAATGTTGTGAATTATATTAGGGTCAATTTGGCGGTTGGTAATGAAGTAAAACTTGCTTTGGCTCAAAACCGAGTGTTTGGATCGGAGAATGTGAGTGCCTTGTCCGAAAGGTACGGAGCTATCGCTGCGGTAAACGGCGCTTTTTTCAGCGGCGATGGGCGTCCTGTGGGACTCGTTGCAATAGACGGGGAATTGATTAGTGAACCCTATGCGGCTCGGACTGCCCTTGGGATCGGCCCCCATGGCTTGGCCATGGAAAGGGTCGATTGGCAAGGCCAAGTCTTCGTGGCTGAAGAGTGGCTTGCTCAGATTTCCGGTTTGAACAGACCGCGCCTAACAGATGAACTGATTATCTACACACCTATTTATGGGTCATGGACAGGTACCAACGATTATGGTTTTGAGGTCACGGTAGTGGATGGAACAGTCACTAATGTGCAGATCGGTAACAGCCCCATCCCGCCTAATGGAGTTGTCCTCTCCGGCCATGGCTTGAACCGTGAAGTCCTCTCCCAGCTTGCAGTGGGCGATGAGGTTGCAATCAATATTCAGCTGACGCCCCCCTGGCTGGAGCAGGGGTTCAGCCAGATAATTGGTGGCGGACCGCGGTTGGTCCGGGACGGTGAACTCAGCCTGAACGGTGAAGAAGAATTGTTCCGCAGTGATGTGCTCCAGGGACGGGCACCGCGAACGGCCATTGGCGTTACGGCCTCAGGGGAGCTGCTTTTAGTCACAGTCAATGGACGGCAGCCCAACATCAGTGTAGGTATGAGTTTGGCTGAATTAGGTAGACTTTTAATAGAGCTAGGTGCAGTACAGGCAATGAACCTTGATGGAGGCGGATCCACCACGATGGTTATCCGTGATCTGGTGCTCAACCTGCCTTCTAACGGCCAGGAGCGGCCGGTGAGCAATGCAATTCTAATCCTAGCACCGCAGAAGTAGATAGCGAGGGGTGCTTAATTGTGCGTAGACGTTGTGCTTTAATACTCGTGTTTCTTATCCTGGGGGTTGTCCTTAATGCCTCCCAGGGGCAGGCGCTGGAGATCTTCCCCTTGGAAGAGATTAGGCCCGGCCTGATGGGGGTGGGCAGGACAGTCATTTCCGGTACAACCATTGAAGACTTTACAGTGGAAGTGTTGGGCATCATCCCCCAAAGCCCACCGGTGGAGGATTTGATCTTAGTGCGGGTGAGCGGAGACCCCATAGAGCGTTCGGGGGGCATTGCCATGGGCATGAGCGGTTCACCTGTTTACATAGACGGGCGCTTAGTTGGCGCCATCAGCCACACCTTTGAACAAACCGATCACCGCGTTGGTTTAATTACACCTGCCGGCGAGATGTTCAAGCTCTATGATGGCCTTCAGGCTAGCGCTCCTGTGCTGCCGGAAGACGCAGTGGCAGTGCGTTCTCCTTTGATCGTGCAGGGGCTGAACGCGCGCACGGCCCAGTATCTGCAGGAGGCGTTGAAAAACTACCAGATTCAGGTTCTGCCATCGGTGGCAGGCGAGGTGGAAGAAACCCAGCCTGGGCTCGAGCCGGGCAGTATGGTGGGTGTGCAGCTTCTACGCGGTGATTTTCAAGTAGCGTCTTTTGGGACAGTAACCCACGTACAGGAAGATGGGCGGTTTATAGCCTACGGTCACCCCTTCACCCATCTGGGCGAGGTGGGCTTTTTTGCAGCGGATGCCTATGTGCACTATACCATGCCCAGCCGGGATGTACCCTACAAAATCGTTTCCTTGGGGAGCACCATAGGCAGCATCGAGCAGGATCGTGCCGTGGGAATTGCTGGAGTTTTAGACACTGACTTGCCTTACGTGAGTGCAGCCATCAATGTTTGGGATAAAGATCGGGATCTACGCCGCACCTTTGAGGTGGAAAGCGTGACCGAGGCGAGCTTTTTAATGTCCCTGTTGATCAGCAGTGCCTACCAGAGTATAGATGCTACACTGGATCGGGTAGGGGCAGGCACATCCTTTGTGCGTCTGGAGTTTGAGGCTCCGAACCTTTCGCAGCGAATGATCAGGGAGAACCTCTTTTTCAGCGATACGGACATTGCAGTTTGGTCCCTTACCGATCTTTTGGCCGGTTTGGAGCTTCTCCTGAACAACAGCGTGCAGGAGGTTGAACTGCAGCATGTGCAGGTTGATGTGGAGATTGCCCAGGAGCGTAAGACGGCGACAATTGAGTCTGCGGCGCCCAATCGGTCCCATGTACGTCCCGGTGAGCATGTGGATGTAGAAGTGACAATTCGACCCTACCGGGGTCTGAGCGAGAAGCGGATGCTCCGCTTTACAGTGCCGGAAGATACGGCCCCCGGTCTGATGACTGTGACAGTACGCAGTGGGGCAGCGGATTTTTACGAGTCTAGACCCCCGACCCACGTGGGCATATTCGCGGAAGAGGAAGAGTTGGAACCGATTAGGGCGGTAGTTTCCGGGGCGGAAACACTGGATGCCCTGATCCGGGAATACATGGAGAGGGAGCGCAATAATGAACTGGTGGTGGAGTTTTACCCCTTCCGGCAGGCATATGAGCTGGAAGAGAGCGAGTTAGACGAAGGGGATGGATCCTTTGATAACAGCTACAACTATTACGCCTGGAACGGCGGCGGCGAACCGGAGCGGGTTCGTCTCTCCACCCAGTATGTGTTAGATGGGGTAGCTACCTTTGATCTAAACGTTTATTAGCGTTACCCTTTGGCGAGTCTTACCATTCTTTGCATGTAATCCCCCAACTTGGCAAGAGGAATGCGAATGCTTTGGTAGAACTAAAAGGGGAGAAATAGAAATCCAAGGATGATGTAGGAGGCAGAATGATGAGGAAAGGTGCAGCCCAAGCACTGGTGGTGCTCGCAGTTTTAGTTTCACTGCTGACTGCCGTAGGAGGAGTATCAGCAGCGGAGAACAGCCTGGTGCGGGGCATTTTGATTGAAGGCAACAACTATGTTGATACCGAAACAATCAGAGCGGCGATCGTAAAAACCAAGCTCAACGAGCCCGCTACAGAACAGATGCTTTTGGATGACCTCCATTCCATCTTTGATCTGGGCTACTTCCAAGACGCTTCGGTCAAGCTGGAACCGGCCCTGGGTGGGGTTCAGGTTGTTTTTCAGGTTATAGAGAACCCTATTGTGAGCCAGATCAATTTCAGTGGGCTGTCTCAGGTCCCCCTGCAGAATTACATGAAGAACATGAAGACCCAGATCGGCTACATCCTCAACGTGCACGATCTCGGTGAAGATCTGTACTATATGCGGGAATGGATCGCCCTTGAACACGGCTATTTGGCACGGGTAGGCTCCCTGGAAGGGGATACGGATGGTCGTATCTTTATTGAATGGGTTCCCACCGTGATTAAAGACGTGGTGATCGAAGGCAACGAAAAAACTAAGGATTTCGTGATCGAAAGGGAACTGACCTTTGAGCCAGGGGACTTGGTGAACGTGAAAGAAATCGATGAGAGTCTGCACCGAGTGCTGATGCTTGGTCTGTTCGATGAGATCAGCCGGGAATTCTCCGATGAGGAGAACCTGGACGAAACGGTGCTTACCGTTAGGCTGACTGAACGCAAAACCGGTTCGGCCACCTTCGGTATCTCCTACAGCCGTGACGACGGTTTGGTTGGCTTTATTGAAGCGGCAGATGACAACTTCCTGGGCCGTGCCCAGCGAGTGAATGCCACGATCCAGCTTGGCAAGAAACTGCATTCCTACGAGTTGGGTTTCCATGAGCCTTATATTACCCGAAGCGGTACATCACTTGGCCTGAATCTGTACCGTCGCATAACCGATTTGAAAATAGAAGAAAACACCTACTCGGTGATGACTAATGGTGGCGATCTAACCCTTGGACGCCCGGTAGGAGACACGAGCAGGGCAAGATTGACGCTCCGTTTGGAAGACAAGAAGTTCGAGTTTAAAGAAGGGGATAACCCGGCTGCAGATACGCCCGATCCCTACAAAAACCGTGTAGTAGGCTTTGGTTACAACACTAATACTACCGATCATCCTTTCAGCCCAACGGAAGGCTTTAAGAATGACGCTTATGTGGAGTTCGGCCTGCCCATCTTAGGTGCTACCAGCTCCTACTCTAAGGTGCGTTTTGACCACAGCCGTTACTTCGAAGTTAAAGACGGCGGCTACGTCTTGGCCCTCCGCGGTTTGGGCGGACGCCTTCTGGCCGGTTCCTTTGAAGATGACGAGAAGTTCAAGATCGGTGGAGCGGAAACACTGCGCGGTTACACCTACGGTGATGACAAACTGAAACTCAAGGGTGACCATATGCTGGTGATGAACGCCGAGTTTAGGTTCCCCATAATTGAGAAGATCACCGGTGTGGTCTTCACTGACTGGGGTACAACCTGGGATCAGGGTAATACCTTGAGCCTCAGTGACGTGAAAAACAGCTTTGGCTTGGGTGTACGCCTTGACACTCCCTTGGGACTTCTCCGCCTGGACTACGGTTTCGGCAAGGATGAGACCGACAAGCGTGTCGGCCAGTTCTACTTCGGCATCGGCCACACCTTCTAGTGCAGTTGACATGGGCCGGCGGGGTTCTCTCTGCCGGCCTTCTTTGTGTGTATCACCGGCCCAAATCGGTAATACTAAGGCAGACTGAAGTAAGGTGGTGACTGCGCATGAAGTATTTACCCTGGGTTCTGGTGATTGTGTTAGCTGCAGCTGCCCTGTGGGGATTTCTCGGTCGTTCTCCCGGCGAAAGAGTGGGCATTGTGGATCTGGCCCGCATAGTCGACGAAAGCCCACGGGCACAAGAACTCAATCAGATGCTGAGCGATCGCTACGATCAGCTGATTGCCGAATTTGAACTTGATACAGAGGGGGAAGCGGGAGATCCAGAGCGGGCCAACCGGGAACGGCAGGCTTACACCCAATACCTTGCTTATCGACAGGAACTGGAGATCATGTTTCAGGAAGAAGTGGAGCAGGCGGTGCGGGAAGTGGCCCAAGCCCAAGACATTACGGTGGTAATTGACGGGGATGTAGTCCGCTTCGGCGGCGTTGATCTCAGCGATGAGGTAATCAAGCGTTTGGACTAGGAGGGGAGCCGTAGGGCCCCCTTTCTGTAAATCCACTAACTCCCATGGGCTTAAGGCAGGTAATTGTCTGGGCAAAAGCGAATAACAAGCAGAAGAAAAGAGGGAAGCACCATGTTGAAAAAGAGATCTATCGTAGTTTTTTTGGTGTTGGTTCTAGCCTTAACGGTGACCCAATCGGGCTTGGCTGCCGATAGGGTGCTGTCCATCCCAACGGGCGATGTGACCGATAAGGAGCTGGAGATAGAGTACCGCTCCGAGCGGGGAACGGGTGTGTTCGAACTCAGTGCTGGACTTATGCCTGGGTTCCAGGTGGGTCTCCGCCAGCACTTAGGGAGCATGTTTTATGTAACGGCCAAGGGTGCCCTGTGGGCCGAAACGGCATCCCGTCCGGCCTTGGCAGTGGCTGGTGAACTATCCACCGCAGGGGTAGATTTTTACGGACTTGTGAGCAAGCAGCTGGGTAGGCCTGGCTTCCGGGGACATCTGGGCTTCGGTACTGGACGCTACAGCCGGGGTATGGCAGGTGTTACGCTCATGCTCAATCCGGTTCGGACCAAGACGAGTTGGGGACTAACCGTACCCACAACGACGCTTGCGGCCGAGTATGACGGCAGAGGGTTTAACGCGGGAGCAGCATTTCAGTTTACGCCTGAATTGGGTGGTTATCTTGCTCTGCAGGGAGGAAACGGTTTAGGTTTCGGTCTTAACTACAAACTGCAGTTCTAGGCTTTCAGGGAGGGTGAGGCGCTTGTGAGGATCAGGATTTTAGATCGCTATTTAATGCGGGAGTTCTCGGGACCCTTCCTGTTCTGCATCTTTGGTTTTACGATCGTTTTATTAACAGGCCTTTTGTTCCAGCTCAGCGACATGATCTTCGTTAATGACGTGCCTGTGTTGACTGTGAGCAAATTGCTGTTGTACGGGATTCCCGAGGCAGCCGTATCTACCGTGCCTGTGGCCTGCTTGTTTGCCACTTTGCTCGCGGTGGGGCGCATAGTCCAAGACAATGAAATGACAGTTCTGAGGGCAAGCGGAGTATCCTATCCACGCCTGGTCTTGCCCATTTTGTTTTTGGGCTTGGTTGCCAGTGTCCTTACCTTCTTGGCTTCGGAACACATTGTCCCAGCGGCTAACCGCAAATTCGAGAATATTGTGCGCCAGATAGTCTTCTCCGAGGGCGTGCCCATTGTGGATGAGAAGGTTTTTTTCCACGGCGGAGAGGACCGTTATTTTTACATTGAAGAAGTGGACCGTAAGACGAACGAACTGAAAAACGTTTTGGTCTGGGAAGTGGATCGGGGCGGATTTCCCCGTGTAATCAGCGCTAAGTCTGGGATTTTCCAGGAACGCAACTGGGTGCTCTTGGATGGGGTGGCTCAGGAACTTGACGATGAGGGATTTGTGGCCTATGAAAGTAGGTTTCAGCGTTTGGAGATTGTCACGGAAGAACCCGGTGAGGTTTATTTCGGCAGCCAGCGCACAGTTTCGGAAATGAACCGCAGGGAACTGGCCACTTACATCGCCCGTTTTCAGCGCAGCGGGCTAAAGGTCCTATCCTTTGTGGTGGATTATCATATGAAACTGTCCCTGCCCATGGCCTGCCTTGTTTTGGCCCTCTTCGGGGCGCCTTTGGCTCTGCGGGGTAAAGGTGGCCGCTCTTTTGGCATTGTGGTCAGTTTAGTTGTTATGCTTTTCTATTACATCTCAGTTGCCATTTCCCGCTCCTTGGGCATGAACGAGTTTTTACCGCCCCTTGTGGCGGCCTGGATCGTTAACATCATCTTTGCCCTAGCAGGTTTTGTTCTGCTGAGAGAGGCGGACAAGCTGCGGTAGCACCGGAGGGAAGCTGTCATGATTAGGGAGACAAAAAAGAATCCTCTTAGGCCCTTGACTGCGGCTTTCCTGCTTTTCTTGCTGTTTTCCATGGCAAGCCCGGTGGGTGCTGCGGGGGAACGGGTGCATATTGCGGTCTCAGAAGCCGGCTCCTTTGATTTTGAGGAGCAGCTGTTTTACGGCTACGGCGGTGTGGAGATCACTTACCAAGACGTGGTCCTCAAGGGTAGGCAGTTGGTTATCAACTTGGCAACGGGTGAACTGGAGCTGCGCGGCGATGTTGTGCTCAGCCATGATGGACAAGAGCTCAGCGGTAGTTTTTTGGTTTACAACCTGGAAACGGGGGAAGGCTCCCTCAGCGAGGCTGCCAGCGAGCTTGAACTGCCTGAAAAGACGGGCAGCATCTTCATTTCTGGCGAGGCAGTCCACATCTCGGATCAGGTTTACCAGGTGCAGAACGCCCAATTTACAACCTGCGACCACACCGACAGCCACTACCATGTGGCTGCTAAGGAGTTGGAACTTTATGTGGGTGAAAAGGTGGTAATCCGCCGGGTCACCTATTACGAAGGGAAGATTCCCCTTTTTTACTGGCCTTATCTTGTCATCCCTTTGGATATGGACATTGACGAGCGTTTTGTTCTGCCCGTTTTTGGCTTCAGTGAGCGGGAAGGTTACTACATGAAAACAACCATCAATTACCAGCTCAGTTCCGAGCACTACGGCAGCGTTTACTTGGATCTCTTCAGCCGGTTAGGTGTGGCGGCCGGGGTGCGTCATAATTATGTCTTTGATACGCTGGGAACGGGCTCCATCTACCTCTATCATCTTCCCCACCAAATGGACCCGATTTGGGAGGCGGCCTGGAAACATGGGTTGGAGGGAGAAAACTGGAGCCTAAGTACTGACACCAGCTACAAAGATTCGTGGCAGACCCATTCCCTCAGTACCACAAACAGGCTCACCGTTAGCCTGCCTAAACTGAGTGCGGAGGGGAAAGTGACCTATCGTAATAATCCGAATCAGAGGGAGTCCGAGTTTCTCGAGTTTGATGGGCGGTGGCGGCACACCTTGACCGACAGCTGGCAGCTTGATCTGCGGGGGAACTGGACCGAGCGGGTGAGAGATGGGCAGACTATGAAGCTGTTAAATTACCGTGCCCAGAGTATTTATAAGCAGGACAAGCACACCTTCCGGCTTACCGCAGAGCAGCAGTACAATCCCGACCTCCTCACCGACCAGGTTTCCGCTTGGCGTACAGTTCAGCGCCTGCCAGAACTGGAATGGGAAATGAGTGACTTAGGCTTGTCTGGTCTGCCCCTCCGGTCCAACGTCCAGATTGGCCGCTACGGCGAAAGGCCTTCTTTGGTCATCAAGGACAGGGTGTTAGCCCAGTTGACCCTGCCATCCCGAACGCTAAGGCCCGCCAGCGGTATCAGCATCAACTACCGGGGCGATGGGGGCGCCGCATTTTACAGCGGCGGGGACAGGCAGAGCTGGCTCACGGGTCGGATCAGTTTAGATCAGAGGCTGAGCAGTAGACTCTCCTTGAACAACACTTATGAGCAGCGCCTGGTGTGGGGGGAATCGCCGTTTCGCTTTGACGCCAAGAAACCTACCCAAAGGCTGCGCAGTCGCCTTACCTACACGGAGCTGAAGGGCAGTCTAACCTTGAGCGGGGGCTATGATTTTCTCAAGAAGCAGTACGATTATCTTGCCCTAGTGGGCAGCTGGCGATCCAGTGAGAAATGGAATATGGCTCTGACTGTTTATTACGACCCCAATTCCCGCAGCATACCAGGTATTCTGCCCATGGTGGAGTACAAAACGGGAGATACCCTTCTCAAGGCTGCGGTCAATTACTCCCCTGTCCAGCAGGTCTTAAAGCGGGTAGACGCTCAGATTTCACTGCCCCTAGGTGAACATGTAAAGGTTGGCTATGCGGCGATCTACGAACCTCCCAAAAAAGCCTTTTCCAGGGGGCAGATCACTCTTGACTTCGACCTCCACTGCCGCACCATCAGTGCCGCTTACGATCATGTGAAGGGAAGGGTTGCGTTCCAGTACACCATCAAGGCCTTTCCAACGCTGCCCATTGGCTGGGATTCTCAAGATGGCTTGGAGATGTTCAAGCTGGATGACATCGCGTCTGTGGTGGGCGAAGGGGAGTGATAACCTTGAACGCTAATTGGAAGGCACTGATTGCAATCGGGGTTTTGCTGCTGGTCGCCGCTGTGTATACGGGCTATCGTCTGATGGAGAAACCCACTCCGCCTGTGGAAACGGGCGGCACGCCTGGCATAGAATTTGTTGAGACCACTTTGATAGGGCGTAAAGGCGGGGAAAAGCAGTGGGAGATCGTGTCCAAATCGGTGCTGCAGCAGGAAGATGTTGTGATCATAGGGGACATGGAAACGATCACAATTTTTCAGGGTGACCGACCCCAGCTCGATGTTCGGGCCCAGCAAGGGCTTTGGGAGCGCAAAGAGAACACCCTTACCTTGAGAAGTAGTGTTGAGGTCAGGGACGTAGATGGGGAGTTTTGGCTGAAAAGTGATGAGTTAATCCATACAGAGCACGATTCCACCTTAACTTCGCCGGGACCGGTAGAGATGCTGTGGAACGGGATGGAAATCAGGGCAGGGCGGATGGTATATGCAGCGGAAGCGGGACTGCTCCATCTTTTGGATGGTGTGACCATAGCCGATGGCAATATGGAGTTCGGCGTGAAAGAGGCAGTATACGATTTTGAGCGGGAAATATTGGATTTTTATGGGCAGATAGTGTTAGAAACGAAGGCAGGTGTAGGAAATGGGGAAGATTAAGCGATTGGGATTAGCCGCTTTGATTCTGCTCGTGGTGGCAGGCATTGGATTTGCCCAGGGTGAAAAGGGCAGGCTGGCCATTGTGGGTGTGCCAGAGGATAGGGCGGTTGGCCGCTACGACCCGGAAGAGGGTGTGTTTTACGCAGATGTACGGGAAATACCTGAAGCCCAAATCCAAGTGGAGATGGATGGGGTGCGCCTGAGCGGTAGGGAGCTGGAGTGGCGGACCAAGGACAACTATCTCCTGCTGAGGGAGGCGGTACACCTGGAAAGGGACGACTTTGAGTTGACAGCCGATTTAGTGGAGTACTTCGGTGATCAGGATCGGCTTACTGCTCTGGGCAGTGTGGTGGTGGTGACGGAGGATGCCACAATCTACTGCCAGCAGCTCGTCTACGATGAAGAGGTGGATCAAGCCGTTTTCACAGGCCAGGTCAGGGTAGAGTTCGGCGACGGCGTCCTTGTGGGCGAGAAGTTTGTGATGCTGATGGGGAAAAGCGAACTGCAGTTTTTCGGGGCATTTCAAGGCGAGTTTGACTTAGACAGTAATTAATGACAATACTAGCGAGCATTACCACTTAAATCTCAGCTAGAGCCCATGATATAATTGGGACACCGGGTGAGGAGGAAGTG
>DGFC01000027.1 GCA_002391465.1 Firmicutes bacterium UBA3910 | reverse complement strand
AGATGTGTATAAGAGACAGGGCTCTTCGAGACCCAGATCAACGGCGGCATCAACCCGATCTGCGAAACCACTTATAAAGGAGTCCCCTGGGGCAGCCTCAATTCCGCTGGGAAGGTGCAGGTGGGCCTGGACATCATCCGGACCCTGCAGGAGCACTATCAGTTCCGGCCACCAGTCTGGATTGACAATAGGGAGTCCATCGTGGAGCTTCCAAAATTGGATTGTCAGGTTATCAGTCTGATTGTTAGTGAGAAGGACAAGACCCTGCGGGTGGAGCCCGCGGGGGACGCGGCAGAACAAGAAACCTTGTTTGAGGAGGCGGTTTGATGAGCACCAACACCCAACAGCTGACGCCGGTGCAGAGACTGAAAAACGCACTGAGCGCCGAGAGCGTCAAGGAGCAATTCAAGAACGCTTTGGCTGACAGCGCACCTCTGTTCGTCGCTAGCCTGATCGACATCTACGCCAGCGACAGGAACCTGCAGGAGTGCGAGCCGGGGGCGGTCATCATGGAAGCCCTCAAGGCGGCCACGCTGAGGCTCCCTATCAACAAGAACCTGGGGTTCGCCTATATCGTACCTTACCGGAACAGGGGGAAGATGGAGCCTCAGATGCAGATCGGCTACAAGGGCCTGATCCAGTTGGCGATGCGGACGGGCGAGTACCGCTATCTCAACGCTGACGTCGTCTACGAAGGGGAGCTTAAGGGTTATGACAAGCTCACCGGCCACCTGGACCTCAGCGGTGAGAAAAAGAGCGACAGGGTAGCCGGTTACTTCGCTTACCTCCAACTGCTGAATGGGTTCAGCAAAGCAGTCTACTGGACCAAGGAGCAGGTGATCGAACACGCAAAGCGGTTCAGCAAGGCCTACAACAGTGATTACTCACCGTGGAAAACCGACTTTGATGCTATGGCCCTGAAGACTGTACTCCGCAACCTCATCACCAAGTGGGGAATCATGTCTGTCGAGATGGTTAACGCGGTAGATCGGGACATCGAAGCAGACGCCCAACGCGAGATCAACGAGTACGCCAACAGCGAAGAACTGGACATCGTTGATGGTGAGGTCCTGGACGAAGAACAGGAACCGCCGAAAGAGCAGGAATCACCCGAAAAACAGGCCACGAAACCGCCAAAGCAAGAGCCCAAGAAACAGCCGGTGCAGCAGACTCTGCCGCAGGAAGACTGGCCGCAAGAGGAACCTCCCTTTTAAGCCATGGACATCAAGGTACTGGCCTCTGGGAGCAAGGGCAACTGCTGCTGGATCACGGACGGCACAACGCCCTTGCTCCTAGAGTGCGGCATATCAACTAGAGAAGTACGGGAACGAATCGGCTTCAGGCTCACTGAGATAGCCGCCTGCCTCGTCTCACATGAGCACCAGGATCACGCCAAGGCAGTGGCCGACGTCTTGAGGGCCGGAGTGGAGGTCTACACCTCCCCCGGCACAATCGAGGCGCTGGGCCTGGAAAATCATCGTTTGCGGGCGGTTAAGAGTAAGGATACGTTCCGAGTAGGGACATGGACCATTCGGGCTTTTGAGACGCAGCACGATGCCCAGGAACCGCTGGGGTTCCTGCTCCACAGTCGAGCCAGCAATGAGCGCCTATTATACGCAACAGATACTTACTACATACGCTACAGATTCCCGGGCCTTACTCATATCATGGTGGAGTGTAACTATGCTAGTGACATACTACAGGCCAACGTAGATGTAGGCTTGGTACATCCAGCTATGAGACACAGGCTACTAACCTCACATTTTAGCCTGGAGAACGTCAAGGAATTTTTGAAAGCCAATGACCTTAGCCAGGTGCGAGAGATTTGGCTGCTGCATCTAAGCGATGGCAACAGCGACGCTGAGAGGTTCAAGAGAGAAGTTCAGGCCTTGACGGGCCGCCCCGTGTACATCGCCGGGGAGTAAGAAGACAACGTATTTTTCGGGGAGGTGCAACCATGCTCTGTTTATGTGGCCGGGGGATGATCCGGGTACGGATACCGTGGATCAGTAGTGGGGGCTGGCTGTGTACGGAGTGCGGGTTTTTAGCGAGGATGGACTATCGGACTGGTAGGAGGACTGTCTATTGGCACCCGCGGCGGTATGGGCGGAGGGCGGTATAAGTGCAAGGGCGTGTACCATGCGACAAATGTGGGAAGACAACGGGAATGCGCATTATTGTGCGCACGCAAAGTGGACAAGCCCGTGCACTTATACAGTTTAGATGAGCTAGAGGAAATTGGCGATATGTACAGGGAGGTGAGGACATTCCATGGCATGGATTGAATCGCACCAGAGTTTGTCGAGGCACAGAAAAACATTAAAGACCGCCGGTCGTTTGTCGGTCGACCGTCATAAGTTGATTGGTCATCTGCACGAACTCTGGTGGTGGGCCCTGGACAATGTGGGGGTCGACGGTCGGTTGACCGGAATGAGTCCTGTCGAAATTGGGTTGGCCGCCCAGTGGGATGGAGATCCGGAGGAGTTTGTCGAGGCACTCATCTATGGCGGGTTCATAGACAGGGATGGTGACGAACTGGTCCTCCACGATTGGTATGACTACGCTGGAAAGCTGATTGGGAAGCGATTAGAGGAGCGTGAACGCTCAAGAAGAAGGCGGCAGCAGGCCAAGAAAGAAACAGAGACGACCGCGGGGGAAACCGCAGAACCGACCGCCGGACGACCAGCGGACGACCAGCGGTCAACCGTTGGCACCGTACCGTACCGTACCGTACCTAACAGTACCATAGATAGTAATAGTGTCGCCAAAAGATTTGACGACGATTCCATTCCCATGAAGTTGGCCATGCATTTGAAAAAAGAAATTCTTAACCAAGATCCTAGCACCAAAGTGCCAGATGATTTAACCAACTGGGCAACTGAAGCTGATCGCATGATCAGGTTAGATAAGCGTGATCCACGGGAAGCCGCTCACTTGATTACTTGGGCACAAAATGATTCGTTCTGGCGGGCCAACATTCTTTCAATGGGCAAATTCCGCAAACAATATGACACGCTAAAACGCCAAGCTGTGGCGCAAAATCAGACGCGGCATCCGCCTAAGAGAGACGGCGAAACCACTGCCCAGCGTATGTTGCGAGAGGAAATGGAACGCGAGCAAGGTGTGATTATTGACATAGGGGAGTTGATCTCATGACCAAGCAAGAAGCGCTAAAACTTGTCGCTATCCTGGAGATGGCCTATCCCAGGCAAGACTTACGGGAGCAAACCGTAGAGGTTTACGCTAGATTCCTCCAGGACCTTGATTACAAAGTGGCTGAGCGTGCGATCCAAAACCACATTCGCAATGAGAAATGGTTCCCAACCATAGCCGAAATCAGGGAAGCTTGTGTCGAGCTGGTGCATAACCTGCCATCCACCGAGGAGGCCATGGAGATCATACGGTCGGCAGTGCAGCGGTATGACTACGGAGCCATCCGAGACAACGACCTTCTACGGCAAGCTGTAGCGACCGTAGGCTTTGAGAAAATCGGTTACAGCGAAT
>DGFC01000152.1 GCA_002391465.1 Firmicutes bacterium UBA3910 | reverse complement strand
TTCGCCGTTGCTGATTTCAACGTCGAAGAAGGCTATACCGTTGGCATATCCCCCTTCTGTTCCAGTGAAATCAACCGACACAGTATACTGGCCGTAACCTTCCACCTGTTCCGATCTAAAGACTACAGCGGTGGGGTTGGTGGCAGGATCAACGTAATTGTCCTTCCACATCTGTACCGCCCAGTCGCTGGAGGCAAAACTAATGTAGGCGAGGGCCTCATCTGGAACCCAGGTGCCAATTTCCTTGCCCGGCATCAGGGTAAAGGTGATTTCGAGCGTAACGATTTGGTCATACTGGGAGACATCGAAGGGTCTGGCTGTTACACCGCCCCTACCGTCAGCGGTGCGGCCATCTGTAATCTCATCTCCTACCCACTCGTTGTAAAGGTTGGTGCGGGTGGTAATGCCGTCATCCGATGAGGTATAGGTGTTGCCTAGAACGACTTCTACCCCGTTGACCTTGAACGAATCGATTTGCATAAAACTGTTGTGGTACACCAGTTCACCGTTGGAAATTTCCACATCCATAAAGTCGATGGAGCTGATAAAGCCAGCCTCAGTCTGGGAAAAATCAGCCATTACGGTGTACTGACCGTACCCGTCTACCACCTGTGTAGTTGCGATCACGTCGGTAGGATTGTTTTCCGGATCGAAATGGTTGTCAGGCCACAACTGCACTGACCAACCATCGGCAGCTATGTTGATGTATGCAACTGTATCTAAATCATTGGCCTGTACTACAGTGGTAAAAACAAGGATACTCAGCAGCAAAAAGCACAGTGAAACAACAGAAACAACTCTCTTTTGCACTCTCTTTCCTCCTTTACAGGCTTGTGATTTAATTATACAGGGAGAAAATGGTAATATTAACCTAAAAACTTCTACATCTTTACCTAAAAAATTACAGTTTGTTAACTACAAGTCTAATGTTCAGCCCGTGCTTGCCCACGGGCCGCATTCAGTTCCTTGGCAATTTTCAAGTCATAGGCAAGGACTTCATCAAAGCCTGAGGCTGTCACTATCTCCCTCATTTCCCGCAGCAGCCGTTCAAACTCCTGGGCATCCTGGGCAAAGACCATTTTCCAAGAATAACTGACGATCACGTCTTTACAGACAGCCCGATACTGGCTGATTGTGGTGGGCTCTGCCGGTATCACGTAATCTGTTCCAGGTGCTATGAGCAGTTTACCTTCCCGCCGTAGGTACTCCATGGATGATTGGGCCTGCATGCGTTCCTGCCAGGACTGATAGACCGGAATGGATGCATCATAAGGCTCCCAGTGCCTGAAATCATAGGGATAACCAGTATTGGGGTTTATTTCTTTCTCCAGCACCGCTTTAAAGTTGAGCTGGGAAATACCGTCTTTCCAACTGCCTCCTCCCCAACTTTCCGGCATAACGGCATCTCCCTGCAGCAGGGCTCTTCTACCAAAATCAGTCAGCTGGGGACGCCCGTCAACCATTTCCCAGGTCAGCCCCTCCGGACCGCCATAATTACCTGTCTGAGAGCTACTCAGCGTTATTCCCTCCGGGGAATAAAGCCAGTCGATGAAGCGGGCCAAACGTTCAGGATCTTTCGCCCTGGAGCCTATACCCACCACATAAGAAGTTCCGGTTGTGGCCGCCCCATGGGACAAAATCTCCATGTCTTCAATGGGTGCCAACATAAAACCCCGTCCCGCCCTAAGGTTGGCTTCCGTGTTGTAAGCATCTTGTCCCAGGAAGGGCCAGGGCGAAAACAAAATCCTCCCCTCGGCGTACTTCCGCCAGACTGTCTCCCAGTTTTGTGTCCTTGACTCGGGATCTAATAGTCCTAGTTGATTGGCTTCGAAGTACAGCCTAAGTGCCCTAAGATAAGGCGAATCGTCGGCGATTGCGCTGATGTCCGATGTACCATCCGCCCGGCTTAAGACAAAGCCCACTTCATCGTAGCCGTAAAAGCAGCAGGGCTGTTTGGCCAGGACCATCAGATCGCCATCCCAATCGCTGAACAAGGAAAAACCGTATGTCTTCTCGCCGGTAGGCGTAAGGGGATTCTCCTCCTGCATCTGCTTCAGCACAGGCAGCAGGCTTTCCAGTGTTTCCAGTTTGGGGTAGCCGATCTTGGCATACAGATCCCAGCGCAGGTATGGGCCATAAGTCGGCTCCACCCCCTCCGACGGCTCTGTCGGGGGATAGGCGGTAACCTCCGAAGGGATGGCGTAAATGCCTTCAGCTATGTTGCTTGCCACCCGGATGTTTTCGATGGCTGCTTTATACTGCATGGCGTGGGGCATGAGATCTTTATAAGGAGTCATATCCAATAGCAGTCCAGCCTTGACTGCCTTCTCCAGCTGGCCGTGGTCTGCCCCAATCATCACTATGTCACCTAGGTTGCCCGAGGCGAAACGGGTTTGGTAAAGGTTTTCGCCAGAGGAAACGTTAGGTGCAATAATGTTCAGCCTGATCTTGAACTTATCTTCCACGTACTTGCCGAACCAACCGCCTTGAATACCTTGGTAATTAGCCTGATACGCGAAGACATCAACTGTGATCAGCTCTTCGTCCTGCCTGCAGCCTGTTGTCAACAGCAGCAGTAAAAGAAGCAACACTTGCCACTTCCCCTGCACAGCTTCCCTCACCCCTTCTTGAACTTAGCGGGTGTAGTACCGACATACTCGCGGAATTTCACATGAAAATAATCCACATTAGAGTAACCTACTAAACCTGCTATTTCATAGATTTTATAATCCTCACTACGCAAGAGTTCCATAGCCTTCTCAATTCTCACCTGGTGCAGGTAATCGTTGAAACTGATTTTGTATTTCTGGGTGAAAATCCGACCAAGATACGAACTGTTGTAGCCAAACTTACGGGCGATTGTCTTCAGTTTTATGTCTTCGGCGTAGTGATGATTGATGTAGTTGTACACAGCCTCTAAAACGCCATCGCCGCTAAGACTTGTGAGGCTCTCGATCATCCGCTCGATTTCAACCCGAATATAGGCTAAGATATCTGTCAAATACCTCTTCCCTTCAACCGCCTTAATTATTTCAGCGCTGGTTGCAAAGGAGAGTCCGTTTTCTGCATAATCCTTCCGAAACTCCTGCACGATGTAGATCAGCACGCCCGCCAAGAAATTCTTAATTTCCCTAATCTCACTGCTGCTCCTGGCCAAATTGTCCCGTAATCTATCTAGAATACGATCGCATTCATACTGCTGATGCACGATGATGCACTCGTACAAAGACCTGCCAACAGCGGAAGGATCTCCTAAGGCAATTACATCGGAGGAATTAAGCAGCTTTGCAACAGCACTTCTTTCCAGGATAAACCTCTTTTCCCGCGCAAAGAAGTTGCGTTCCCTAATGAGCTCCGCTTCCTGGTAAGAGGCATAGATCTCCTGAACGTCCGAGACAGTTTTCCCGGCGATAACAATGAACGGTCGGCGCGTCTCAGCCGCCTGGTCCTCCGTGTATTGTGCGAACTTCGCTATGATGGGTCTGCCCTTTAGAAGGATGATCTCCCCTGTCTCTTCGGAATAACGCTCTAGACTGTCGCTTTCTTTCCCTATGCCCAGCTCACTGCAAAACTCTGCATAGACGTCACAGTCAGCTTCCAGCTTGTCTAAGATGAGCACCTGGTACTCATCTGCATCCAAGGATAATTCCTTGAGTGTAGAGTCTGCCAGCGGCAAACCGGTGCTTTGGCTTTTTAGGATCTCTTCCAGGATCTTAAACTTCGCCTTTTCCTGGAAATAGCTTTTGTGCTTAGATTCTAAAAGCTGTTCCTCCAACTTTTTGTGTATGGCAGCCACCGCGTTTTTCAGTTCTTCCCGGTCAATGGGTTTGGTGAGGTAATAATCCACATCGTAAGAGATGGCCTCCTGGGCGTATTCAAAATCCGAATAGCCGCTGAGGATAATGATCCGTCCCGTAAAGCCGCCTTCTCTCAGCTTGCGGGCCAGAGCAAGACCGGACAGTTTGGGCATACGGATATCGGCCAGAACCAAATCCGGTTCTAGGTCCATGATCTCTGCATAGGCGGTCAGCCCGTCCCCCGCTTCCCCGCAGACCTTAAAGCCCAGTTCGGACCAGTCAATTATTGATTTCAAACCCTGTCTTACGATCAGCTCATCATCAACAATGTACGCCGTAAACATGCAATCACTCTTTCGCCTCGCTTACCGATTTTGGTACCTGAAACTGAACAAGCATACCTGCCTGCTCCTGAGCAGAAATCTCGAGCCCATATTCCGGGCCGTAAAACAACTGTAACCGATGGTGGATATTATACAAACCCGAACCTGTGCTGCCTGCATCGGCAGGCCGGTAAATTCTCTCCTTCAGGACAGCAAGTTCTTCTTCCGTAAGCCCGCAGCCGTTGTCCCTCACCTGAATCAAGATGCCTGATCCCCGATCCAAAACGCAAATTTCAATTCTGCCGTTTTCCGTCGTATCCTCATGGCCATGGATAAATGAGTTTTCCACAATAGGCTGAATCAAAAGGGGTAGGATTTCGACCTGCTCTGGATCGAT
>DGFC01000127.1 GCA_002391465.1 Firmicutes bacterium UBA3910 | reverse complement strand
AGATGTGTATAAGAGACAGGTCCAGCCCGGACCCGTTCCTGCGCCGTTCGGATAGCGCCGCGGTCCGCCATACCTCTCTTAACGGGGAAAGCATGGACTTTAGTAAAAAACCATTTCAAAATAGGTTTCTCGAATAATTCCGCTTTGGCCATAAAATGAACGGGCCGCCGCAGCGCAACGGCAATGGCCACCGGATCGAACCAGCTGGCATGATTGGCTGCAATGATGGCTCCACCCTCTGCGGGAATATTTTCCAACCCTTCCACTTCCAGCCCACTGAATAATATCATAATAAGCCTAATGATAACCGCTAGTGCCTTATACATCAGGAGAACCCCCCCTTATCCAGCGAAGTAGGCTGTCCACCACCTCAGGGATAGTGAGATTGGTGGTGTCCACTTCGATTGCATCTTCCGCCTTACGCAGTGGAGAGACTTCCCGATGGGAATCGAAATGATCCCGCTGCCTGATCTGTTCCTCCAATTCAGCAAGGTCAACTTTAAAACCCGCTTCAGCCAGCTGTTTTTGGCGCCGCAGGGCCCTCTCTTCCACTGTTGCCCACAGAAAAAACTTCCACTGGGCATCAGGCATCACAACTGTCCCTATATCCCGACCGTCCATGACTATCCGACCAGGTCTGGCAATTTCCTGCTGCATGGCCACGATCAGTTCCCGCAGCTCAGCATGGCTTGAGACCAAAGAGACATTTCCAGTCACCTCCGGCTTTCTGATCGCTTCGGTGACGTTCTCTCCATTGATATAAACCAGGTTTCTGCCTGTTTCCAGTTCAAACTCGATTACCAAGTCAGTCTTGGTGAGCATATCCACCAGGGTGCGTCCGTTGTCACAGGCAGTATCTGTACGCAGTGCCTGCAGTGTCACCGCCCGATACATGGCCCCCGTATCTAGGTAACGCAGACCGAGTCTTTTTGCTACCAATAGTGCTATTGTACTCTTACCTGCCCCTGCGGGGCCATCGATGGCAATTTTCATCAGTCCTGAACACCTTTCCCCTTACATTACAATTCCACCGCATGTGCGGCACAATAAGCTGTAGAGAACGCAGCCTGCAGATTGAACCCGCCAGTCACTCCATTCACGTCCAGTACTTCACCGATAAAATACAGACCCTTGTGAAGTTTGGACTCCATCGTCTTAGGGTCAACCTCCTTTAGATCAACTCCCCCAGCAGTTACAATAGCCGCGGCCACAGGCAGTGTCCCGGTGATGGTTAAGGGCAGGTTTTTCAAAACTCCCACAAGCCGAAGCCTTTCTTCCCTTGTTACCTGGTGGTTGGGGTGTTCCGCGGGCAGTTCACTCAGCTCCAGAATTATACTAATTAGGCGCTGGGGAAGTAATTCCTTTAATACACTGCCCAGCTGTTTGCGCGAGTGGGCCTCCAATTCCCGCAGTAAGCGGCGATTGAGCTGTTCGTCACTTAGGGCAGGTTTTAGATCAAGATAGGCCTGCACCGGTTGTTTGGACGCATCCACCCACTGGCCAATAAGCTCACTGGCTGTTAGAACAATTGGACCGCTGAGACCGAAGTGTGTAAACAATAATTCACCAAAAAAGGCCTGCTTTCCTCCTGCTGGATTGAGCAAGCTGAGTTCTACGTTTTTCAAGGTCAGCCCAGAAAGCTGCCGCGGCCATTTTTCCGCTACGCGCACTGGCACTAAAGCAGGTCTCGGCTCGATGATGTTGTGGCCTAAACGCCGGGCAAAACGGTAACCATCGCCCGTGGAACCTGTACCAGGATAACTCACCCCCCCGGTCGCCACGATCACTGCATCGGCCGGATGGTGCTTCATCTCCTTTTCATGCAGACTCTGCACCCCACTAATCCTGCCATCCTCGGCTAGAACGATACCCACTGCCTTGTGTTGGAAAAGAATCTCTGCTCCTTCATCCCGGGCAAACCGCTCCAGGGCATCGGCCACTTGGTTAGCATCATCTGAAACCGGGAATACTCTCTGGCCCCGCTCCACTTTTGTCTCTACGCCCAAACGAGCGAAGAAGTCTATGCAATCCAAATTGGAAAAGCGATGGAGTGCTCCATAGAGAAATGAACCATTACTACCGTAATGTGCCGGGAATTCCCTCACAGGCAGGGCATTGGTAATGTTGCACCTACCCTTTCCCGATATTCTAACCTTAACGGCAGTGCGGTCATTTTTCTCCAACAAGGTTACAACGGCACCCCGCTGGGCCAAAAAACCTGCGGCCATAAGCCCAGCCGCACCCGCACCTATGATCACCACGTTCTTAGTCATTTCCCACCGCCTCACGCAGCCGTTTTAATTCCGCCCCTGTCAAATCCCTGCTCGCCCCCAAAGGAAGGTCAGCGAGCCTAATGGGCCCAACTGCGGTTCGGGTCAGCTGTTCAACTTGGTGTCCCACCGCTTGACACATCCGCCTAACCTGTCTGTTGCGGCCTTCCGAAATCACCATCTCAAAAAGCGAAGTATTGGCATCCACCTTGAGAAGCCTTACCTGCGCCGGATTAGTTGGACCATCGTCCAGGTCCACCCCGTTTCGCAACCGGTTCACTGATTCGTTTGAAATGCGCCCCTTCAGTTTGACAAGGTAGGTTTTGGGTAGTTCGAAGCGGGGATGGAGTACCCGATTTGCCAGCCAACCATCGTTTGTCAGCAAAATTAAACCCTGTGAGTCGTAATCGAGACGGCCCACAGGATATACCCTTTCTTCAATATGGGGTACCAAATCCATAACTGTTGGGCGGCCGAACTGGTCTTTAACCGAGGTGATATAACCTACCGGCTTGTTTACAACCAGGTAGCGTTTCTTTTCGCTGGAACCCAACGGACGTCCATCCACTGTGATGTGATCCTGCTTGAGATCAACCTTCTGCCCGAGCACAGCAACCTCGCCATTTACCCGCACCCGTCCTTGGCTGATCATTGCCTCGCACGCCCGGCGGGAACCCAAACCAGCCCGGGCCATCACTTTCTGCAATCGTTCCCCCACAGACTCGACCCCTTTCTTTCTATCCAATAATACCCAAATTCGCGGAAAAGGGCAAGAAAAAGAGGGGGTTGCCCCCCTCACTGTGTGGCCTAAGTTAGACTTGATAGGTTGTGCGCAGCACTCCGTCCCTCGATCGGGCCGAAGATCGTTGCCCAGCCATCATATCCTGTACCCGATCCAAAAAGTCGGGGACCAAATCAATTAGTCTGTCATAAATTGCGGTCTGATCAACAGGCAGTAAGCGGACACTTTCCCTGGATACAACCAGGAAGGCTACGGGATTGAGAGCAATCCCTGCACCGCTACCTCCCGCAAAGGGCAGTGTGTCTTCTTCCCTAGCGGACTTATTGCTAACGGTGTAGTTGCCTCCCCCGGCTGCAAAGCCGAAGGTGACCCGACTCACCGGCACGATCACCGCCCCGTCAGGAGTCTCCACCGGATCGCCTAGAATGGTATTAACATCGACCATCGTCTTGAGGCTTTCCATGGCCGTCTGCATCAGGCCTTCAATTGGATGCTTCGTGTTCATAGAATAACTCCTCCGCAAGAATTTAAACCAACCATGCCTGACCCCATCTCTTGATCTCGCTGACTATAATTTGACCAACTCTGAAGTGGAATATACAGTGCAGACGGACTTCCAGCCTGGTACCTTCGAAGACGGGGTGAACGTGAATTTCAGGGTCTTGGCGAAAGCGGGGTTTCGTGCTCAGCATTGAGGTGAATGAGCCCAAGAGGGTCCACAGACCGCCGCACCCCAGGGCAGTCCAAAAGGCATCGTGGAAGCCAAACCAGACTTCAAAGTGAAGGAGTTCTACCTCTTGTAGAAGATGGTCCATCACCCTCAGCCCAGTCGTGAAACGGCCCCACATCTCTCGCAGACCGCCTTGGGCGCGCTGCCGCATAGCGTCTTCCGCCTTGGCCAGAACGGTTCGAGGGACTGCCGCTCGCCAGCGGCCGATCCCAACGCGTAAAACCGGCCTAAACTCGGCCTCGGAAGCGGACAGCTCAAGCTCAACAGAAAAGCTGATCAAAAGGAGAAGCATAAGCAGTGCTAGGAATAAAAAAAGACCGAGCAGCACCAAATCACCTCAACTCGATCTTAATTTACCATTATTTCCAATCACTTATGCTTTTTATGGGAAGCTCATCTAAGCTCTGCAAACCAAAATGGGAGAAAAATGCTTCAGTAACGCCATAGAGGATGGGCCGTCCCGGACCCTGCTTCCTTCCCAACTCACAAATGAGTCCACGCTCTAAGAGGCTGTTGATGGCGCTGTCGGAGCGCACTCCCCGGATCTGTTCAATTTCCGCTTTGGTAACGGGCTGTTCGTAGGCGATAATCGCCACCGTTTCTGTTGCAGCCATGGAAAGGGGTGTGTTGATTGTTGGGCGGCCAAGCTTTTCCAGCCAAGGGGCGAATTCAGGTTTTGTGACGATTTGGTATCCCCCGCCCACATTGCGGATCATTAATGATCCTGCTTCGTAGCGTTTCCGAATATTGTCAACGACCGAAATAACCGCTACCTCATCCAGCTCAACAATTTCCCCGATCTCTTTCGGTGTCAGGGGATGCTCCGCAGCAAATATGAGTGCTTCAATAATAGGTTCCGCTTCCTGCAGCGTCATTCAACCACCTCCTCCAGGGCAACCGGTATTATCTCAATCTCTCCTAAAACTTCCGCCTGCCGCACCCTAACCTCGCCAAGGCGCACCAGTTCTAATACAGCCAGGAATGTAACCACAATTTCCTCCGGTGCGGTAGACTGGAGCAGCTTCGTGAAGTTTAGACGGGGTTCACCCACCATCTGAACTCGCAGCTGGGCCAAGCGTTCCTGGACAGAAACACGGCTTTCCACCTCGTGCACCGGCGGTTCCTTTTCCAGTTCTGCCAAAAGGCCATAATAGATTTCACTCAGCTCATCCAGGGTTAGTTCCCCAATCGGATCGGTGAAAATGGGGGTGATATCCCCCGTCAGAACACGCTGACCTCTGCCGAAGGATTGGGACGCCAACTCATATCGTTCCTGCAGAACCTCGGCTACCTCTTTGAAGAACTTGTAGCGCAGGAGCTGTTCCACCAATTGGGCCCGTGGATCCTCCTCCTCTTCCCCTTCTTCTTCGGGTAGAGCCTCTTTCGGCAGGAGCAGACGGGCCTTAATGCTGATCAGGGTAGCAGCCATAACCAGAAATTCGCCTGTAATAGCCAGGTTCAGTTCCTGGAGCGAGTAAAGGTACTCCAAGTACTGTTCGGTGATGGTGGCTATTGGGATGTCCCAGATATCTATTTCGTTTTGCTTGATTAAGTCCAGAAGCAGATCAAAAGGGCCTTGATATGCTTCCAGTTGAATGACATAACCCATTGTGACCTAAATGGACAGCCGAATAACCAGCTGTGATAGGAAATTGTAAATCGGATTGATAATCAACCGAGCACCTCCGCTCAGCAGCAGTAACACCAAGACGATAGGCCCGTACTGGGCAAAACGGGATAATTCGTACTCCCATTTCGGCGGCAGAAATCCGGCCACGATCTTAGAGCCATCTAGCGGCGGGACGGGCAGCAGATTGAAGGCCGCAAGGCTGAGGTTGATCTGTACGTTTAGAAGCAGAAACAAAAAAAGTGTACGGGTGAAGGAACTGCCCAACCCGTAGCCAGTGGTGAATTTGAGGATATTATAAAACAACCAGCTCAAAAGGACATTTGCCAGCGGTCCCGCGATGGAGACCAGTACCGTATCCCGTCTGCGGTTCTTAAAAAAATGGGGGTTAATCACGACCGGCCGTGCCCAACCGATGCGGAAAACCAACAGCATAATGGTGCCCAACGGATCCAGGTGGGCAAATGGATTGAGGGTCAAGCGGCCCTGATATTTCGGGGTGGGATCACCAAGTTTGTACGCCACAAAGGCGTGACCCAACTCGTGGAAAGCGATTGCCAACAAAATGGCGGGCACGCTTAGGATAAGCTGTTCTAAGTTAAACATTACCTTTGCCCCCTACTACTTACCAACTCCTCCTCATAATACCATAAATTAGGTATCCCCGCTAGATAGTTCTGCCGCAGCGTGCGCCCCAGCCAGCCAGGAAAACCCCATCGCGCCATATTTCTACTATTTCACACTGATTGGGACACCTATCACACAGATAACTATTGTTCCGGTAGGAGCTGCTCAATAGGCTCGTCCCCACAAACTTGGTGATAGCGCCGGTGCGTTCAAGCCGCTCCTTGGCAAGGATGGCTGCTCCAATGGCTCCCATCACGTCAAAATGCTCAGGCACTTCGACCGGGCAGCCGATAAAGTCCTGCAGGGCGCGCCGCATTCCTTGGTTGGCGGCCACTCCCCCTTGGAAAAATACAACTGGAACCAATTCTTTTCCTTTGGCCACGTTGTTAAGGTAGTTCCTAGCCATTGAACTGCACAGCCCAGCAACAATATCCTCCATACTGTGGCCCAACTGCTGCTTATGAATCATATCCGACTCGGCAAAAACGGTACAGCGACCTGCTATGCGCACCGGTGTGGTGCTGCCTAAGGCCAAGGAACCAAGCTGGTCAACGGGTATGCCCAGCCGCATCGCCTGCTGTTCCAGGAAAGAACCGGTACCTGCCGCACAGACCGTGTTCATGGCAAAATCTACAACCACACCATTTCTGATTACTATCAGTTTGGAATCCTGTCCCCCAATTTCAATTACTGTCTGTACATCCCTGTTCTGGTTTAAGGCGGCAATGGCGTGAGCTGTGATCTCGTTTTTGACAACATCTGCTCCAAGTACCACTCCGGCCAGCTCCCTGCCGCTGCCCGTGGTCCCCACCCCCACCACTTCCCAATTACCGCCCTCGTACATCGCCTTAAGGCCCATCCTCAGAGCCTCTAAAGGAGCCCCCCGGGTCCGTAGATATCTTTTCCATACAACCGCCTTATCAGAGGGTTCCCGTCCGTCGTAGAGTATGAAATTCGTGCTTACGCTCCCCACGTCAACACCTAAATAAACTTGTCTGGGACTGGCTTCAGACACTGGCGTAATGCCTCCTCTCCACCAGATCAACAAAGGCCTCAAGGCGAGTGGCTATGCCTACCTCGGAAGAGTGTTCATCCACCACTAACGACATGATAGGTGTGCCAGTATCCACACTCACCTTGGGCAAGATACCCTGGGCTATAACCTCGGGCATACAGGCTAGGGGCAAAATGTGGATCACTCCGTCCAGACCGAAGCGGGCTAGTCTTATACTTCGGGCGACCGATTCCAAACCATGCCCACCAACAGATCCGCTCAAATAACCCTCGGCCCATTTCTGAAGTTCCTTCACGTACGAAAGGCCCAATAATCTCTTAAAGACATGGTCTTCCATCCAGCGTTTGAGGCTTATGGTGCGTACAACCTCCACCCCTAAATTACCTAAATGCTCCTCTATATTCCTATTGGCAAAAGGCTCCACTACAGTATAAATCTCACCCACAAGGCCAATCCGGAGGTGAGTCTCCCCGTCCTTCTCCTTCGAAATGGCTTCAAACTGGTCCGCAGCCAGACGGCAGACCTCCCGCAAACGCCCCATGGTCTGGGCAGCGCGCACTGCATTCAGCCATTGATTTAGCACCTGGGTGCTGGTACCCTTCGTTGCCTCCATTGGCCGAGTGGAGAGGGCGAGCACCTCTAACCATTCCACTACTGCCAGCTTAGCCCAAGCCAAACGAGCTGCATTGACCAGGCGAGCGGGGTTGGTCGGACCAAACACCCTGCGCAGGAAGGATATGGTTCCCCCTTCTAGTTTCCCTAGTGGTTCCAAGCTGAGAAAACCAACGTCTAGCCCCGCCTTTCGCAGAAGTACCTTCTGGGCTTCACCGTAATAACCTAAGCGGCAAGGACCGCAGCCGCCAATCATTAAGACACTCTCGGCACCTGCCTCAATACCCTGCAGCATATTACCTAGAATTATCTTAAAAGGTAGGCACACATCTTCCGGACTAAGCCTGCTCCCAAGTTCCAGTGTGCTCTTATTGTTTGGGGGTGGGACAACTGGATCGTGTCCGACACCGTTGATCATTTCTTCCAGGGGAATGTATGCGCTGCCCAGATGGGGAAATGTGATCCTCACGCCCATTCCCTCCGCTCCAGTAAATCAAAAAACGCTTCCAAACGGGTGCGCATACCAACTTCACTGGTGTGTTCATCGTAATGAAGCTCCAATATCGGCAGTCTCCGCCCATCCAACCAATCTCGAACCAGGACGCCAAACAGAGCTTGGGCACCACAGCCAAAGGGAGCCGCTGTCACCAAGCCCTGGACTGCCCCTCCAGCTTTCTCCACGGACTTCCACATCTGTCTAACTTCTGTCCAGAAGAATGGTTTCACAAGGGAAACGGGCTTCTCGTCCGTCTGATCCACCGTAAACGCGGCCGGGGTTAAGACCCTTAGGCCCAGATGTTCCAGTATCTTCAGCAAGCTACCGCTGAGATAGTCGTCAGCAAGGAGATAGCGAGGTCCCAGGACAAGAAGTGTGGGACCAGGTGCCGCCCCAATTCGCCTCTGTCCACTTCGTTCAAATAACCTCTGCTGCTTCTCGGCCTCTTCCCAGCTGCCGCAAACAACCCTTTCAGGCGCGAACTGTCGGCCAAAGCGCAGATAACTGGCCTTCAACGCCTTTGGGCCTCGCCTACCATCGAGAACCGGGCTGAGGAGTCTGGTGCCTGGTGGCAGATACTGACCAACCAAATCGGGCAGGCCCAAAAAATTCGGGCAGATGTATTCATCTCGGCTTACACTGACAAGTTTTGGGACAAAAATCAGGTCTACCCCGGCTCGTGCCAACATGAGGACATGTCCCACATACGCCTTAACGGGTAGGCACATCCCGTCCACGCAAGTGGAAAGCCCACAATCCAAGGTTTCTTTGTTAGTTGGGGACGAAAAGACCACCTTGAATCCGAGGCCTTCCAAGTACGTTTTCCACAAGGGGTAGTAATGGAAGTAGTACAGAGCACGGGGAATGCCGATTACAGACATGATACTACCTCCCTCGCTGCCGTCTCCCCTCACCTTTGGCCTTTATGTCTTCCGGTTTGGTCAAACGAGGACGGTAGCCAACGTAGGGTATGGGATAGCGGAAAATGATCCGCATTAGCGCGCTGCCATCAAAGGGCACAAGGGGCCAGAGGTAGGGAATCCCGAAGGATTTGGTCAAGCCAAAAGTGAGCAAGATCAGCAGAAATCCGATACCCATTCCCCACCAGCCAGCAATAACGGTGGCAAAAAACAGAACATAACGAAAAAGCCTAATGGCGGAGCTAAACTCAATGCTGGGGGTGGCAAAACTGCACACTGCCGTAACCGCTGTGTACAGGATCTGTCTCTTATACACATCT
>DGFC01000045.1 GCA_002391465.1 Firmicutes bacterium UBA3910 | reverse complement strand
GGTATACAGCATGCGCAGGCCAATTTGGGCCACTCGCATGCCCGCATCGGTGGTGGCAATATTTGGCCACAGGTACTCGTTCCACATATAAACGAATTCAATGACCAAAAGCGCTGCCACGTTGGTCCAAGACAGGGGCAGAAGGATGTGCCGGAGGTACTGCATAGGCGTGGCACCATCTACTCGGGCCGCATCAGCAAGCTCCTGAGGCACTGTAAGGTAAAACTGCCGGAATAGGATAATCCCGGTGGTGCTGGCAAAGTAGGGGATGGTGAGTGCCCGGTAGGTGTTCAGCCAATTCCAGCTGGCCATCATGCGGTACAGCGGGATGACCCGTACCGGCAGGGGCATCATCTGCGTCACCATGCATAAAGGAAACAGGAACCAGCTGCCCCGGAACTTAAAGTGGGTAAAGGCAAAGGCAGCCAAAATGGAGAACACAATCTTGCCCAAAGCAACTACGCCGGCAATAATGGTGCTGTTCTTTAAGAGGGTACCCATGTTCACCCTCTCCCAAGCCACCTTCATGTTGTTCCACAGCTGGTTGCCAGGCCGCAGGATAGGAGGGAATGCATAGGCATCTTGATGAGTATGGGTGGCCATGACAAAGGCATAGTACATTGGGAAAGCCACCGCGATCAATGTGACAATTAGCGTCGCGTGGATGAGGACCGCTTGAATAGTCTTGCGTTTCATGGGCCGTCACCTTCCTTTTAGCGGTCGTAGACCGACTTCTTGGTGGATGTGTAGATTTGAATTGCCCCCACGATGGCAATCAGCACAAACAGAAAGACAGATTGGGCAGCTGCTTGCCCTTCCTGCATCCGCCCAAACCCATCCCGGTAGATTTTGTAAATGAGGAACTCGGTGGATCGGTTGGGCCCTCCTTGGGTTACCACGTCAATCATGCCAAAGGACTGGAAGAAAGCATAAACGGTATTAACGAACACCAAGAAGGCCGTTGTGGGGCTGAGCATGGGGAAGGTTACTACCCAGAATGTCTGCCAGGTGGAGGCCCCATCAATCCAGGCGGCTTCTTTCAGCTCATGGGGTACGTTTTGGAGCCCGGCCACGAAAAAGCAGATGTTGTACCCCAGCATAATCCACACCGAGGCCGCGGTTACCAAGAGAAAGGCGGCCACTGGATCGGTATAGTAGTTTACAGACAGTCCGGTGGCACTGCTGATTAAACGGGCCATGATTCCAATGGACGGGTCAAAGATTAAAGACCACATCACACCGGCGATGATGGGCGACATGGCATACGTCCAGATAAAGGCAATTTGGTAGAAAGCCGCGCCGCGGATTTTCTGGGTGGTGAGCAGCGCAATGCACAGCGCCAGGGTCAAACCTACACCGATGACTAAAGCGGAGAAAATCATGGTGTTTCTGAAGCTGAACAAGTACTCTGGTGAAGCAAACATCTCGAGGTAGTTGCGCCACCCCACATTGCGCAGGGCGCCAAAGGGGGAAACGCGGTGGAAAGACAAGTAAACCGCTTGCCCAAAGGGGATGATGAGGAAAATGACGATTATCGCGACTGAGGGCATGACCAAGGCATATGGGAGAATGCGGTGATTGGGAAACCTATTCATGCCAAACCTCCTAAGCTGTACTACTGGGAACGTAAAGATCACCGGAGGAAAGGCTCCTCCGGTGATGGCATTCGGGCCCAGTATTCCTCATAAATTCTCTTATTCGAAGAACTCGTTGTATTCTGCTAAGAGGGCATTGATTTGTTCAGCGGAGTATTCCAGTGCAGCCCTGGGATCCTCACCGTTGGCGATTTTCTCGAGGGCGGTGCGGACCCATTCCCGGGCCTGTGCAAAGGGACCCATTCTCATACCTGCCGATGCATGGGTGTCTGTCTTACCGCTCAAGATCTGCAAGAAAGCGGTGAGATGGTTCGGGCTTTGGTTGAACCAGCCTTCATCCATGAGAGCCTTTACCGCCGCATTGGTTGCAGGGAAGTAACCGGTATTCTTGTGCCAGTAGACGGCTACATCGGTCCGGGAGAGATACTTGAAGAACTCGAAGATTACCCGCAGTTCTTCATCGGTGACCCGGTTGGAAACGTACAAGCTGTTGCCGCCAATGAGGGAGTTACCCCGGGCGTACTTAGGATTAGCCAGCCGCGGCAGGAACGTGGTGCGTACTTCGAAACTGTCCCCAACGGTTTTGAGAATGCCGTCCAGGGAGGAAGTGGACTGCATGAGGAAGGTAATTTCGCCGCTTTGGAAGGCTGCGTTGGCGTTGTATTCAGCTCCGCCGTAAATCCAAACGCCGTCCCTAGCCATCTTCGCCCACAGTTCGAGGAGCTCGTCGGTGAATTCGTTGGGCCAAGTTACTGCTGTGGGACGCCCTTCCCGGCCATTACCCATATTGGCGTATTCCAAATCATGGAGCGCCAGGGCATTTTCAAACATCCAATCAGGCCAGCCGAAAGACAACGCGTGTTTGACCACTCCAGCTTCAATAAGCTTTAACCCGTATTCATACATTTCTTCCCAGGTTGTGGGCGGCTTGTTGGGATCCAGGCCGGCTGCCCGGAGATGGTCAGCATTGTAGTAGATCATGGCAGTAGAGGAAGCAAAGGGCCACGACCACAGGTTGCCGTCCTTGGAGTAATATTGGACAATGGGCCTAATGTACTGGCCGAAGTCCCATGTTTCGCCCAGCCTTTCGGGAATTTGGTAAGCGGGAATGATCATGCCGCTGTCGTGCATCGTTTGGGTTCCTACCTCATAAATTTGCACAATACCCGGTTCTTGGCCGGCTTGGTAGGCTGCTCGGAAGCGCGTTAAGCATTCTTCATAAGTTCCCACGAGGACCGGTTCGATTTGCATCATGGGATTAAGGGCGTTAAAGTCTGCCACAACTTTATTCAAGACTTCCAGGCGAGCGCCTGTCATGCTGTGCCAGAATTCAACGGTGACTGGTTCCTGGGCTGCAGCGACACCTGCCAGGGCCAAGACCAGGGCTAGTGTGATTACAAACATGTACTTAAGTCGCCCTTGAAACATTCACCACACCTCCAAGATATTTACCTACAGCTAACAATTCTGCAAACCTGCCCACATTCCTGCTGTGCAGATTAAAGAAAAACCAAAAGACCAGCAAGCTTGACTTGCTGGTCTCAGACTGTCGAAAAAGGGTG
>DGFC01000054.1 GCA_002391465.1 Firmicutes bacterium UBA3910 | reverse complement strand
AGATGTGTATAAGAGCCCGAGATTAGGTTTTACCATGAGTTGAAAATGAATTGGGCCCCAGGGGGAGCAGAGATTGATGTTACTGTTCGTCCACCTGATATACGCTGGCAGATGGGGCAGGTGACGATTGACGTTCGAGCATGAAAATGGGGTTGATATAATGGAATTACAGACTAAGCTAGGTACTCTTGAGATCAAGGAAGAGGAAATCATCCAGTTTCCCGTGGGCATTTTGGGCTTTGGTGATCTGAAACAGTACGTTGTTGTCCGTAAGGAAGACAGTATGTTCAGCTTCCTCCAGTCGGTGGACGAGCCGGATTTGGCGTTTGTGATGATCATGCCTGAGCTGGTTGTGGACGACTACTTTGTCAAACTTAACCCAGATGAGATCGATCTACTCCAGATTGAATCACCGGTGGACTGCTGTGTTTTTGCTATTGTAACGGTGCCGGAGGACGTGGCAGCCATGACTGTAAATCTGCAGGCCCCCATAGTGATCAACCTAAAGGAGAGATTAGGTGCGCAGATCGTAATCACAGATGGCCGCTACAACACCAGGCACAATCTGCTGGCGGAAATGCAGAAAAACGAATTTCTGCGGCGCAAACAGCAGCTAGCCCAAACCGAGGAGGAAGGGGCGGAAGTACAGGAATCGGTCTAATTCTGTAATAAATCGGGCAGAATAGGGTCCAGGGAGGGACAAGGCATGTTGGTACTAACACGCAAAGTGGATCAGAGCATAATGATCGGGGATCATATACGGATAATGGTGGTGGAGGTTAGGGGCGACCAGGTTAAGATCGGTATAGAGGCACCTCGACACATCATGATTCATCGGCAGGAGATCTATCAGGAGATTCAGGCCGAAAACAAGCAGGCGGTACTAAAACGGGAGATTGACCTGGATGCTTTAGATAAACTTATAAGCAGTGACTCGTAGCCTAATACAAAACGGAGTTTAAGGGGGCGAACTGCGTGATTATGAGAGTTCAGCCGCGGGTTGATGTGTTGGAAGTGGAGCCTCTACGGAGGGAAACCAAGGCTCCTACGCCTGAAGGCACCGTACAGCCTATTCAACCCGAAGAAACGAGAACGAGTGTGGAAGAAATTGCAGAAGAGATGGACATTGAGGGTGCCGTAGACGGCATGAATGAGATTGTGGAGCATGTCCACCGGGGCCTGCGGTTTGTACTGCATGAAGATACGAACCGCATGATGGTCAGGGTTATCGACGTCGTTACCGATGAGGTGATTAAGGAGATCCCCCCAGAAGATGTTCTCGATACCGCGGCACGCATCCGCGAAATGATCGGCATTCTCATCGACGAAAAAGCATAAGGAATGGGGGAAATTAAATGAGTGTCCATGCGTACCAGGCCTACAGGCAGACCCAGGTGAGCACTGCGTCCCAGGGAGAGCTATTGCTCATGTTGTTTGACGGGGCAATCCGCTTTGCCAGACAGGCCAAGGAGCATCTGGCGGAAGGCGATCTTGAGCAGGTCAACGACAAGTTGATCCGCTCCCAAGCGATTGTAAATGAGCTCAGCCTTGCGCTCAACTTTGACGCGGGCGAGATCGCAGAGAATCTGGAACGCCTTTATGACTATATCTACCAGCTGCTGGTACAAGCCAATATAAGCAAAGATTCGGAGAAAATCGACTCTGCCGTACAGATGCTGGATGAGCTGCGAGACACCTGGGCACAGGTGGTGTAAGCGATGGAAGCGATTCGGTCCAAAATCAACGAGCTGATCGTCAGCTACCAAGAACAGCTGAACCTCTATGGGCAGGTTCGCGAGATGGGTCTGCAGGAGAAGGAACTCATTGCGGAAGGCCGTTTTTCCTCCCTCTTAGAGGTGTTAAGGGAGAAGGGGGAATTGATCAAAGCGGCTGCGGACTACGACGAGCAGATCGCAGCGGCACAGGCATACATCGCGGACCATCTGCAGCTGGAAGCATTTTCTCTACCCAGGCTGAAGCAGGCTGTTTCTGACGCGCTCGGGAATGAACTGGCCGCTTTGGAAAGGGTAATCGCTGATTTGGTGCCTACCCTTGAAACACTGGAAGAGCAGGAACGGAGCAATGAGGCCCGTTTAAGTGAGTTCTTGGAGAGGACTAAGGACCCGGCCATTCAGCGCTGGCGCCAGATGCGAGCGGAACGAGCCTACGGCCGCGATAGGGGTAAATAGCCTGTTAGGTAATTGCCAAAGCTTGACAAAAAGACATTAATTATGTTAAGGTTGAGTTACCGGAGGTTGTGCGGCCGGAGTTTCACAATTTAGGAGGAATGTTTTATAATGCTAGGCAGAGTTAAGTGGTTTAGCGCTGAAAAGGGTTATGGCTTTATTGAGCGGGAAGATGGAGAAGGGGACGTATTCGTACACTTTTCAGCAATCCAGGCAGAGGGTTTCAAAACGCTTCAAGAAGGCGAGACGGTACAATTTGATATTGTCTCGGGTGACCGAGGGCCGCAAGCCTCCAATGTTGTTAAGGTTTAACCCAGTGGACTGAGTTTACTCAGTCCTTTTGTTTTCTCTGGGAGGATTATGGATTTTGTACGGGTAATAGTAATAGCAAGGGTTATAAAATCGATCAGAGAAGGAGTGTGTGAGGATGGCTGCAATCAGAATCAACTTTACAGGCAGAAACTTGGAGATAACGCAAGCCCTGCGAGAGTACACTGAGAAGAAAATGGCGAAGATCGAGAAGTACCTGCAGGAACACCGTACATCAACGGCTGAGGTAGTTCTCAGGACAGAACGGGGCGTGCATATCGCCGAGGTGACGATGAACTTGTCTGGGCTTATCCTCCGGGGAGAAGGTAAAACGTCGGATATGTATGTCTCGATCGATGCCGCTGTGGACCGGATAGAACGTCAGTTGAATAAACACAAAACGAGGATTAACCGCAGGTCGCAGGGACCCAAACTTGCGGAAGTTGCTGCACCCCCCGTGGAAGAAGGGGAACGGGCAGTGGAGAAAACGGAAGGCCCCAAGATTGTTAGGACAAAGCGCTTTGCCCTCAAACCCATGAGCCCGGAAGAGGCTGCTCTGCAGATGGACCTCTTGGGCCATGACTTTTTCGTG
>DGFC01000094.1:11673-22988 GCA_002391465.1 Firmicutes bacterium UBA3910 | reverse complement strand
TGGGTAGCCTCCTACCCGATTCACGCCAACTTCGGGAGCAGGTTCAGTTTCGGGTTCAGGTATGGGCTCCGGCTCCATTTCTGGTTCAGGCGGAGGCACTACCACTTCTTCTTCAGGCTCAGGCTGCTCCTCCGGAGCAGGCTCCGGTTCGGATTCAGCCGGAGGTTGTTCCGGCTCTTCTGGTTCAGCAGGCTCCTCCACTTGGGCTGGTGGTTCAGGCTCTACTGGCGCAGCAGGCACTTCTGGCTCTTCCGGTTCAGGTGTTGGCGGCGGTAGCTGCTGCGTTGCTGGAGGCACAGTCCTGCTGGGCGGACGAACGGGCTCAGGCGGAGGCGGCGGTAAGGCACACGGCGCCAAGGCGGTAGGTTTCGTGCCTGCGATGAACGCATCCAACTCCACCTGGGGACAGCGCTCACTGGCTAACAGCCCGGTGAAAACATCAATCAAGACGTCTGTTTCCACGTCGTCGGGCACGGTGAAATCGTCTCTCTCACCTTCCGTCCTTTCTTCTGCCTGCTGAACAAATTGGGCCCACACCTCGGCTGCCGCATTTTCCTCCTCCGCATCCCGGACAAAAACGCCTACTAACAGCCTCGGTGTGTAGCCAATCGCCGATTGGTCAGTCTCATCTTCTGTTTGTGATATCTTTAGTGCTGCTTCAAAGCCTAGATCCAGCCGCTCTGCCGCTGGAAACAGCATATTGGTAAACAGATAGGCCTGCTGTTCAGTGAACACTTCCGTCTCAGAATCAGCCTGGATGTTCAACGCGTTTCTATCCTGCCCATCCTTAACCGCAAGGAAAGGGGTGGGCTTAATGTACTGTCCAGCTTTGGGGCCGGGGAGATAAGCAGCAGTTACTTCCAGCAACGAGAGACCACTCTCAGTCTGGCCCATGGCTAACGCTAAATCCTGGTCATTTTCAGTGAATTTGAGATCTACCTTAGCGGCCAGGGTCGTTAACTTATCCACACCCAACCTGTTCAACGTCCAGACAGCTGCGTTGTTCAGGTCAAAGGTTAAGGCGTGCTTCATGGTTACTGCACCCCAGTAGCGTTCGTCCCAGTTGCGCACCTCAAAGTCGTCGAACTTGCGCTGGACATCCTCCACCAAATGGTTCATAGCCCAACCTTCAACCAAGCCTGTGGCGTAGAGGAGGGGGCGCAGGCTGCCGCCCACATCTTTTTGCTTAGCCGTGGCGAGGTTGTTCCTGTCCTGTTCGTAGTCCAAACCACCCACCATGGCCAGGATGTGTCCTTGAGCGGGATCAAGGGCGATTAGGGCTCCCTGCAGCTGCCCAGCGATGAACAGGCTCTCTGCCAGTTCCTGCAGCCCTAAGTCCAGAGTGGTTTCTACCTCCAAACCTCCCGCATGCACCCTGTCTTTTCCCAGCTCGTCAACGAGGAGATCGTTGACATAATCGGCGAAAAAGTGGGCTCTGCCCGGTATCTTCTTCTGTTGGGGCAGTGGTTCCGCTGCTGCTTCGGTGCGTGCCGCTTGTTTGATGTTGTTGTCCCGTTCCATCTGGGCTAAAATTTCGTTGCGGAGTTCCTGAGCCTGCTTAGGACGGGTGAAGGGAGAGGCGCTTTCCGGCTCTTGGGCCAGGGCGGCCAAGAGGGCACTTTCGGCCAGGTCGACGGACTCGACTGATTTACCGAAGTAGGTTTGGCTGGCCGCCTCCACACCCCGGGCCTGTTCGCCGAAATCGGCGTGGTTGAGGTAGATTTCCAGCTGTTCATCGGGTTCATAGCGGCGGTTGAGGACAGTGGGCAGAAAGGAAAACTGAAGTCTCTGCCAAAAGCCCTGGGGTTGCATAATATCCGCGGCGAGTCTGTCCGTAATGGCCTGCCCGCCGCTGGCCTTGTTTTCGCTAGCCCGCACCGCATCCTGCACAGTGCGGGGTATTTTCTCTAAGGGGACAAAAACACTGCCTTCACCTAGGCGTTTTATCAGGGTACCGTCTTGAGCGTAGAGGGCCGCCCCGGGTAGGGGCCGTTCCGCCTCAAAACGATCAACCGCCTTTCCAGCCTGTACGTAGGCAGCTATTCCAACGCCAGCTAACAGCAGTACAACGGCAATGACAAGTGCTAATAAGAGGTGTTGTCTTCTCAACGCCTTCCCTCCTTAACCCTTAGTATTGCCCCGGAGCGTGCTTCCATGCACTACAGCGTAGGAGGGGAGAATGGTTATTTCAGCCCGCATGCTGTGTCGTTTACTTAAGCTGCCGTACTATTTCTGCTGTGAAGTTATAGAAAGCCAAGTTTAGATTCTCTTTAATCTCCGCGGGTAAACTGGGGATCAATTCCTCAAGTAGATCGAGTAGGGTGACCAGGCCGTGGGGCAGCTTTGTTGGACCTATATTATCCAAAGCATCACTGACAGCCTGGTATGTATCTGCTGGTACATATTTGTCTACTCTCTTAAAGCCAAGCTGGGCCCGCTCAGGGTCGTAGATATACCGTAGGAGAAGGACTATGTCGCTGCTGATATGGCTTGCTAATCTGGAGGCCCAGATTAAGTTTCCGCGGTTAAACGCAGCGGCAAATTCTAGGAGGGAGAAGGCAAGACTATTAAACGTTCGGAGAACTGCCTCACTGCTTAGCGGAAAAGATTTTGCGGCGTAATCACCCAGCAGCTCCTCTGGATCGTAGAGTACCTTAACCACATCCGTTTGTTGGAGCGTCTCGGCCGTTACGGTATACAAATCAACATGCAGCCCGTTTTCAAAGACAGCAACTATTTGGGGACCCACGAAGTTGACCTCTGTCCAGAATAGCAGGGGTGCATACTCTTCTAAGCACGCAAGGCGTCTGGTTAGGAAGCTGTCCAACTCAATTTCATGGACTAGACAGTATAGGTCAATATCTGAAAACTGATCCCAATCTTCCCGTGCCAATGAGCCTTTGAGAAAAATGGCCCGTACTGCCTTGTCCTTTTTCAGCTGCTCCACTAAGCTGCCAACAGCGTTCCACTGTTCCATGGCCTTACTCCTTTTGGGATATTTGATCTTCCTACAATTTTCTTCATAAGGAAGGTTTAACCTCTAATAGCGCCAGATCCGGGCTGTTCCCAACCCCGTTTCTGCTTTGACAACCCTTTCTGCGATCGCTTATAATCAAAGGGAACATGTTGAATGGGGGAATTGATTTGGCTAACATTGTGGAAGTAACGGAACAAAACTTTGCGGAAGAGGTACTGGCAGGGGACCTGCCCGTATTTGTAGATTTCTGGGCGGTATGGTGCGGACCCTGCCGGATGATCGCCCCTGTATTTGAAGAGTTGAGTCAAGAGTACGCAGGTAAAATCAAGTTCGTCAAAGTGAATGTGGATGAGGTTACTGAACCTGTTGGTACATATGGAATTATGAGTATCCCCACGCTCATGCTGTTCAAGGACGGCAAACCCATGGAGACATTAGTGGGTGTTCAGCCTGCAGACAGGCTGCGGGAGCTGTTGGATAGTTATTTATAAATTCCCAGATAGAAATGGAAAGCGGCAGCCCCGAAGCTGCCGTTTCTTTTTTTCACTTAGGTTATGGTTACCTCACGGATGAAACAGACCTGTTCACACTGGATGATCGTTAATTCCAGACTTGGATTGCTCTCCTCCACTTCTAAAAAGGTCTGGCCGAACCCCCGCAGAATCCCCGTTATATCCCCGCATGGTGTGGATACCAATACCCTGCGATCAAGTAGGGAAACTAACCCCTCCGGACAGCGACAGCAACCACACCTAGTCATCGTTTTTCACCCTTCGCAAGACGCGGACGAAGCAGATTTCCCGACAGGGAACGATGATGGTACGGTAGCTTTCGTTATCGATTAGGATAATGGAATTGTCGTTGACCGAATCGAGGTACCCCGAAACCAGACCGCATGGTGTTGTTACCTGTACAACGCGACCCAGGAAATCGAAGAGCGTTGCGGGACAGGGGCACGGCTCCTGCGGCGGAGGAGGCGGTGGAGCGGTACCGGGAACACACAGAACATCCCCAGGGAAGATCAGATTGGGGTTGGGAATCTGGGGATTGGCAGCGATAAGGGCATCCAGGGAAACGCCAAAACGCTGGGCGATGAGAAACATGGTGTCACCTGGCACCACAGTATACCTGCCCTGAAACCCCGGCGGGCAGAAGGTGGGAACCCGGGGTTGGGAATGACGCATAGGATCCATCAAGCTTTCCTCCTTTGAGCCTATTCTCTTGCGGTACCATTCTATGTACCGAGGGGAAGGGGCGTACTAGGAGGAAAGGCCTAGTTTTTCTTTAGCTGGAGGGAGAAGTGGCGAATTTGGCGGTAAACACTGTCCCTGTGGGTTCCCTGCAGGATCTTGGGCTGGACACCGAAGATGTAAGCGGGGACAACGGTGAGATCCAAAACACCTGTCGAGGCAAGGGAAAAGCTCAGGAGCATCGTTTCCCATGTCTTAGCTAGATTAATATCAAAGACGAAGTTGCCTAAGCTGTAAGCAATAACACCGTCCTTGTAAAACTCGATGCCCTGCAGCACATGGGGATGGTGACCCAGTACCAAGTGGGCCCCCGCATCTACAGCGGCATGGGCCAAGAGGCGTTGTTCGGCAGTGGGTTCGTTTACGTACTCCTTACCCCAGTGTACCGTTACGATCACCACATCAACCTTGTCCCGGAGCTTTGCTATGTCTTCCACAATTGAGTCTAGTTCAGCCGGGGCCACGCCCGGCTCGGTGGCAGTAGCCCGCCAACTGATTGGTTCCCGCGCGTGCACAAACCACATCTCGGTGTAGCTTAAAAAACCCACCTTCACTCCCTTAACTTCCATGATCAGGGGAGAACGGGCTTCTTGAATATCCCTGCCAGCCCCAATGTAGGCTATCCCGTACTCCCTTAACAGACGCATTGTCTCCAGCATCCCGTCAATGTGGTAATCTAGGGCATGGTTGTTCGCCAGGGATACCACATCGAAACCCGCGAAGGCCAGCCCCTCAACAGCCTCAGGCGGCGCCTGAAACATGTTGATAAAGCGGCCCTTATCGCCTATGGGGGACTCCAAATTGGCGAAGGCTATGTCAGCGGAGCGAAGGAAAGGAGCAGTTTCCACGAATGGATACTCCCAGCCCCGTTTTAGTGCTTCCTTCTTAACATCCCGATCAAGCATCACATCGCCAACTGCCACTAGGCTGATCTGCTTCCCATATGGATCGGTATATGGGGTAGCTAAGGGTGCCAGCCGCAGCGAATCAGGTTCTTTTCCTTGGTAGAGGCGGTAACGATCCCTTAGTCTACTGAAGAGGTTCTTCTCCGACCTACTGAGATAAAGCGTGCGGGTGAGGGGATAGTCTACTTCCTGATGTTGACGCGGATCTATACCATCCAGGGGCAGCACCCTTACGGACGGACGGCGGTGGTGTAGGGGTATAACAGCGAACCTCACTTCGCCTTTGCGTACCAACTCGATGACTTCGCTGGAGGGAGCATACTGGACCTCCCGGTCGGACCAGGGAAAGGTAGTAACGGCTAAGACATCTGAGAATACGATGTCAGTGGGCCGTTCCGTCATAATCTGCACTAATCTTTCCATGCTCATTTCTTGCACCAGATCAAAGAAGGGTACAATCACCACGGCGGTAAGCTCACCTATGGGCCAGCTAGTTAGATTGGGGCTGGGTTTGTCTATCTCCAAAAGGTAATCAAGCCCACCATCATTCAGCTGTTCGATCAGATTGGGGACTTTATCTAGGGTGATGGAACCCAGTTCGTTAGACTGGAAGAGTTCCCGGGCTAGGGAATCAGAGCGTGCACTAAGACCGATTCTAGGCGGGGGTATGGGAGCGTTTAAGAAGGACCACAGTAGGAAAAGGCCTGTGAAGAGCGCTAGGACTAGGGTCGAGCAGGTAAAGACAGTCCGGGCGCGGAGCACTATAAACATGACCTCGCCTCCTAGTCATTATTATGACAGGGGAAGATGCTCATGCGGAGAAATAGTTTTCAAAGCAGGATCTTTTAGGATCTCTAGTGAATAATAAAACAAAGCGGAGTGTCACCGCCTCCAGTGCTAGGGTGGAAGCACACTCGGTTTTGTGTTATAATGGGATAACGAAATTTTCAGAAGAGGAGATGAAAATGGACGAACCTCCGGCTCGAAGTAACAGTGTGTGTTTTGAGTTGGTTGTGGGTACTACTGTCTTGTTGAGGTTGCGGCAGCTTGCCATCAAAGCCTTGGGCCGCTTTCCTGCTATCAGGAAACTTCCTTCATTTTATCCGTTGTGCTGAATAGCTGTGTTCTTCGGCAAGAAAAGAAAAATGGAGGGATTGCTTTAAATGGACGGTAGTATCACGCTGCTTACAAGCCTCGGCGCGCTTTTGTTCATGTCCGCGTTTTTCTCTGCGACAGAAACAGCCTTTACTTCGTTTAATTCAGTTCGAATGAAGAACACGGCTTCCAATGGAGATGCAAAAGCTGCCTTGGTGCTGCGGCTAGCTGAGAATTTCGATCGTGTTTTGACCACACTCCTGATCGGAAATAACATTGTGAATATTAGTATGGCCTCGATTGGGGCGCTGATCTTTACTCGCAGTTTCGGGGACATTGGTGTAACCATTTCTACAGCAGTGATTACCATATTGGTCTTGGTTTTTGGTGAAATCTTGCCCAAGACCTTTGCTAAAGAGTCACCGGAACGGTTTGCCATGTTTGCTGCCCCAACGGTCAGGGTATTGACAGTTATATTTGCCCCTCTCAACGGTTTCTTTGCCTGGGGCAAGGATCGCATTACGAGCACATTCAACGTGGCTGCGGAAGAAAAGGGGATTACGGAAGAAGAACTCTTGACCATTGTGGAAGAGGCACAGATCGATGGTGGTATTAACGAGGAAGAAGGGGACTTGATCCGCAGTGTGATTGAGTTTGATGACCTTGAGGTTGTGGACATTGTCACGCCCCGCGTTGACGTGGTGGCCGCTTCCGAGTCCGCGTCTACTGAGGAAATCCTGGCGATTTTTCGGGATACGGGTTATTCCAGGCTTCCCATCTACCGGGAGTCGGTAGACAACATCATCGGTGTTATTCACCAAAAGGACTTTCACAATGAAGTGGCATATGCCAAAATGCCCTTGGAAACCATCATCAAACCGGCTATTTTCGTCACCGAGTCCATGAAAATATCTACCTTAATGAGGCAGCTCCAACAGCACAAATCCCATATTGCCATCGTCACGGACGAATTTGGCGGTACGTTGGGAATTGTCACGATGGAGGACATCATTGAGGAGCTGGTGGGAGAGATTTGGGACGAACACGATGAGGTAGTGGAAGAGATTGAACAGGTGGCAGAAGGAAAATATAAGGTGATGGCCGGTGCCAATTTGGATAAGATCTTCCGCCTGCTGGATATTGACGATGAGGAAACAGGGGCAACAACCGTTGGGGGCTGGGTTACTGAGCAGCTCGGACGTGTGCCGGAAGAAGGGGATCACTTCATCTACGAAAACGTTTCTACCACGATCACGAAAACAAATTCGCGGCGAGTCTTAGAGGTTCTGTTCAAGATTATTGCAGTGGAAGAGGCCCAAGAAGTAGGTTGATCCTTAATTTTTCAGTATAATCCAGGAATCGTTGGAGACAATATGGAGTGAGGGACTGATTCGGCAATGTGTTTCAACGCTCATGATTAGTCTCATGCGGAGCGCTTCGGTTGTCGAATTCGGTCCCTTAAGATAGTTATAAAGGCCCAGCTGCGTTTGCGAGCTGGGCTTTCTTTGTGGGGAAGTAGGTGACTTATGTGTTTTTTGTCGGTATCTTTGGTGTCCAGTTCAAGGCGAAATCGCTAATAGTTGAGCAGGGAGTGATCTGCCCTTGCTGTGGGGCTTACGATCGCTACGAGGTCTTAAAGACCTTCAACTACTTCCATATCTTCTTTATCCCAGTTTGGCGCTGGAATAAACACTATTATATCCGTACCCGCTGCTGTAGCCAGACCAGTGAATTAAGGCAGGATGTGGGGGAGCGGATTGAACGGGGGGAGAGGGTGCAGATTACAAACGAGCACCTTGTCCACTCCCAGCCAACCGGGCGCAATTGTCCAAACTGCAGAGCGAGCTTGGAACGGACGTTTAACTTCTGTCCCCACTGCGGCACTCAATTGGAATGAGCAAGGAAAAAAGGGCTGCTGGTTTTTCGCCAGCAGCCCTTTGCCGATTGTCTGAGCATTTCATTCCTCAGCTAACAGCCGCATCCTTGTTAACTCTGCGGTTTTCCAGTTTAGCCAAGATTTCGTAAATTGCCGGAATAACGAACAGGGTTAGGAGGGCGGACGTGATCAGTCCGCCCATGAGTGTTGCCGCCAAGGGCCTTTGGAATTCTGACCCGGCACCTATGCCTAAGGCAACTGGAATGAGCCCAAAGATAGTGGTGATTGAGGTCATCAAAATGGGCCTCAGCCTAACCTGACATGCTCCCACGATCACTTGGCGTAGGGGTAGGTCAGGATTGCTGTTCCTTCTCAGGTTGATGTAGTCAACCAGAACGATAGCGTTGTTAACCACAATTCCCGCCAGCACAATGACACCGATAATGGCCATTACGCCGAAATTACCACCCACAGCTAACAGGCCTACCAAAGAGCCGATGAGCGCTAAGGGAATGGAGAACATGATAATAAACGGTTGGGTGAACGATTCAAACTGGGCTGCCATGACCAAATAAATCAGGGCCACTGCCAAGACCAGGGCGAGCATCAACTCATCCAGCGATTCCCGGATAATCTCCTGCACACCCCCAACTTCCACGTGATAGCCCGGGGGAACATCCATGTCTGCTATAACCTCATTGGCTCTGTTAACCGCATCCGTTAAGGATATGTCGCCCAGTATTCCGGTTACGTAAATAACAGGCAGACGGTTGTGGCGCTGCATAATGGACTGGGCTTCCCCTACCACAGGTTCTACAACTTCGTTGAGCAGAATGGGATCCTTGCCCAGCTCGCCAATTTGCACGGGCGAACTGATCTTGGAGTAGAGGAGATCGTCCAAGGAGTTAATAGGCGTATTGGGCCGCAACACGACCGGTACCGCTTTGTTGCCAATGGTTATATCAGTCGCCTTCAGACCTGCTGTTGCGTAGCGCATACCTAGGCCAACCTGGCCCGCGGTGAAACCTCCCAGAATGCTGCGGGAAGTATCAACCTTCAGGTAGAGTTCTTGGCTGGGCCTAAAGTGGGAGTCCTGTATATCGCGGAAGCCCGGCTCGGACCCGAGCCTTTCCTTTATCACCTCAGCGATCTGCGTCAAAACCGTTTCATCTTCTCCCCTGATCTGAACGGACAGGTTAGGCGTGAACAGAGTACCTGCACTGCCAAACAGGGAAGAATCGGTTATGTTCGCCCGGACCACACCCTGGGTACGCATAATCTCCTGAATCTCGTCCGTTATTTGCTGCGCTTTTCTCTTCCGCTGTCCATGGGGAGCGAGGGTGATATAAAACTCGGCGTTTTCCAAGCCAGCTCCCGAGATCAGGCTCATCATATCCAGTTCACCTTGATCTCCCGATCGGACTGCAACCCGTTCAACTTCAGGGATTTTGTTCAGTTCCCGCTCAATATTCTCGATGCGCTCCCGGGTCGTTTCCAGGGATAGTCCGGCCGGGAACATGGCCTGTACGCCTATGAAACCTTCATCGAAACTGGGTAGGAACTCTTGATCAAGCCTGGGATAGACCACTATAGCTACGCCTATCAGGACGATTACTGCCGCAAAGACAACTGCCTTTTTCTGGAGCGCCCAGTTCAAAACCTTCCCGTAACCAAAGTGCATCTTACTCAAGGTTACATTACCTGTGGCGTTCTCCATCCGCTGATTGTCCTGTCCCTTTTTGAACAATTTACTTGCCAGCATTGGTATAACAGTGAGGGCCACAGCTAAGGAAGCGATGAGGGAATAGGAAATGGTTAAGCCAAATTCCTTCAAGAGCTGTCCCGCAATACCCTGGACAAACACAACGGGCAAGAAGACTGCGATGGTTGTTGTGGTCGAGGCAGTAATGGCGGAGGCAACCTCCTGGGCTCCCACTTCTGCCGCCTTTAGAATGGGCATACCGCTCGTAAAGTGGCGGTAGATGTTTTCTAACACAACGATGGACGAGTCAACAAGCATACCAACGCCTAGAGCAAGGCCGCCCAAGGTCATTAGGTTCAGGGAAAGCTTGGAAAAATAGACCAACACGAAGCTGGCAATAACGGAAACGGGAATGGACAGGCCGATTACAAATAGGCTGCGGAAGCTGCGGAGGAAAATCCAAAGCACGGCCACGGCCAAAAAGCCGCCTACAATACCGCTTGAGGCTAAGTTGCCAATACTCTGGTTAATAAACAGGGACTGGTCTGTAATGACGGAAAACTCCAGGTCCGGGTGTTCCGCTTCTATTTTACCAAGAGTATCCTTTACCCGCTCCGCGACACGTACCACGTTAGCGCCACTCTGTTTGTTGACCTGCACCAGAACCGCGTCTCTCCCGTTGTAACGGGTGATACCATCCCGCGGTTCAATGCCGGTACTAACTTCAGCAATATCCCCCAAATAGGTGAGGGAGGGAATGAGGCCACCGAAGCTGAGCACGCCGCTGCTTTGGCGCATGCCAACAATAATCTGTTTCAACTCTTCTACACTGCTAATCTGACTGCCCGCCCGCGTGGTGTAGCGGGAGTTTTCTGCTGTAACGGCACCGCCTGGCACCACAATATTCTGATAGGCAATCAGCTGCTGCAGCATGACAGGTGTTAAGCCAATTTCATTTAGATATTCCGGATCAAAGAGAACCTGAATTTCTTCTTTGCTGATCCCCAGTAAATTCACCTGGGCAACGCCAGGCAGCTGTTCCAGCTGGGGCCTGATGCGCTCGAGCCGATGGGAAAGCTCCAGGGCGGTGAGCTCTTCAGCATCCACACCGATCAGCATTAAGGGGAAATCGTTCGGGTCAATTTGGGCCACGACAGGTGTCTGCACATCTTCCGGCAGGACTAGAGCCGCTTGGGCCAGACTGTTGCGCACGCTTTCCAGGGCATCAACCATGTTTGTGCCCCACTCAAATTGGAGGATAACAACGGAAGCCCCTTCCGTACTAAAGGAGTCCTGGGACCTTAGCCCGCTGACGCTGGCCAGCATACCCTCAATGGGTACAGTTATATCCTGTTCGACCGTGAGGGCCGAACTGCCTGGATACAGTGTAACAACTGCCGCTACTGGGAAATTGAGATCAGGTAGCAGATCAATGCCTATTTTTTGCAGGGAAATAACTCCGAAGAGGAGGGTAATAATAACAAGTACAGTGATGGCAACTGGTCTGCGG
>DGFC01000094.1:3216-11434 GCA_002391465.1 Firmicutes bacterium UBA3910 | reverse complement strand
TGGGTAGTTTAATCCTGCCTCCTTTAGGAAGGGAAAGGGAAGAAAGGAATGGGTAAAAAAGGACTTAGAGCCGCTCTAGGCGTGCTCTTAATATTGGTTATATCTTTCACAGGAATCTGGTACCTCCAGCGCCAAGGACTGATTGGGGCCGAACCAAAAGGGGCGGAACAGGACTTGGCCCAGGAGTTATCGAGTTGGCGCGACACAATTTCACCTGCCGATTTGGACCTATTGGCCCGGGTGGTGAGGGCAGAGTCCCAGGGTGAACCCTTTGAGGGCCAAGTGGCGGTGGCAGCGGTGATTCTAAACCGGGTAAACCATCCCGAGTTTCCCAACACCATTCCCGGGGTGGTTTACGAGCCTAGGGCCTTTACGGTAGTGAGCAACGGCACAGTAAATCAGCCGGCAGATGAAACCGCATTAGAGGCAGCCCATGCTGCCCTGAACGGTTTAGATCCCACCGGCGGTGCTTTGTTCTTTTACAATCCGAACAAAACGGGGGATCAGTGGATTCGCACCCGCACTGTCTTGAAAAAGATCGGTGACCATGTCTTTGCCAGCTAGGGGGAGAGTACTTTGAACAGGTACATCAAGACATTATTCGTCCTTGGCCTTCTAGTTGTGGGGTTTGCAGCAGGACAATCCTATTTCGCCGCCCGTTATCGACGCGAGGCAGAAGTGAGCTATCATCGAGCTTTAGCTGAGTTCGCCACCCATATGCAGGCCTTAAGCTCAGAACTGAACAAGGCGAAGATTGCCCAAGGTGAAGAGCAGCGAAGTTTAATCGGTGCGGCGGTTCGCCGTCTGATTTACGCTGCCCAGATAAATCTGGGGGAACTGCCCTTGGGTGAGGTTCAGCTGGAGCGAGTAGAGCGTTTGCTTGCCCAGACAGCCGCCGAGACCTATGCTTACTGCGCCGGTTCGGACAAGCTGACCGAGTTTCACGAACAGATCGAATACGTAAACCATGAACTGCAGAAAATGCTCCGAAGCAGGGAAAAGGAAGCTGGGCTGGCTGCACGAGCCCGCTTTCCTTTGCAGTGGGCAGCACTGACCGCCCTCAATGAGGGGTTGTCCGAATTGAAACTGCCCGAGCGGAGGGGGGAAATATCCGGAGAAGAGATCAGCCGGGAAGAGGCGGTGGAAATTGCGGCCCAGTTCAGCCGAGCCGAGGGGCTGCGTTTTATGGTTACTAACGAAAGCCTGGGCTCCGTTCCTGCCTACACGGTTGAAGGCAGGGATGAAAGGCGGCATATTACGGTGGAAGTATCCCGCCGTGGCGGACTGGTGCTCTGGATGACTGTGCTGCAGGGGCGGGACGGGGAAGAGGGAGCGTATACGTTGGAAGAGATGGCCCAGCTAGCCGCGGATTTTTTGCGGGAAAGGGGATTTCCCTCTATGCAGGTGACGGATGTACAGGAATTGAACAGGCGGGCCCTGTTTACCTTTGTACCCCTGCGGGAAGGGATCCTGCGCTATGCTGAACCAGTGCGGGTGCAGGTGAGTGCAGACAGTGGAGCTGTGATCGGGTTCTGGGCTACAACCTACCATTTAGCCCAGAATAGGCCCCAACACCAGCTGGAGGTAGTGCGGAGCCAAGCTTGGGATCCGGCAGAAAAGATCAGGTCGGGCGCAGAGATCCTGGATCGCAAACAGGCGTTGATCCAGGATCAACAGGAGCGGGAAATCCTAGTGGAAAGGCTGGGGGTACGCTACCAAGATCAGTACTACTTAATTTACCTCAACGCTGAAAGCGGAGCGGAAGAATGGATTGTACCTGTTAAATCGCCTCAATTTTTCTAGCGGTGATTGTACCGATCTGCTGGGGATCGCGCCTTGAAATTTCCCCTGTTACCAGCAGCAGGGGATTATTGTAAATTACCTTACCGTATTTCTGATAAACGCTTTCAAAGACGGTCACATCAAGGAGGCCCGTTTCGTCCTCTAACGTCAAAAAGACAACCGTGCGGCCGCTGCGGGTAGGGGGCCGATGGGGTCGAATTACAAGGCCCGCCACTTTGACCTGGGTATTGGTGGGGCAGTTTTGGGCGGCTTGGGTGGTAAGAACCCCTTTCGGCAGATCGGGTCTAAGGAAATCCATAATATGTCCCCGGGCTGTTAAGCCTAAGGCCTGGTATTCCCGCAGCCAACGCTGGAGGGGCGAAAAATCTTCGATCTTCTGTTGGCTGGGGAGAATCTCTAGAAAGAGACCGCCCTGTTTCGTCTGGTACCAGCGGGGGAGATTCCAAAGGAGTGCACGCCGGTTGCTGTCAAACCAATCAAAGGCTCCGCCTAGGACCAAATTTTCACACACATCCCTGCTTACATTGGTACGGTAGATAAAGTCATGGACGGAAGTAAAGGGCCCAGCTTGCCTGGCCTTGGCAATTGAAGCCAAGAAGGATTTTTCCATGCCCCGTACCTGTTTTAAACCGATGCGGATTGTATTATCAGTTGCGGTGAAGTCCGCTTCGCTTGCGTTGATGTCCAGGGGCAGAATCTCAATCCCCCTTAGGCGCGCCTGCACGCAGAGTGTGTTAGGCGGATAAAAACCCAGGGGCTGCTGGTTAAGAAGCTCGGCGTAAAACTGGGCAGGGAAATGCTCGAGCAGATAGGCAGTGCGGTAGGCCGTATCGGCAAAGGCAGCCGCATGTGCCTCACAGAAGCCGTAGCCTGCGTAACCTACGATGTAGGAAAAAACGGTCTCGGCCACATTCCGTTCAATTCCCCTCTGTACCGCCTTTTCCACAAACTCCACACCGATGCGGTCCATTTCCTCTTGGGATCGGAATTTGGTCATAGCCTTGCGCAGGCGGTCCGCCTCCCCAGGCGTGTAGCCTGCCAGCTCGGTGGCAATTTCAATTACCTGCTCCTGATACAAAACCACCCCGTAGGTGGAGCCAAGGATTTTTTCCAGTTTAGGGTGGATATAGGTCGTTTCTTCCCGTCCGTGTCTGCGGGCGAGAAAAGGATCCACCATATTACCCTTAATGGGTCCGGGTCTGATTAAGGCCACACTGGCCACAATGTCTTCAAAACGATCCGCCTGGAGGCGTGACTGCAGGGTACGCTGGGCCGGGCTTTCCAGCTGAAAAATACCCACCGTATCACCCCTCTGCAGCCGGGCATAGGTGGCCCGATCATCGGTGGGGATACGGTTGTACGCCAATTCCGGTCGGGATTTTTCCACATCGGCAACGGCCGACAGGGTGCGCAGGGAGAGAAGGTCAATCTTGATCAAGCCCAGGTCTTCAATGGTGTCCTTATCAAACTGGGTGATCAAAACGCCCTTGGGCGAAATCTGCAGCGGAGTAACATCGGTTAGGGGCCTGCCGCTCACAACTAATCCCCCGAGATGGGTACCGATTTGGCGAGGAAAACGGTTGATCGCTGCACAGTAATCTACAAGAGCTGTGTATTTTTCCTGATGCAGGGGGTGGTTTTTCAGCTCTGGCAACCTGTTGATGAGCTTACGAATGCCGTCGGCGGGGATTGAGGTAATGTTTTTGGTTAGGGCAGATAGCTCCGCTTGGGAATAGCCAAAGGCCCTGCCCAAATCACGGAGGGCAGAACGGGCGTGGTATGTTTGGAACATGCAGACCGAAGCAACCCGCTCTGCACCGTAGCGTTTGTATACATAGTCAGCTATTTGATCCCGGTAGCGGGCGTCAAAGTCGATGTCAATGTCGGGTTTTTGGGAGCGTTCTAAGCTCAAAAAGCGCTCAAAGAGAAGTCCCCTGGCAAAGGCATCCACATTGGTGATCTCCAGGCAGTAGACAACGACCGAATCGGCTGCAGAGCCCCGCCCCGCATAGCGGATTTTCTCCTTTTTCGCGTATTGAACCAGATCCCAGACGGTGAGGAAATAATCGGCCACATCGAGCCGTTCGATGATGTCCAGCTCGTGCTCAATTCTACGGCGTAGAGGGACGGTGATTTTGCTGTAGCGCCTGTGGGCCCCGTCCCAGGTCAATTGGCGCAGCACTTCAACTGCTTTTTTTGGATCTTCCCCTGGGAAAAAGCGGGGAAAAAGGTTCTGCTCAAGGTTTAGGGCAGGCTGGCAGCGCTCTGCAATACGCAGGGTGTTCTCAACTGCCTCTGGAAAGGCGGCAAAGCGCCCCTTCATTTCTTCCGGCGAGGCGAAATAATTCTCGCCGTTTAACGGACGCTCGGGGTGCAGATCGTGCAGTTTAGTCTTTGTTCGGGTGCAGACCAAAAGGTCATGGATGGGGAAATCGTCCTTGGTTAGATAGTGAACATTATTCGTTGCCACCAGGGGGATTTTCAGCTCTTCGCCCAGTTTGGCGAGCTGTCCCAGCAGGTACTTGGTAAAGGGCAGGAAAGTATTGCTCATTTCCAAGTAAACTTGTCCCCGGCCAAAGATCTCCACCAAACGCAGTGCTTCCCTTTTTACCCTAGAATAGTCTCGTCGTAAAATTGCCTGGGCAATGCGGGAGCGGTGGCAACCGCTTAGGACAATTAAGTTATCCCTGTTCTCCTCCAGGGCCTGCCAGGGTACTAAACAATCCCGTTTTGTTTCGTTGGCATAGCCTGCTGTAATGATTCGGCAGAGAGCAGCATAGCCTGCCTCGTTTTCGGCCAGTAGGGTGAGGTGACTGCCGTCTGCAAGTGTAATTTCCGCACCTTGTATCGGTTTGATACCTAGAGCTTGGGCCGTTTTGAAAAAATCCACCGCTCCGCTTACATTGTTGTGATCGGTTAGAGCGACCGCGGGCATGTTCCAGCGCGCGGCCTGCGTCAAAAGTGCTTCTATTGAAGCTGCTCCGTCTAAAAAGGAATAGGGGGAATGGACGTGTAAATGGACAAACACTTTTTTAACCTCCCAGTTCGCTTAACAGTTTCCCAGGCGGTATAAAATCCAGCGTTCCTCCTGTGGTAGGTAGTGAAGTTCACAGACAGAATTATCAGTGCTCATTTCATAGACAAACCGTTCCGATTCATGCAGCCACCACTGGCCCGCTTCGCGCCAGTGGTTGAGGATGTATTTAATCTGATAAGGTCGCTGGTAGTGAAAGGCGGCGGGAAAGTTTGCGTGCCAAATAAGCTCAATGGGCCGATTAATTAGCTTGCTCATTGAGGAGATACTCCTTCCAGATCTGCAAAAACTTCTCCCGTCGAGGCAGTTCTACCCCAACTTGGGCAGGGAAACGGGGAGGCAAGGGGATAACCTTTGCTTCGGCCGGTTGGGTAAACATGTTCAGCTGAATGACGGGAGCGTCCTTCAGCTCAGCAAGGCGTATACCCAGGCGGGCGATGCGTTTCGGCGGCAGCAAACTGTGTACCGCCCGTTCAAAAACTTTCCATTCATCACTCGCTCCCTTAAAGCGCCGCTGGCTTTGGACAAGCTCTCCCCCTTCAGTCCGTGCTTCCAGTTTTAAAAGGCCTGCCACTTGGCCCTGCTCCCTGAGAGAGCCCGCTAGTTCCTGTAGACCTGCCCTGAGATAGGGATATAGTTCGGAGTGTGCCAGCGGCTCTAAAAACCCATTCAAAACAGCACAGTCCAGCGACCAGTTGAGCTCCACAACAGCCAGGCTGGAGAAGGGGTTAAGATCTTCGCCCTGGCCCAGCTTTTGAAAGAGTTCGGCCCTTTTGCCAAGCCAATTGACCAATTCCACAAAGGGCAGCCTGCCTAGCTCACCAATTGTGTGCAGCCCAAGGTTTTGCAGTATGTTCACTTCCGGTAGGGGGAGCCTGTTTAGGGGTACGCGCAGCAGGAACTCCTCCGTCTTTTCCGGTGGAATGATGTTCTGTCCCGGGGGTAAGTTGTGGGCCGCCAGCTTTGCCACGAGCTTGCTCTTGCCTACACCAAAGATCGCCCCCGCACCTTCCTGCTCGGCTTTTTTGGCAAAATCAAACAGAAACTGCTCCAGGATAGATTTCTGTTTAAACCGAAGATACCAGGCATGGGGGTATTCGGGTTCCAGTTCTTTGGTGTAGAGGCGAGAGAAATCATACCAGCTGCGGGAAAACGGTGCGTACTCATCCAGCTCAAGGGGGAGCGTTAGGACAGGCCGTTCCAGCTGGAAAACGGTTTTAGGTTTAACTCCCAGTGTCACTCCGTGCTTCTTTAACTCGGGGGAAAAATCCCAGACTTCCTTGTTATGTGTTAAAATGTAGTAAGCATCCTGTTCGGGTGGTTCGAAATGCTGGATGTAAAAGTGGCGTAAACCGCAGTAAACGATCATCTGCAAGCTCCTTTCGGAACATATATGGCGAACAAGTGTTCGTGGTATTTATTATATTCCAGAACACATGTTCCGGTCAAGGGGAAAAAGGGGTGGTAAAACGTGGAAATTACCTTCTTGGGCACCGGCACTTCCCACGGTGTGCCTATCATAACCTGCACCTGTCCCGTTTGTACAAGTGACAATCCGAAAAACAGACGGACGCGCAGTTCCCTTTGGGTGCAAGCCGAGGGAGTGAGCATCCTAATCGACACCGCAACCGAATTTCGCCTGCAGGCCATAGAGGCGGGCATTACGCATGTTGACGCGGTTTTATACACACACTGCCATGCGGATCACGTTTTTGGTTTTGACGATCTGCGCGTGTTCAGTCAAATAACCCAGGAACATGTTCCTATCTACGGCAATGAGCCAACAATTGCAGAAATGCGGGAGGTTTTCAGTTACGTTTTCCGCAAGACCCAAAAGGGGGGAGGTAAGCCCCAGGTGGAAACACGTGTGATAGACGGCCCCTTCCAGATCAAAGGGGTTAGGGTAGAACCCATTCCTATCTTCCATGGGAAACTCCCCATTCTAGGTTACCGTATCGGTGGACTTGCCTACATTACGGACTGCAGCAGCCTTCCGCCTAAATCACTAGCGCTCCTGCAGGACTTGGATGTGCTTGTCCTCGGTGTTGTACGCCGTGAACCCCATCCTACCCATATGCACCTGGACCAGGCCCTGGCGCTTGTGGAGCAGCTGCGGCCTAAACAGACTTATTTCACCCACATTTCCCATCTGCTTGAGCACGAAGAGGTAAGTCGGGCCCTGCCTGCGGGGATCAGCCTGGCCTATGACCAGCTGCGGATTAATATCGCGCGGGATTAAAGAGGAGATACGGCATATAGTGTAATGATCTTCGTTGAGGAGGAGGGCGATGATGATCATACACAAGGAGCACGCTCTGCGCCGTTTTTGCGAAGTCCCGTTGAAACATGCTGCCAGCAGGATTCTCTTGGAGAGGATCTGGCAGAACAGAAAGATGCTGCAGCGGTTGGTGTTCGTGACCAGACGCGACTGTCTGCCCAACACCATGGTCGTTGCCCAGGAGGGGGCAAACGAAATTGCCTTTCGGCTGCAGCTGAGTGAGATTGAGGCGGAGTCATTGTCCTTGGCCAATGGCCAGCTCATTAAGGAACAGCGAAAGATGGGAATCAACCAGATCGACGATCCCCTGCTAGCCTGGGAAGCACTGCAGGATTTCGGCGGCCTTCTCCACGTCGAACTTGCTTTTCAAGGGGAGATACCCGATTGGTACCTGGAAATTGCGGTGCCAAACGAAGCGGTGCCCCCGAGCATCCAGCCCCCCGGCTTTGCCGCCTTTGTTCGAGATCAAGTTGAGCTGCTGCTTTGGGCTGTCACTTTGAAAAATAAGATCGACACAGCTTTACGCACTGGAGATAAGGAATTGTTTTTGGAAGTGGTGCCCTTGTACAAGGAGGTCTGCCGTTCCTGTTTTTGGCAGCTTTAGAGGCAGGAATAGCAGGGTGTGGCGTGGAATTCCCATACTGTTGTTCAGCATTGGAGGTAGGAATCTTGCAGGAAGTTGTTCGCAGAGAAAAAAGCCAATTACGGGAACTTGTGGAAACGATAGGTTCCTCTTTACTTATTGCCGCATTCATTATAATTTTCATTGCCCGGGCCTATACAGTCAACGGAGAATCGATGCTGCCCACTTTTCAGCATGGTGAACGACTGTTAGTGGACAAGATCTCGTATCGGTTTGTGGAACCGTCCCGGGGTGAAATAATTGTCTTCAAAAACCCCTCCAACGAAAAGGAACAGTTCATAAAAAGGGTAATTGGCCTGCCCGGGGATAAGGTGGCCATCATCCAGGGAGTGGTGTATGTTAACGATCAGCCTGTGCAGGAAGAATATACCTTAGCACCTGCGCGCATTGGTTTTGCTCCCCAGATCGTGCCCGAAAACACCTATTTCGTTCTGGGCGACAACCGCAACAACAGCGAAGA
>DGFC01000094.1:0-3032 GCA_002391465.1 Firmicutes bacterium UBA3910 | reverse complement strand
AACAACAGCGAAGACAGCCGTTTTTCCCGCGTTGGCTTTCTTCCTCGTAATCTGATTGTGGGTAGAGCAATCTGGCGCTACTGGCCCCTTAACAGGGTTTCCCTCATTCTTAAGCCGGAAGTATTCCGCACCGCTTTTTAAGCCTAATGTAATTCTGCGCCCGTTTTCCTTATATGCGTAAGAGAAAATAACAGAATAATCAGAATCACCCTAAATGGTGCTCCCTTCCGTTGCCAAGCGAAAATCAGGTACATATATTGTCTCCATCCACATGCAGGGAAGGGGATAAACATGAGAAGTAGAATTGGCTTGGTGTTATCGGGGGGCAGTGTAAGGGCTGCAGCCCAAATAGGTGTATTAAAGGCGTTGGAAGAATACTGCCTTGAGCCAGAGGTGGTTGTGGGTACCTCGGGCGGGGCAATAGTTGCTGCGCTCTATGCAGGTGGTTTATCAGCCCGCCAGCTAGAAGAGCTTTTTTTAGCTTACAGCAGTTCCAAAGGGGAGATCGTCGATCTCAATTGGAAAGGGGCCATTTTAGCTCTTCTCACTTGGGATGTGAGACTTTTGAGCGGTGCTGTGCGGGGCGTTGGCCTAGAGAAAATTATCGCCCGGAGCCTGCCGGTAAACAGCTTTAAAGAGCTCAGCAAATGCGATCTGTTAATTCCTGCAGTGAATCTGAACAATGGACAGCAGACAGTGTTCTGTGAACCGGAAAAGTTGGGATTGACCCTGGAAAATGGTGAGTACGCCGGATATCCCGTTCGTTCCGATCTGACAATTTCCCAAGCGGTACGGGCCAGCATCAGTATTCCCGGTATTTTCGTGCCCGCAGTCTTTGACGATGCTCAAGGGGAGTGTTACGTCGATGGCGGGCTTAGGGATGGTTATCCTATCAATATCGCGGTGCGCTTGGGCAGGGCTGGGCGGATTATCGGCGTCAACCTCGGGTACGCAGGTATGAGGCGCGATTGTGTTTCCGCTGCGGGCCCAGTGGAGATACTAAGCCAGTCGCTGGATATCATGATGCGGGCTCAGTACGAGGATCGCCTCAGCGATCCGGCCCTAAGCCAGAGCCAGATTATGACGATCAATCCACTCATCTATGACATTGGGACTTTTGAAGTGGAATATATCCCCGCCATGATCAGCCGAGGCTACGCGGTGGCGGTAAGATTGTTCCGGGAGTGGGAACTAAAGGCGGGAGATGAACGCAATAGACAGCTGTTCTTTGGCAAGTTCCGCGGCTTTCGAGATTTCCCCGCTAAGAACAGCCCCTACTTCCAAGAACTCCTGGCAAATCAGATCAAAAAAACTCAGCGAGTGCTACCCGCACCCCAACGGCTGGAGCCTACTTGGGCCTACAGTTGAACGGTTGTTTTTCTGGCTGGAATATGTTACCATAAAGGTAAGGAATATCCATTAATTAAGGGGCAAAACGCATAAATATGCGGGCTGAGCCCCTCTCTAGCTTGCACTTATTTGGGTATAATGATAGTATTAGGGGGGTCTTATCCAGGAATTTTTTTGATCATTTAAGGAGGACGATCTATGCTCAAAGACTTCTTAAGTACGTTTAAAAGTTTCACACCGATTGTACTAGGGCTACTGGTTATCCAAGTTCTAGTTTTGAAGAAGCCATTGGACAAACCTCAAGAGTTTTTCGGTGGATATATACTCGGTCTGCTGGGCCTATTTCTGTTTTTAAGAGGAATCGCCATGTGCTTGCTGCCCTTGGGACACAACGTCGGTCAAAATCTGCCTGTGTTGGACAACAAATTTTGGATTATTTTAATCGCTTTTGCTATTGGATATTTGTCCACTTTGGCTGAACCGGCCCTCCAATCGCTGGCATTGGAGGCAGAGGAGGTTTCCGTAGGTGCCCTGCCGCAGAAGGTTCTTATTCAAGCGGTGGCCATTGGCTTTGGTGCAGGCATGGCTTTGGGTGTTGCCAAGATCCTATACCAAATTCCAACCTCAGCCGTGATTATACCGTTCTTATTCATCACAGTCATTCTTGCTTATTTTTCGCCGGAAACGTTCGTGGGTATTGCCTTCGACTCGGCAAGTGCCACCACCGGACCTATCAACATTCCCATTAATATGGCGATAGCGGTGGGCCTTTCCACTGTGTTGGCGTCAGTTGACCCTTTGGCGGCCGGTTTTGGGCTGGTGGGGCTCACTTCTCTGGGAGCCGCATCCAGCGTAATGATTTTAGGAATTCTAACCAGGTTTTAAGGCAGGCAGTTAAGGGAACGAGGGGAAAGGAGTGTACGTATGGATAACGTTGCAATCGTAGTAATTGTAGAACGGGGCAAAGCCGATCGAATTGTGGATGAAGCGAAGAAAGTGGGGGCGGAGGGAGCTACCATCTTTTATGCCCGTGGTACAGGAGAAAGCGAATTCAAGAAGTTTTTCAACCTCCATGTGGAGTCTTCCAAAGAGGTCATCCTGTTTTTGACGCAGGAGAGTAAAAAGCAGGAGATTATCGATAAGGTTGTGGAAGTCGGCAGGCTCAAAGAGCCCGGTGTGGGTATCCTTTTTACCCTGCCCGTTGGCGAGTTGGTTGGTCTGCACCACAGGGGGCAGATTGGTAAGGAGTAAGTTGAACATGGGCCGATTTAGCATTATACGTTAGATCGGCTTTTTGTTACAAAGGAGGCAGACTGATGAAGAAATATTTACCGTACCTAATCGTCTTGGTAATCGCCCATTTCCTGGTTAACATACTGCTCAGTCTCTTCAATCTTGACGGGTTCAGTCTTGCTCAGCCAAACCTGCTCCATTATGTTCTCGATCTGGTGATTTGGGGAGCTAGTTGGGGAGTGAGCTTGATCGTGGTTTCCACAGTGCGTGATGTTGTTAGGGAAAAACGGGGTACAAAAGAAGAAAAGGTAGAACAAGGAGGGTAACAGCATGAAATACCGTAATGTGGGTCGTTCCGGACTTAAGGTCAGTGAAATTTCACTGGGCAGCTGGTTAACCTACGGCAAATCGGTTGATGACGACATTGCTATCAAAACGATCCGCTGTGC
>DGFC01000156.1 GCA_002391465.1 Firmicutes bacterium UBA3910 | reverse complement strand
AGATGTGTATAAGAGACAGGATCAGGACTTTTCTCATGATCGCTTGTCGCATGAACAATGATCTTAGTTCCATACATCCTCCCCCTTGATTGTTCAATCAATCCTCATGTAAAGTCTATCTGCCAATTTATCTAAGTAGAACACCAAACAGACTTCACGGATTGCCCGGCTTTTCTCTCACCCCTATCATACTGACCTTGTTGTTCTCCTTTATGGGAACAGAATTTCGACGTAATGCAAAGAAATCCTTCATTTTTCTACGTAAATTTCGTACTTTTTCGTAACACGTCGCCCTTTTCAAAACGCATTTTGCCGCGGGACGCGTCCTATACGGAAAAGGAACACAAAAGAGAAACCCCTGCTTAGAGCAGCAGGGATCCAAAGTCTTCTGTTCTATCGTCCGCTAGAATCTAACGAGCCGTTCTTCAGAACGCTCTCAACATACTCCTGATAGTTCAGAGCATCGCCCTCGAAAAAACTCAAGATTTTCTCGGGAGAAACTAAGTTGGTCCGCCGCAAACCCACATAGTCTCTGTAGCTGCTCCATGGATAGTCCAGTGGGTGTTCTGCGATTTCTGCCACAACGGGATTTAGGTGGATATAGCGGCTTGTTCTTATACTATAGGCAGTTTCCTCAATCAGCTCTGCCCGGTACCTGTCCTGAAAAAGACGTCCCACCAAGTCGTACTTGGCATTAAAGTAGATAACATACTTCATGTTCAGCTGCTTCATCATCTTCCAGATCTCAACATCAGACGTCTCTACCTGCAAATGGACATGATTTGTCATAAGACAGTAAGACAAAATCGAGCATTTGTGGTCCTCCTTAGCCCGAAGGAGCTGCTGCATGTAAACCATGCGGTCCTGGTCATCTCTAAATATCTCCCTGCGATGATTCCCCCGGCAGGTAATGTGATACGTTGCACCAGGGTACCAGATGCGTGGCTTGCGTGGCATTCTATCTCCCTTTCCCGACTTGCTGCTAGTAACAGTTTCGAGATTTCCCGCCAAAACCCTTCCCCAATTCCTAATCTTCTGATTATTCTACCCAAAATACTTCCGGGCCTTATGACCCGGAAGTCCGATATTCGTCAAATTGTGTGAGGGACTGTCCCTCAAACAGAGGGTGATAGCAGAGCACTTTCCGGGCTCCGAACTCCCTCATCTCCGGTCTCTGCTTCCGGCAGATGTCCGTGGCGTAGGGGCAGCGGGGGGCGAACTTACAGTAGGTGATGGCGTATTCCTTTTCCTCCATGTCCGGCATCACCAGTTCCTCATCCCATTTCTCCCCAACTCTGGGCACTGCGTTTACTAAAAGCTCCGTATAGGGATGGGCAGGATTGTCCATAATCTCCCTCGCCGGTCCGTACTCAATCAGGCTGCCCCGGTAGAGTGTGGCCATATAGTCTGATACATAGTAGGCTGTGGAAAGATCGTGGGTGACATAGATAAAGGACACGTTGTACTCATCTTTCAGCTCTTTAAACAGGTTCACGATATTCATTTTCAAAGAAGCGTCCACTGCGGAAACCGGCTCGTCAGCGATGATCAGCTTAGGCCGGGTAATCAACGCCCGGGCAATGGAAATTCTCTGCAGCTCCCCGCCTGAGAACTGGGTGGGATACTTGCCCTTAACCACCGACAGGGACATGCCCACGCTCTTTAGCACCTCGTCGATGCGTTCATCCGCTTCTTTACGATTCTTGGCAATCCCGAGGCGGAGCGCGGTATTGTAAAGGTAGGTGTCAACCTTTTTGCGAGCGGAAAACGCTTCATAGGGGTTTTGGAAGATCGGCTGGACATCCAGGCGAAAACGTGTCGGATCATAGTTTTTCCTGTCTGCATAGGACGAACCCGACAGCACGATGTCCCCCATATCGGGCTTGTGGATCCTGAGCAGCATGCGGCAGAGTGTGGATTTCCCGCACCCAGACTCACCTACAATGGATAAAATCACCGGTTTTTCCCGTTCAATTTCCAGGGATACATCATCTACCGCGACCAGCCTCTTCCCCCGGATCAAGCCTCCGATGCGGAATATCTTGGTTACGTTCTTAACTTCCAACAGCTTCTGTGTCATCACGCTCCCCCTCTCCAGCGAAATGGCAGGCGGCAAAGCGCCCAGGGCGAACTTCTCTAAACTCTGGAATTTCCTCGGTACACCTCTTGACGGCATGGGGACAGCGAGGGGCAAAGCGGCAGCCCGGCGGCGGATCAGTCAGCGCCGGCGGACGTCCGGGAATACCCACCCTGGCGCGGGAATCTCCCACCCGAGGAAGCGCCCCGATCAGCATTTGGGTGTAGGGATGAATCGGATCCTCAAAAATCTCATCTGTCCTGCCAAGTTCGGCAAAACTGCCTGAATACATAATCCCCATGCGGGTCGTCACCTGATAGTGAACCCCCATGTCGTGACTGACCACAACCAGGGTGTTCTTCAGCTCCCGCTGGAGGCGCATCAGCATCATCAAAATGCCTCGCTGGACTACAACATCGAGGGCCGTGGTGGGCTCGTCGGCGAGCACCACATTGGGCGACATGAAAGTTGCCAGTGCAATAATTACTCTCTGCCTCATTCCTCCGGAAAGCTGGAAGGGAAATGCGTCCAGAAGATCCTTGGAGAGGCTGAGCTCTTCCAGGTAGTCGGCAACCCGCTTCAGGGTCTCCTCCTCAGTTTCGTTCTTCCTGTCTTCCTCCGGGATGGAGTCTAAGAACTGGCTCTTAAGCCGTGTGATTGGATTCAGCACACTTTGGGCCGCCTGGGGGACATAGGATATGTGCTTCCACCAAGCGTCACGGATCCTGCCGGATTCGTAAGAGAAAGGCTTGCCGTTCTTCTCTCCGCTCAAGACCACCCGCCCCTGTTCGATCTGGAGGGGAAAATCTATGATATCATACAGAACCTTTAACAGTGTTGTCTTTCCACAGCCAGACTCGCCGGCGATGCCGAAGATCTCGTTCTCGTAAATCTCGAAGTTCAGGTTCTGCAGAACCTGCACATCGCCATCTATCGTCTTGTATGATGTGGAAAGGTTCTCGACTTTCAGCATCCTTACCTACCTCTTTTCATGGACAAGTAGTCATTGTACCCAGTGATCAGCAGGAATAAGCCGATAAACAGCAGCACTGTGGCTACAATGGGCGGACCTATCCAGTTCCATTGCTGGGTGAAGATGGCGTTTCGCTCCCTCGCCCACTGAATCATGTTGCCCAGTGAGATCAGGTTGGCAGGCGAAAGACCCAGTACCGCCAGGCTCGACTCAGAGGCAATTGCAGCCAGAGTCGCATTCATAAAGTTTGACAGCGACCAGGTCAGGGCATAGGGCAAGATCTCGGTCACAATCACTTGCACAGTGCCTTCCCCGGAAAACCAGGCCGTATGGATAAAGTCCCTCTCTTTGATGGAAAGGGCCAAAGAGCGAATCTGCCTGCTGGGCCAGGCCCAGGCAAACATGGCAAGCACCAAAGCCATTAGAATCACAGTGGCTGATCCCCGCATCAGAGAGGTCATTAAAACCAGAATAGGCAGGGAAGGAATTACTACGAAGGTGTCTGTAATCACCATCAGGATTCGATCCAGCCAGCCGCCGCTGAAGCCGGCCAGCAAACCTACAAAGACCCCGACCACAGTTCCGATAAAGGCTACAATAAAACCGATGACCAGGGAGTTGTGAATCGCCTCAATCAGGAGCCAAAAGATATCCTGGCCCATGCTGGTTGTGCCGAAGGGGTGCTCCAGGGAAGGAGGCAGCCTCCGTCCATAGGTGTTGTAGCTGAAAGGATTGACGTGGGGGATATTGTAAACCACAAAACCAAGAAATAGGAAGATAAGGGTTACTATGATGCCGACCTTCAGACGGCCGTTGGCGTGTTTCCAAAACTTTTTCATGTCCTCACATCCCTTCTAGCTGTAGCGAATTCTGGGATCAATCAGTGGGTAGATCAAGTCCACAATCAGGGTTGCGGTGGAAATCGCTACAATGGAGATGGTGATGCAGCCCAGGATCATATTGTAATCCGACTGCAGAATAGCTTTCTGAATCAGCGTTCCAACGCCGGGATACCCAAAGATGATTTCTGTCATGATCGATCCGGAGAAAACACCGCCCAGGCTCATGGCTAAAGCTGTAACTTGCGTTATGATAGAGTTGCGCAGGACATAGCTCCGGCCGATTCTTGTTTCAGGCAGCCCCCTGTAGCGGGCATACAACACAAAATCCTCTTCAGCTACAGTGCCGGAAAGAGATTTCATCGATATAATCCACCAGCCTGTGCCTAGAAGAAGCAGCGAAATGGCAGGCAGGATAGAAGCCCGAATCAGCGATCGAATGAACATGCCGAAGCCGCCCATAGTGACAATCGTTGATTGCAGCGGAAACCAATTTAGGATAAATGCAAAAACGATCTGAAGAATAAGCGCCACAATAAAGTAAGGTACGGGATAGATGCAAATGGCAACTGCCTCCAGGATCTTAGAGGACAGCCGGTGTTTGCGAAAACCTGCCTGTAGGCCTATGAAATTGCCAATCAGCCAGGCCATCACCGTTGTCACCAGCATCAACCCTAAGGTATAAGGAAGGTAGGTCTTGATAATATCCCCCACAGGGGTAGGAAAGCTCATTAAAGACGGTCCAAAGTCAAACTGAAGCAAGCCCTTTTTCAGGAAGGACAAATATTGCTCCATCAGAGAGCCTTCCAGGCCAAACTGGACACGCAGTGTCTTGCGGAGGGCCTCCATTTCAACAGGATCCATTTGCCCCGAGCGCGATTGGATTCGTCCAATCATGTTTTCCACAGGATCAGAGGGAAACATACGGGGCACAAAAAAGATGAATGTTACGCCAATCCAGATGGTCAAGGCCCAAGTTAGGATACGCAGGCCTAAGTACTTAGAGAATTTCAACTGTTTCACTCCCTTACTCACACTCTACATTTACTCCCTCTGGTTCTAAAAAAGACACGTGCTATCATGGATAGGCGACAGCACGTGTCTTGGTGCGCCCAGTCTTTCAGGCAAAGATCAACTTACTGAACAGGAGTAATCTCAGTTGTGATGTACTTGAAGCAGCTCCACCACCACCAGGGACCATTGTATGGGTTTTCAGCACTTGGATAGTTGGTCCAGTAGGTGCTGTTGGTGGGTACAAACTTCACACCAGAGTGGAAGCCGATAAACGGCAGATCCTTAATGGCCACTTTCATGAACTCCATGCCCAGCTCATAGGACTCATCACTGTCAGGAGATACTTTAGCCAGCTCATGGATGATGCGGGTTGCCTCTTCATTGCGCCAGCGGGAACCTTGGCCGGAGCCGCGCTCGCCGAGGGGAACGATGAGGTCTGCATCCCAACCGCTGATCTGCGAATAGAGGTCTCTGGTGATACCGCCTGTCGGCCAGTAGCCGGCGATTTCGAAGTTGCCGGTAGCAGCGTTGCTGTCCCAGGTAGCACTGCTTTCGCTGGCAAGGTTGCAGTTGAAGCCGAATTTGACCAGCTGGTCGTAGGCTGCAATCAAGCCGCGTCCTGCTTGTGCTTCAGTGTCAGCCAGGTAGGTCATGTTGATGGTGAAGGGTTCGCCCTTGAAGTACCATCCGTCAGTCCTCTTCTCAAGGCCGGCCTTGATAAACAGCTTTTCAGCTACGTCAGGAGCGTATTTCCAGCAGCCGATACCGAACATGTCGATCAGCTCATCGTGCTCAGTCGGTACATCGTAGCCCTGAGCCCTGAGTATTTCAGCCATTCTGTAGGCATAGTCGGGGTCGAAAGGCTTAAAGGTTGTGCCGTCGCCGAGATCCAATTCGAACTCTTCGAGCCAGGGCAGCAGCGGGATGTAGTACAGTTCCTGCATTGCGCTCGTGGCGGTCAGAATTGGCAGCGCACTCGCACGGCCTACACCGTCAAAGATGTTGAGAGAAATCTCATCAAAATTCATGGCCAAGGCAATACCCCAGCGGAAGTCAGGGTTGTCGAAAGGCTCTTTGGCCATCTGGAAGGCAATTCCCTTGGAGCATGGGTCATCACTTGTAGCATAGGGGAAGTCCTTATACCAGCAAGCAATGTTCGGGTTCATGGCAGTCATTACTTCTACCATTTCCGGAGTCACTTCACAAAGGATGTCAACTTCGTTGTTGACCATTGCCATCTGGCGGGTTGTGTCATCGCCTACATACTTGAACAGTACGTATTTGGCCTGAGGCATCTTGCCCGTTACTACGCCGACGGTACTGTACTGCCAGTCTTCTCTGCGCTCATACAGAACCCATTTGCCCAGCGGGTCATAGGAATGGACTGTGTATGGTCCGGCTACCACAGGATTGCTGTCTTTGAAGGTTGTTACATCATCGACCTTGGAATAGATATGCTCAGGTACAATACGCAAGTCATTACCCCAAATCGTTACACCGAACCGCAATGCAAGGCGGGGGAACGATTCACGGGTCTTAATACGAACTGTGTAATCGTCAACTTTCTCTACAGACTCAAACACTGTATTGTAGTAAGCGCTGGCTCCGATGCCTGGATTATCCATGATCATATTGAAGGTGAAGACAACGTCGTCTGCGTTGAGCTCTTCACCGTCAGACCAGCGAATGCCCTCGCGGATTCTGACAATATGTTCTGTGAAATCCTCATTGGACTCAGGGAACCCTGCAGCCACTTCGCCGAACTGTTCACCCTTGACAGTATCCATTTCCCACATCATAGCTGACATGAGCTGATGGATACCAAAGCCCATTTGTGTCCCCTGCATGTAGGAGTTGAACTGCCCGGGAACGTCAGTTGGCGTTTGGGTTTCAACAATCAGCGTTTCCCGACGGGGTGTGCCTACCTCAGTTACGGCGTAGACGTTTGCTGCGGTAAACACGAGCAAGAGTAGTAGCGGGAGCACAAGAAAAGCGGATACTCTCCTCTTCATTCAATTACCTCCTCTTTAATTTTGATTAATTACGAACAAAAAAAGCTTTTTGTCCGTACTTAATCACACAACCACTATCTTGTTCAACAACGTACCAACTGGAAAAACTGCTGCAAATCTGTCTTGAGACCGGTTTCAACACGTTCTTAGCGGAAGTTTACGGCGCCTTTACCTCCACAACTATTATATAACCATGCAAACGTTCTTGTCAACATAGGCGAAAGTTTGTTATTAAAATCAATTGCCGGCGGCCCAACCTAACAAGGTTTATCGATCTATACTCTCGAATTATTACTAAAAACAAAACTTAGGGAGGCAATGCTGATGCAAAGAGGTGTCAAGTGGACTCTGATCTTGCTCTGTATCCTACTGACGGGCTGCCTGGGTGTCAGCGGCACCCCGTACAGTGTCACCGGGAAGGTTGAGGTGCAGGGCGGAGGCAGACTGCCCCAAGATATAGTCGCCGTCTTCAAACCAGGGGGATCTGTTGCTGTAAACGAAGAGGGCTCCTTTGCCATGACGGGGTTGAAGGGCAAAGTAACGGTGACTCTGGAACTTCCAGAGGGATGGGGCTGTAAACCAGAAAGCATAATGATAGATGAAGCGAAAAGCGGTCAATCGCTTGACTTTACCGTCTATGATCAAAGCAAGTACCAAGGAGGAAGTGTCAAAGTAAGTTTCATCGCCGACTACGGCAGTGTCAAAGCGGCTGTAAACTCAAGGCCAAAGCATGCCTTTACTCCAGAAATTTACCGCGAGGAACTGCAGGATCCCGGCGAAAAAGTGGGCTCCTTCACCCCCTCCAAGTTTCTGGTCAACATTCAGGAGCTGAGGATCGTCCATCCAGACTACAGCGAAAGGCTCCTGATCCCTCCGGAAGTTGCTGCCGATTCCCAGGGCGGCAGCCCCATACTGATCCACTTTGATCTGGCCAGAAGTGAGCGGGTAATCGATGCCAGCTATGTATTGAGCAAAGAGCGCTTTAATTTCAGTGCAGTGCAGATGCTCTGCTTTACAAAGGACAGAAGCGGCAGCGGCTGGTACGATCTGCCTCCCCTCTCTGAGATCCATGTGGATTTAGGGGAGAAGTATCAAGGTGTGGTTTTGCGAAACGAAGAACCGGATAAGGCCTACGGCACCGTCCATGTCTTCGAACTGGCGGGTCTGATCCCCCTGGAAAACAACCGGGATACAGAAGTAATGCAGCTGATCTTTGGCGATTATGTAGAAGACCCCTTTATCCTCAATCCAGACGCTGTCTCTTATACACATCT
>DGFC01000151.1 GCA_002391465.1 Firmicutes bacterium UBA3910 | reverse complement strand
GGGGTGTTTACTGTACAATTCAAGCCTGGACCCCACACAGTTACAGGTGATTCCACGCTTGATTGTCGGGGGATCCAGTCTTCGCTCCTTGGGAGTGCGGGAAAGGATGGGAACGTGAAGGGCTGCGAACTGCCGGTGAGTGTTCTAGACGGGACGATCGTGGGTGATGGGCTGCCCATCGGCGAGGCGACCGGAAGGGCGCTGAAAAGTCTAGCCCAGGAGGGGCTCGACCTTACTGTGGCCACGGGCTGCAATGGATGGAAAGCACACCCCATTGTGGACTTGGGAGCGCAAAACCTCGAGCGGAGCGGTTGCGCCCCTCCACGCTCGAGGTTTCTCCTATCCCTTGATCCTGGGGTTATCCTATGCGTACATATCGAGGGCAATCCCCTTTGTTGCCTTGGTGCCTGGGCAGGGTCACCGTGAAAGCCGTGTATTTTCCCACTTCGCTATCCACGGTGATGGTGCCGTTGTACTTTTCCACCACTGACTTGGCGATGGCCAGTCCCAAGCCTTTACCACCTTCACTAGTACTCCGGGATTTCTTCACCCTGTACAGCCGGTCAAACAAGCGATCCATGTGTCTGGACTCGATCCCATCGCCGGTGTTTTTCACCGTGAACAGTGTCTTTCTGTTCGTCTGCCACAGGTTTACGTTAATCGTTCCGCCGTCGGGGGTATACTTGATGGCGTTATCAATGAGCACGCTGACTAATCTAGTCAGCGCTTCTTTGTCTGCAGAGAGATAAATGCCCGGTCGGACGTGAGTCTCAAGGGTCAGCTGCTTTTGACTTAAGAGAGGAGTAACGCTTTTCATGTAGCGATCGATTAGCGAACTGAAATCGATGTTCTCGTCTAACCCTGTTGTGACAGGTAGACTCATGCTCTCCAGATAGAGCATTTCATTGACCAAATTGGTCATCCTTTCCAGCTGATCCTTGAGGAAGCCGATCCACTTCTCCTGAGAAGCTACAGATTGTTCTTTGTTCGATTCAATTACTGCCAGATTCGTCAAAGCTACCGTCAGCGGTGTGCGCAGCTCGTGGGAGATGTCTGAGAAGAAGTCCATTTGGCGGGCCAGCATCATCTCCAAAGGCCTGATGGAGCGATCGGTGGTGAACTTGCTCACGGCCAAAATAAAGGGGAGGCTGCTCGCGGCGATGAGCAGCAGGATGTTCCGGGTGGAGTGCAGGCTCTTGACCAGATTAGTGGTTTCCAGAACTACGATTTTAATGGTGCTGCTGTCGATTTGCTGCCTAACATATTTATAGTAGCGTTCATCGAGTCGCAGCAGACCTGAGTCCGAGTCCTTCTCCACAACCTGCACCAAAATGCGGTCAGTGAGCGATGTGCTGAAGCTGTCGCTGGCATACAAAGTATCGAAATATTTGAAAATGTTAGACGCGGGAACATCGCGGATGTATTCATAGGTTGCGGTGCCGATGGTGGAGATGAAAAGGCGCGGATTTTCGGCATCTCGTTTGTCGTAGGCCGGTGCCGACATGTGTTGGGCAATGGTAAAGGTAGTAGACTGTTCCATGCGGAGCCAAGTGACGAAGTAGAAGGCTGTCAATGCTCCATACAAGATGGTGAGAATCAGCAGACTGTTGACGATCATGAACTCTCTACGTAGGGCCTTAAACACCGGTTACGCCTCCAGTACATAACCTATGCCGCGTTTAGTCACAATTTTCGGTTTAGAGCCAACCCACTTCATCTTCTTCCGGATCGCGGAAATATGAGCTTCCACCGCATTGTACATAACTTCACTGTCCAGCGACCATATTTTGTTGATCAAAGTTTCTTTGGAAAACACATAGCCCGGGTTGCTCATGAACAAATGCAGCAGGTCAAACTCTTTGCTTGTAAGCTGGATCCTTTTTACATCACTGCTCAGCTCGAATGTGGCTGCGTTTAAGGAGATGTTTCCCACCGAGATTACGTGGCTTCTATATACATTGGGCTTACGGCGGTATAGAGCCCTCATTCTAGCGATGAGTTCACTGGGAACAAATGGCTTAGTCAGGTAGTCATCAGCCCCCAAGTCCAGTCCGGTTACCGTATCGCTGGAGCCGCGCTTTGCGGTAAGCAAAAGGATCGGTACTGTGCTTCCCTGTCTCCGGACATGTTTGAGCACCTCGAGCCCATCCATGCCTGGCAGCATGATGTCCAAGACCACCACGTCATAGGTATCCGTCATGATGTAGTCGATGGCCGAAAACCCGTCATGGACGTAATCGACAGTCCACTTTTCGGCTGCGAACAACTCTTTCAACGATTCACAGAGCTGAACTTCATCGTCCACGATGAGGACCTTCAGTTTTCTCACCCCCGATTCTAGGGCAGGCTCACGCAGATTTCACAGCTCCGTCAACATAGAGACGTGTTGGTATACATTTTTCAACGACATTATACAATTTCCTTTCCGATGGAGCAAACCAGGTGCTTCCGACGCGGTCCATTAACTCCCGGAAAATCCTCTGTAAAACTTCAGGTTAAATTCAGAAACAATTGCTAACATATACTTGCGAAAGCTCACAAGGTGTCAGATGCCTTGTGGCGGTGGATTCCTGCTCTGACCACCGGGCCTTCGTCTTGAGCCGTAGTCCTAAGCACAAAACCAATCGTATTTAGGGAGGGGAGTTTCCAGTTGATGTGGGTTAGGTCAAAAACGAACTTGCTGGTGCACCTTATTGCGGCAGGTGTTCTTTTCTGCGCGTTTACTTCGGGCGCACTCGCCTACCATGATTCTTCGGTAATTGCCTGGAAGGCCACCGGGGAGATAGCGGTTGACGGCAATTTGGACGAATGGAACAAGGTGTCATTCGTCCGCTTGGATCGTGAAGAACAGCTCTTTCGGGATGCTAATCAGTGGTTCGGCGAATCAGATCTCAGCGCCAGTGTGTACATCATGTGGGACGAAACCAATCTGTACATAGCGGCCGAAGTAATCGATGATACTCCTTTGATGTACAGAGAAGGGTTTCCCCCCGATTTGGCCGACAGCTTAATCCTCTACTTGGGCTTTGATCCCGACGCAGACCCTCACCGCACAGACTACCTTCCGAGGGATTTTCGCATCATATTGATCATTGATGATTACTACTTCAACACCTGCATCGACCGCAGCATGGTGGCTGATCCCATGGGGATTGAGACGATAGGTGACTACGGTGATGATCAAGCCTTCGATGGCTATGAAGCGGCGGTGAGCATCATCGATGGCGGGAGCTACGCATTCGAGGCTAAGATTCCTTGGTCTAATTTTTCTAGTGATCAGATTCCTGTCTTTGTACCCGCAGATGGGGTGGAAATTGGCTTCTGTGTGGAGATGAGCGATCTGGACTTCCCCTGCCCAGGAGTGGCCACTCCCGGCATCTGCTGGACCGGTTCTGGGGAGTGCAACAGCAATCCAAGTCAGTGGGGAGTGTTAACTTTTAGAGATGGGGGACTGCAATAGTGAGTTACAAAACCATGCTTAAAGCTCTCTTTGTTGCTCTAATTGTAGTTTCGCTTGGTACTGGTGGTGTTTTGGCTTACGACATTGCGGCCATAGTGGAGGATACGACCGCCAGTGGTAAATTCGACGTGTATCATTGGTGGACTGCAGGCGGAGAAAGAGAAGCCATTGATGCAGCGATTGAGGTATTTGAGCGGAGATATCCCAATTTGTCGGTGGTTTCCAATGCCGTTCCCGGAGGCGCCGGTGGAGCCATGGTAATGAAAGTGCAGGTATTGGTAGTCACCGGTAACTCTCCGGAATCGTTCCAAGCGCACCCCGGTTTAGAGATCGAACCGTACTATGATGCGGATATGCTCTTCGACTTAACGCCTCTATGGGAATATGCGGGTTTGGCGGGGAGAATTCTACCCAGCATAGCCCAGTTTGCTGAATTTGAGGGGCAGTATCTGCTTGTTCCCATCGGAATCCATAAAAACAACGTGATCTGGTACAACATGCACATGTTTAAGGAATACGGCATTGAAGTACCGGAGGAGCCTTTAACTTGGGAGAGCTTTATAGCTCTCTGCGAGGAGCTCAAGGCCAAGCTGCCTGAAGGCAAATATCCGTTGGACCTAGGTGACCGCAGAGGTTGGCCGGCTACCCACGCCTTTGAAACCATTATGCTGGGTACCGATCCCCAGATCTATGAGGATTTCATTAACGGTAAGGCTACCGAAGAACAACTAGAACTGGTGCTTGAGCGGTTCAAGGAGTTTCTCAGTTATGTAGCACCAGACCATTCTGCTAGGCTGTGGTATGAAGCTGCCGGCCGGGTTGCGGCAGGTGACTACGCCATGTATCTTCAGGGCTCCTGGATGCAGGCGTATTTCGAATCCCTGGGCTGGGAATATGGCGTGGATTATGGGGTTTTGACGGCACCCGGTACTCAGGGCTACTTCGGTGTGTCCATCGACGGCTTTGTGGTGCCCAAGGGTTCCAAGAGCGTGGAGAACGGTCTGCGCTGGGCCTACATGGTCAGCGACCCCGAGGTCCAGGCTGCGTTCAGTGTGGCCAAAAGGAGCATTTCTCCCTATGTTGATACGCCGTGGGATATCTACGATCCCTTAACGCTTCAGTTCTGCAAGGAGTTGAACGCGGAAGATACCATAGTGTACCCCAGTTTCACCCACGGGACAGCCCTGCCATGGATGGCCACAACGGATCTGCACAGCCGGATCTCTGACTTTGCAACCACCTCAAACCCCGATGTCAAACGGTATGCAAAGCTGATCTCTCAGTCGCTAAAAGAAGCCGGTGTTAAAGGAGAGTGGAGAATTGTCAAACAAGGCGAATAAGCAAGGCTGGTTGTGGTTGTTCCCTCTCTCAGTTTTAGTGCTCTGTCTAGTGCTGCCAGTGCAGGTGGCGGCCGAGCAGCCCGTGCAAGTACAGGCCACGGTAAAGCCATTGTTGGAAGTGGATGGGTACATCTTTAAGGACCTCAATGCCAACGGTCAGCTTGACCCTTACGAAGACTGGCGTCTTTCTCCTGAGGAGCGGGCGGAGGACCTGCTTCAGCAAATGACTCTGAAAGAAAAGATTGCGCAGATGCAGCACCCCACTTTTGTCCCGAGGCCCGACGGCTCCGCGCCTTCGTTTTTGGAGAAATGGGCGCAGGAACTTAATGTCGGCTACGTACTCGTGCGGGACTTGCCTGACGGCAAAACAGCTGCTAAGACCATGAACCAGCTGCAGAGCTGGTGCGAGGCCTCTAGGCTGGGTATACCGATCTTGGTAAGCATGGACTCCGTTCACGGGACCAGCTATGTGGGCGGGGCCTTGGTGCACCCCCACAACTTGGGATTAGCGGCTACCCGCGATGTAGATCTGGTGCGCAGGCTCACCGAGGCTACCCGCGAAGAGCACCTGGCCATCGGTGTGCGCATGACGCTTTCTCCAGTGGCGGACATTGGTACCGAACCGCGGTGGGGCCGGGTTATGGAAACATTTGGTGAAGACCCAGACCTGGTTGCCGAAATGGTCAAAACCCAGGTTCTGGCCTTTCAGAACGGCCCAGAGCTGAACAGCAGATCAGTGTTGACTACAGTGAAGCATTTCCCCGGTTCTGGCCCCCAGATGGACGGTGTGGATATGGCGCCAATCGTAGCTAGTAAAGAGACCATGTATAGACATCACTTGAAGCCGTTTATCGCGGCGATCGAAGCGGGAACGGGGTCCGTGATGCCGTATTACAGCATCCCACTGGCCTTGGACATGATGGCAGCTTTAGGCTCCAAAGTTGCCCTGCAGGAGGTGCTCCGTGGGGAGCTGGGCTTTGAGGGCATTATCACCACCGACTGGGGCATGATCTGGGGCATCCAGCAGAGCGCGACGTTTGTGGGCGGTGAAATTTCCCATGATGAAGCCATAGTAATCGGTGTGGCTGAAGGCCAGGTGGATGGGATTGGAGGCGAATCTATCCGTCTCATTGATGACATGGCCCGCTTGGTGGACGAAGGCTTGATTGACGAGGAGATCATCGATCGGGCTGTGCGCCGCACCTTAGTCGCCAAGTTTAAGATGGGTATCTTTGATAATCCCTATGTGGATGTGGAGTACGCGGAACAGCTGGTGGGTTGTCCAGAGCACCAAGCCCTTTCCCTGGAAGCTGCCCGCAAGTCCATGACCCTGCTCAAAAACACGGGTATACTTCCGCTTAAGTCACCCAAGAAGGTATTGGTGGCTGGGCTGCGTGCCGCCGACATGGACAGCTTGACAGGGGGCTGGACCAGCCAACAGAGCGGTGTGACCATCCTGGAGGAGATAAAAAGCCGGGTGGAAGTCCAAGGAGGCACCGTCTTCTACGAAGGTGACAACGCAGATGCCGCTGCTGAGATGGCCAAAGAGTGCGATTTGGCCATTGTGGTCGTGGGCGAGCCAGCCTATATGCACAGCCCGCCTTGGGGAGCTAATACTCTCGAGATCACGCCCTCTCAGCAGGAGATGCTGGAGGCCATTGCCGAGACGGGCACGCCCATAGTGGTGATCGTGCTGATGGGGAGGCCGTACATCTTGACATGGTGTGCGGAAAACGTTGACGCCATTCTCGTGGCCTACTACCCTGGCACGCAGGGGGCTGTTGCCATAGCCGATGTGCTCTTTGGCATTTACAACCCAACAGGTAAACTGCCTGTGCAGATTCCCCGTTCCATGGAACAGGTACGCCGGCAGAAATCGGATGAGCCGTTCGATATCGAAGACCCGCTGTATGACTTTGGGTTCGGTTTGAGTTATTAGTCGCAAACGCAGGGCCGACGGCTGCTTTGGGCGGCCGTCGGCACCGGGCTCAGGATAAGGAGGCTCAGCTGTGAGGCAGTTCTTTCAGAGGCATCCCTTGATCGTGCTAGTTATACCCCTGGGTATGGTGTTTTACTTCGTCTATGTGGGCTTAGCTTGGAACATCCTGGTCTCTTTATCCGGCTGGACTGGACTGAGGGTGGACTACAGCTTCAAGGGCTTTGGCAATTACCTTCGCATGCTAGATGACTCAGTGTTCTGGCTTTCTTTGAAAAACACGCTGCTGCTCTTTGCTATCATACCCATCTGCGTTGTGCTGGGGCTTTTCTTGGCGGTCATCCTGGATAAGGGCCTCAAGGGTACCAACTTCTTCCGGAATGTCTTTCTGCTTCCCTTTGCCCTCTCCTTCGTCGTGACCGGTACCCTTTGGGCGTGGATGTACAACCCCGCCAACGGGATCATTAACTCTCTGCTGCGTGCGATGGGTTTAGGCTTTTTGGCAGGAACCTGGCATACTGCCCAAGAGACGGTTATGCCCGCCATCATCTTGGCTCTGGTCTGGCAGTTTTCCGGTTATGCTAGCCTGATCTTCTTGGCTGGGCTCAAGTCTGTGCCGGAGAACCAGGTCCAGGCAGCATATCTAGACGGGGCATCCAGCCTTAAGGTGTTCTGGCGGGTGATTCTGCCTCAGCTGAAAGCACCGCTGACCACAGCCATAGTAGTTATCGCCATGTATGCCCTCCGTTCCTTCGACTTCATCTGGGTGTTGACGGGGGGAGGACCCGGTTATTCTTCCCACACTCTGTCTGTCATGATGTATCGGGAGACCTTCCTGTCAACTCGTTACGCCTATGGAGCTGCCATAGCCACAGCATTGCTGGTGCTCGTTCTCCTGCTGATCGTACCCTACACCTATAGAACTTACAGGAGGTGAAGGCGGTGGCTGGTGCGCTGCCCCTATCCAAGACACAGAAGCTGCTCCATGCTCTCTACTACATGCTGCTCTTTATCTTTGCAGTCTTTTACCTGTTGCCCTTTTGGGGGGCGGTTACCACATCGTTGAAATCATCGGCGGAGGTCTTTACAACAAGCCCCCTCTCGTTTCCGGAGAAGCTCACGCTGGAAGGCTATAGGGCTGCTTTCAACCATTTGAAGAAGCCCCTGCTGAACAGCCTAATCATCACTGCGGGAGGAACATTTTTCTCGGTCTTACTGGGTTCTATCTGCGGCTATGCCTTTGCCCAGTACCGCTTCAAGTTCGACAACGTTATCTTTGTGCTGGTCGTAAGTGCCATTTTCCTACCCTACCAGGCGATTCTGGTTCCGCTCTTTCAAACCATTCGCAGGCTGGGCCTCTATGACACCGTTTGGGGATTAATCCTGGCGCATACCGCCTACGGAATCCCCATGATGACTTTGCTCTTCAGGAGTTTCTACGGCGACATTCCGCGGTGCATAGTACAGCAGGCGATGCTGGATGGCTACCGGCCTTGGGCCATTTACCGGAGAATCATCCTGCCCAGCACGAAAATTGCCACGGTGACCGCGGTTGTCTTCCAGTTTGCTTCCATCTGGAATGAACTGCTCTTTTCCCTGGTTTTGACCGGTTACGATGCTATGCCTGCCACAGTTTCATTAAACCAGATGATGGGCACCTTGGCTGCGGAATGGAATGTGCAGATGGCTGGCTCTATGTGGTTGGCTTTACCGATTCTGGTTCTCTACATAATCATGGGCAAATACCTGATTCGCGGATACATGGCTGGGTCGGTGGCTGCCACCTAAAGGAAAGCAAGGAGGGTCCATTAATGTTGCGCAAGGGAATGGTCGGTGTCATTGTCTTCCTCATGTTTGCTAGTGTTGGCGCAGCGGCAGGTTCTTTTTCTGAAGATTTCACCATCCATTACGGTGGCGAAGAGCAAGGGCAGCCTACCCTAATCAGCTGGCAGGCACCCCTGTTGGAGATCGACGGTTTGGTGTTCAAAGACCTCAACAGGAACGGAGTGCTGGATAGATACGAAGATTGGCGTTTAGCTCCGCGAGAACGGGCGCTGGATTTACTCGGAAAGATGGAGCTTGAGGAAAAGATTGCCCAGATGATTCACATCACCTTGTATTCTCCCCAGGATAAGTGGTTTTCCGAACAGAACGTGGGATTCGCCCTGGCCTACAACTACCTAGCCGAGGAACCTCGCCAGGCCGCCCAAATGGCGAACAGACTCCAGATGCTCAGCGAGTCTTCGCGGTGGGGCATACCGCTGGTCATCAGCATGGACGCCATCATGGGCGTCAGTTGGGTCAAGGGTACAACCCTCTATCCTGACCAGCTTGGTTTGGGTGCCACCCGTGATCCAGAGTTGGTGAGGAGACTCAGCGACATGCAGCGCAAGGAGATGCTGGCCCTGGGCGTTCGCATGACCATGTCTCCTATTGCTGATTTGGCCACTGAGCCTAGGTGGGGGCGTTTCCAGGAGTGTTTCAGTGAGGATGTGGATTTGGTTGTTCAGATGGTGACAGCGGCAGTGGAAGGACTACAGGCTGGCAGCGAACTCAATCCCCAGTCCATCTTGGTGTCAGTAAAGCACTTCCCCGGGTCTGGACCACAGCAGGATGGTTGGGATGGCAATCCCCTGGTATTCGATGAAGGATCCCTGTCTATCCACCTGAGGCCTTTCGAAGCTGCCATTGCAGCCGGTGCCGGTTCCATCATGCCCTACGGTTACAGCACAGTTCCCTACTTGGGCGGAGATGCAGTGGAGCGCACTGCGCACGAATCCAGGACGGTCATGACTGAGCTGCTCCGGGAAAAGTTGGGTTACGATGGACTGATCCAGACGGATTGGGGTCTGAAGCACCTGGATGCGGCCTTGGCCGGTGCGGACGTCTTGGGAGGCGCTGGTATCAGGGAGATCCAGCGGCTCGCCGGCGGCCTTGCCCTAGAGCAGGTTGATGAAAAAGTACTGCGGATCCTGGAAACGAAGTTCAAGCTTGGTTTGTTCGAAAACCCCTATGTTGACCCGGACTACGCCGCTGAATTCGTCGGTAATGAGGAGCACCTTGCCCTGGCCTATGAAGCGGCAGCCAGATCCTTGACACTGCTTAAGCATGACTTCTCGGGTTCTCCGTTTGAGAAGGGCACTATTCTTGTAGGTGGATCGTTGGCGGACGATGCCGATGCCCTGAACAGCGGCTGGAAGGTCACCAGAGAGACTGCCACCAGCATCTTCCAGGCCATCGCTGCCGCAGCTGATTCCCCAGTCATCGCCTTCACTGCTGAAATGCCACAGGAACAGCTGGAGGCAGCGGGATGTGCCATAGTAGTTGTAGGTGAACCTGCTTCCACTCACCAGCCGCCGTGGGGAGTTGATAACTTGGAGATCCCCGCAGAAGACCTGGAGCTGCTCAGGCGGGCAAAGGCTGCTGAACTCCCCACCATCAGCATTGTGGTGCTCAGCAGGCCCTATGTCCTCACTGAACTGGTTGAACTATCCGATGCGGTGCTGGTCGTCTATAGGCCTGGAGTGAGTAAGGGCGCAGAAGCGATTGTTGACGCACTGGCAGGTAGACTGCCCATTGGAGGCAGGCTCCCCGTTCAGCTTCCGCGCAGCATGGAGCAGGTACGCAACCAGCGCGAGGATCTAGGTCTAGATATTTCCGATCCCCTGTATGACCTGGGTTACGGAATTAAGGTGGACAGTTTCCATAAAGAATGATGCTGCAGGAGTTCCCGAAACCGCCGCCAGGAAAGGATGTTGTGTGAGTCGTGCCATCGGTAAGTATAAGGAATCTGACTGTCGCTTACAACAAAGGTCGCACTTTGGCCCTGGACAATTTCAACTTGGATGTTGAGGATGGGGAGTTCTGTGTTTTCCTAGGGCCGTCCGGTTGTGGAAAAACCACCGCACTGCTGTGTATTGCTGGCTTGCTTGTACCCACAACGGGCAGTATCAAAATCGGCGACCAGGTTGTCATTTCCGAGGACAAAAAGACCTTTGTAGCCCCCCAGGAACGCAATATAGCTATGGTGTTCCAGGAGTATGCCCTCTATCCCAGCATGACTGTGCGGGGCAACATGTCCTTTGCCCTGGAGAACAAGAAATACTCCAAAGAGGAGATCGAACGCAAGGTGAACAGCATCGCCAGTATGCTGGGCATTGAACAGCTCCTGGATCGCAAACCTGCCCAGCTCAGTGGTGGCCAACGGCAGAGGGTGGCTCTAGGCAGAGCGCTGGTGAGGGACCCCAGCCTGTTCCTCCTGGATGAACCCTTAGGCAACCTCGACGCCAAGCTGCGGGAGCAGGTGAGGTTTGAGCTTAAGCGCATTCAGCGCCGGCTTGGGGTAACCACGATTTATGTTACCCACGATCAAACTGAAGCCATGACCCTGGCGGACCGTATCGTGCTCATGCGGGACGGTAAAGTGGTGCAGGAGGGTTCACCGAAGGATCTCTATCACAAACCGATCAACACGTTCGTGGCAGGCTTTGTGGGAACGCCGCGCATCAACTTCCTTACTTGTGATGTGTCAGTAAAGGAAGGTCGTCCGTACTTCGCCTTCGGTCAGTCAGCGCTGCCTGGAAGCCAGGCGTTAGCTGTGACGCTGAACGGTAAGAGCTGCGTAGTTGGCATCAGGCCATCCGACTTCATGCTCGTGGACACAACCGAACCCGAAGCCATCAAGGGCAAGGTGGAAGTTGTTGAACCGTTAGGTGATGAGATAGTGGTGCACTTTACGGCGGAGGACCAGCTGCTGGTTGGTAAGTTCAGTGCCGCCGACGAAGAGAAGGTGAATGAACGCATCGCTGTAAAGGTTGATCCGGACAAACTACACATTTTTGACGCTGAGACGGGGGATAGAATAGACGGTTGAGACTCTGTTAAGTTAAGAGTCTACGCCATGATAGAAGTGGCGAACAGCGAGGAGGTGGTTGAATCCGAGGATCACGTTGTTGGGTGAGTTTTTGGAAGGCGTGGAGTTCAGGCGGTGAGTGAACGATTTTCTGAGGAAAGGAGTAGCTCCATGAAGAGAAGGGCATTGGCTTTGGTTCTTGCGCTCACCATGCTGTTGTCCAGTACCGCGATTCCAGTATTTGCCGCTGAGTCTGCCATCAAGGAAAGTGCATCAGGCTTCTATTACATCGAGGCTACCCCAACGCAAGAGGCTTTGAGCGCCAAAGACAAGAATCTGTTCATTGTCGTCGACGGTCTGTACTTCAAGGACCTCAATAAGAACGGTGAGTTGGACCTCTATGAGGATTGGCGTCTGTCCATCGAGGAGCGCGCAAAGGACCTGGTTTCTAAGATGACCGTTGAGGAGAAAACGGGTGCTTTGGCTTTCGCCTGCCTTGGCGGTACGAATGGCTCTTTTGTCGATGTGACACACGTAGATGAGATCCTTTACGGCGAAGACATCTACTATGAGCTCGATAGAAACCGCGCCTCCATGTGGTACCAGATCAACAACATGCACGTGTTCACCTATATCGCTGCCATGTCGGGTCTGCCCAAAGAACAGCTGGATCTTTTCAACGACCTCCAGGCTATTGCTGAAGGAACCCGTTTGGGCATTCCCCTCACGTTTAGCGGTGACCGCACCTATAACACTTGGGGCGGCATGATCGACAACGCTCCGTATGCTGCCGGCGTAAGCCACGATCCACAGCTGGTTTACGACCTTTACTCCGAATACGCTAAGGAATCTGTGGCCATCGGCTACCATCAGGTCTTCCATACCTATGGCAACGAAATCGGCGCTTGGTATGGAGACGAAGTAAATTATATCTCCGAAATGGTTGTGGCGCAGAACACGGCTTACGATGATCACAACTTCCAATCCCATACAAAGCACTTCATCGCACGCGGCGGGCGTAACCCGTATGTGAACGCTAAATCACCGGCTGATCTTCTAGACAGCTGGCTGATTGGCTGGAAGGCGGCGGTCGACGCTGGCACCCGCTGGGTCATGACCAACAACAACATAGGCATCACGCCTGGGGTTCAGACCTACTTCGACAAGGCCACCTTCGACTTGTTGCGGGAACAGCTCGGTTATGACGGTGTCATCGTTCTCGACTGGCCGCTAGATGCAACACGTATCCTGTCTGGGACAGGTATTACTCGCGACGGCGTTGACATTTCCCAGCTGGACTTGGCTGAGCGTTATGCCTTGATTCTGAACACCGGCATCGATATGTTCAGCTGCTATTTGGCTGTTCCCGGCAAGGATCTCAGCTTGCTCGAAGACGTGGGCTTCCAGCGCTACTTCCCAGAATACGTTGCGGAAGCGCTCGAGAGGGGCCTGATAACGGAAGAGCGCTTGGACCTCTCCGTGTTCCGCGTGATGCGTGAGAAGTTCAGGATCGGAATTTTTGACAATCCCTTCAGAGATTGGGAGACTGCTCTGCACTTGATCGGCAGCCCTGAATACATCGCTGAGCAGTTTGAGATCAAAGATATCTACGACATCAACCGCGCTCGCCGTTCCCTGATCACTCATCTAGAAGAACGCATGATGACCCAGTCCACCATCCTGCTCAAGAACGACCACAACCTCCTGCCCCTGCCGCACGGAATCAAGATCTACTACGAGAGCAACCACAGCGCTATGCAGCAAGCCGTGCCTCCGGCATTGTCCCAGTTCGCTGAACTAGTCGATGACATGGAGGAAGCGGACGTTATCATCATCCAGGCTTCGGCACTCAATGATGCCTACGAGGATATCAGGGATGAGGCGCTGGAGACTGGCAAACCGATGGTGTTGATTGTGCAGATGGCTCTGCAGTACACGAGCGAACCCGGTGTGGCGGAAGTGGAAGCCTTCGACGCAATATTGGCCACAACATATGATAACACGCCCGACCACGGTGTACGCTATGACTTTTACCGCTATGTCTATCCAGAAGTCCTGGCTGACATGGTGTTCGGACGCCGTGAACCCACGGGTAAGACCGTGTTCGAGATCGGTAGATCTGCCGATGATTACCTGCTGTCCTTCCATGAACTGGCTTACGATATCGGTGTAGATGACTATACCAGATTGTACATGGCGGCAACTGTTAAGAGAGACCCAACCTTCCGACTCCCCGATAATCTGGGTGATGTGCTGTGGCCAGCCAACTTTGGTCTGCGTTACGGCGAAGAGGCGGATATTCGGTTCGAGGCACTCTTGGTACCAAGAACGGTCATGGAAGTCGAAACCTTAGATAGACGCGGCAACCTTGTCATGCAGAGAAGCGCCGTCAACGCTCCGCAAAAGGTCGGTGAACCCTTTGAGATCATGTTCATTGCCTACAACGATGGAAAAGACGGTAACACCGTCGCTGAAGTCTATTCGGGAGACGTCCTGGTCGGTTCCAAGTTCATCAGCGTACACGGTGGAGGCTTCGTTGTAGTACGCATGGAGATTACTCTCGACACGCCTGGTGAGCATGTCATCAGAGTCGGTGATCTGAGCACAGTAGTGGTAGTTGAAGAATAATCCATCTTAATCCTCTCTCTGCGGGGCAAGTTGGGCAGGTGTAGACTCGACTTGCCCCGCGCTAAACATAAATCCGGGATGTGAGCGAAATGAAGCGAGCAATGTTTGTCGTGGTATCCTTGGTCATTGTCTTAACTTGGTGTACAGGAGTGTGGGCACAGGAAAAGACGCCTCCCGTGGCTTATGCCTATAGGGCTTCGGAACCAATTTCTGTCGATGGGGATATCGCGGAATGGATTACCCTAACACCCATCGTAATCAACGACATTTCGCAGGTTATCAGGGATGCAGACCATTGGTTGGGTCCAGACGGGACGAGCTGCGTTGTCTATGTAATGTGGGACGAGGACAACTTGTACCTTGCTGCGGACGTGACTACGACTTCGCGCTTTGACGTGATTGATGGGCTGCCTTTGGACTACGTTGATAATTTTATGGTCTACATTTCCACCGATCCCGACCTTGATCCCGGTAGAACTGCCTATGACACACGTGACTTCCTCCTGTACTTGATCACGGACAACAACTGGTGGGACACCGCGTTTGATCGCAGCATGGTGGAGAAGCGTGAGCGGTTTTCCTCGGCTGGAATGGAAGGCGGTGAGAATGTTCTCGAGGGATACGAGAAGGCTGTTCAGCTGACTTCTCGTGGTTTCATCTACGAAGCGGTCATACCATGGGTCAATTTCTCCAACAACCGGATACCCGTTTATACACCTCAAATAGGGGATGTCATCAAGTTCAACTTCGCCATAACCGACACCATCATGGCCTGCCCTGGTACAGAGTTTGTACCACAGCTCGCCTGGACCGGAGATCGGCGGATCAATACAAATCCGAGCTTGTGGGGAGATCTGGTGTTTGTTGACAGCGGCTTTGTGTCCGAAGAATAGCTAAAGGAGGGATTTGGGAGTGTCCGCAAGCAAAAGCTCGTTCGTTTGCCTGCTGACCCTGTTGCTGATCCTTACCCTGTGTTTTGGTGTGTCAGCAGAGGAAGTTGCTATAGCCTGGAAGACAGCCGCACCGCCGGCTATAGATGGCGATCTTTCGGATTGGATTAGGGAAAGCCCCGTTTACCTAGGAGAAGATTGGCAGCTCACTAAGCATCACGAATACTGGAGCGGATCCTATGACTCCAGCGGAACGTTTTACTTGATGTGGGATGAGGAAAACCTATACCTGGCCGGGGAGATCGCTGACGACAATCCCTTCATCCGCTTTATGGCGTATGACATCGAAGGCAATGACGGGCTGGCCCTCTATTTAGGCACCGATCCCCTATCAGAGATTGGCAGAGTCCTCTATGATCCCACTGATTTCCGTCTTCTCTTCGGTTTCGATCCAGAGATACTCCCAACTGGAATCGACCGCAACAACGTCTTGTTCAAGAAAGGGATCGTCACCGAGGGCTTGGACGGCTACGACCAGGTTCTCAAGGGATGCCAATACGCTATTGAGGAAACGGAAGTGGGGTTTAACATAGAAATCAAGCTTCCCTTTGCCGCCCTTAGCAACGAACAGATTCCAGTGCTGAAACCCGTGGTGGGCATGGAGGTTGGCTTTAATCTCGAGCTGTACGACTTGGACCAGGCTTGTCCCGGTTCGGTGGCAACCGGGTTGACCTGGAAGCCTGGTAATCCCAAACTGTCACCCAAGGATTGGGGTATTCTGCGGTTCGAAGAATAACGAGTGAAGGCAGGTGGTGCTTACTAGATATCATTTCTCTCGGACAGTTGAAAACCAATACGACTTAGGAGGAGGATCGAAGTGAGACGGAGACTGCTTGTCGCGTTCTTTGTTGGGTTGTTGCTGTGTGCAAGTGTTTCTGTTCTAGCTCAGGAACAGCCGGTGGTCGAAAGCAGGGTTAAGCCCATCTTGGAAATTGATGGACTGCTGTTTCGCGACTTGAACGCCAATGGCGAGCTTGATCCCTATGAGGACTGGAGGCTGCCTATCGATGAGCGGGTGGATAATCTGGTCTCGCTGATGACCCTGGAAGAAAAGGCGGGCCAGATGGTTCATCCCAACATCACTGTGCCACTTGACGGCGTTGTGCAGAAGGAAGACATAATCACTCAAACTCAGCGTGGTGAAAGGCTGTCTTACTCGCCCTACACCTTGATCGTTGACAAACATATCACCAACATTCTCAACAACGGTGTGGCGCCCCCCGCAACCTTTGCTGCCTGGTCCAACGCCCTGCAGGAGATCGCCGAAGGGACCAGGCTGGGCATCCCCATCGTCTTCAGCACCGATCCGAGGCACGGTGCTACCCTCGGAGCCCATGTCAGGGGAACCCAATACTTCTCGCAGTGGCCTAGTAGAGAAGGGCAGTACGGACTGGCTGCAACGCGTAACCTGGATCTCGTCAGGGAGTTCGGCCGTGTAGTCGCTAAGGAGTATCGTGCCGTTGGTCTGCACATGATTCTTGGTCCCCAGATCGACGTCACAACCGACCCGCGCTGGGGCCGCAACGCGGGATGCTGGTCCGAAGACGCCCACTTAACGGCCGAGATGACCGTGGCCTTCTTAGACGGTGCCAAAGTTAAGGATCCCAAGGACGAGGGCATCCTTGCCATGGTCAAACACTGGCCCGGCTCGGGACCCCACGAAGACGGTGGCGGCTACTACCTGGTCTATCCGGGAGACAACCTGGATTACCACTTGATCCCGTTCGAGGCAGCCTTCCAAGCTGGTGCTACCGCAACCATGTCTTACTACAGTGTGATGAAGGACTACGATACGGTACCCATTTCCTATTCTGACTTCGCCGTTAATCAGCTGCTCAGAGATAAGCTGCAGTTTGACGGCGTAGTGTGCACGGACTGGGGAGTACTCGGTTTCGCAGCTTACGACGATGCGGCAGAACTGGACATAGCTGGGCGTTATGCCATGTGTATCAACGCCGGTGTTGACCAATTCGGCGCCCAGACTGACCCAGAAGTCATTGTACAGCTGGTGAGAGACGGTGTCATCTCCGAAGACCGCATCAACGAATCGGTGAAGAGAATTCTCAGACAGCCGTTTATGCTCGGACTGTTCGAGAATCCCTATGTAGACACCATGGCTGCGGCAAACATCCTGCAGAGCGCAGAACACCAGGCCCTCGGCTATCAGGCTCAGCTCGAATCCATCGTCATGCTAAGTAATGACGGAACATTGCCGTTCGCCGAAGTGCGCATCGACGCAGAGACAGGCGCGGCCAGAAAGACGAGAATATTCGTATCAGGCATGGAACCCAAGATTGCTAGCCTCTATGGAGAGATAGTGGACGATCCGACCGAAGCCGATATCGCCATTATGAGAGTAGCAGCCGTCTCGGGTGGCGGTGGCATGGGCGGTGGTGGTAGCGACATCAAATTCCCCGCAGAAACCATGGCCCTGATCAGTGCGGTAGCCGGCACTGGTGTACCCACGGTGGTGGGCATCGACATCAGCAGTTCCCTTGTGGTTCTGCCGGAGGAGCTGTTCGAACAGTCTGCCGGAACCTTTGTCCTGTTCGACGTTTTGGACAATGCCCTACTTGATGTGGTGTTTGGTCGTTTCAATCCCGTGGGCAGATTGCCATTTGAGCTTCCTTCCTCCATGGAGGCAGTAGAAGCACAACTAGAAGACGTCCCCTTTGATACAGTTGATCCACTCTTTGAATATGGTTTCGGCTTGAGTTACTAGGCTGCTGCGAAGACTGCAGTCAGAAGGAATAGAGGCGGCAGGGTTTGCCTGATGGTGAACCCTGCCCCCTTTTTGATGTTCAGATGGAGAATGGGGGCAGAAAATGACCTTGGGCGAGAAGTACCAAACGCTGCGGTGGTTAACCTACTTGCTCGGCGTCGTCTTGATATTGCTATTCGTTGCACCGGCCGAAACCAAGACGATCACGGTCGAACCAACTTGCCCGCCACTGGGTAGGGGCCATCTAGTTTGCCAGAGCATTACTGAGGCGCTGGGTCTAGCCGAGGAGGGAGATACAATTTTGCTTTCACCCGGTGTCTATGACGCAGATCTAGAGGAATTCCCCTTGGTGATCAGCATCCCCCTTACTATAACGTCTGCAGCTGGGCCTTCCACAACTAAGGTCGTTGGTACTCCGTTGGCCACAGTATTCGAAGTGAGAGGCTCAGGGGTGGAGATAAACGGAATAACGATTGTGCACTCGGGCAGAGGGTTGGTTGTTACCGGCGACGATTTCAGGTTCAGGGGGAACAGAGTAGAGCTCCATACCGGAGAGTATAAGTTGGGCTTCGCCGGGATGTGGGTGGCTGGGGGCCGTCGGGCCGAGATTACCGGTAACGAGTTCCTGCGCTGTGGACTCTGTTTGGCGGGTAAGCCCGTTAGTGCAGGAAGTGCTGGCGTCGCTGTTTATACGGGCTTGTTCGAGGTGGGAGCAGATGCGGACCTGTTTCAAACCCACATGATTGAAGACAACTGGGTGAACCGTAAGAGGCTGCTTTTTGCTGTAGGACTCCACGATGAAGAAATAGCTGGTGGCGACTACGGACAGATCATTTTGGTAGGATGTGAGAATCTCAGCCTCTCCGATTTGACCATCTCCGAGGCGAGTATTGGTTTACATGTTCTTCATTCCAGAAATATCACCGTCACTGACTGCAGTTTTTCCAGACACAGCATTTTTGGCGCATGTTTTGCCTACAGTTTAGACTGCCGTATTGAGGATACAGCTTTTGATGATTGCAACCACGGTTTAGATTTTCGTAGTGCTGATCACAACCGCGCCTCAAGGTGTGTAGTCACCAACTGCGGCCAGGGGGTGTTCTTGAGTCTCAGCAGTTTCAACTATTATGAGGGCCTAAGTGTTCTGGATAATGGGGTTGGCATCTTCGCTTACGGTTCGGAGGAGAATATATTCACTTCGAGTCACGTCGCCTACAATGATGTGGGTATCTACTTCCAGAACGCGCCCAAGAATCTGCTGCTCGACAACATCATCACAGCTAACCGGCAAAGCGGCCTTCGCTTCCATGGCGCCAATGCAGGCACAGTCGTGCAGCGAAACCGGTTCATTGCTAATCGTACTGCCATTGTCTTTCTAGGAGTGCGTGAAGCGAGAATATCGGAGAATTACGTTGGTCAAAGCGTGCTTACGGGGATCTTCCTGCAAGATGTTCAGGACACTGCTATCGCAGGCAATCTGCTTTTGCACAATGGAGTAGGAATCAAGTTGGGTGAGGGTTGCGAAAACATAAGCGTATCATCCAACTCCTTCAGCGGGAATGAGCAGCACGTCGTGAACGTAAGCGTGGGGGCCATGTATGATAATCGGTATGACTAGGGTTGTCCACGGCCCGCCGATCCCAAGTGAAGGTGTTCCTGACAAACCCCACAAGGTTGAGGTCGGGGGTAGCTGTGTGGGGTTTTGGCTTTTTCGCCTGTGTTTACAGGTGACAGCAGTTTTCGTAAAAGCGGCACCAAACCAAGGTTGGTGGGGTATTTCCAGGTGCAGCAAGTTGCTCCGAGAGGTGTTTTGCCCTGCAGGTTTAAAAGGATTGTACCAGACGATCTGGAATTAACAGGTACAGGCAGAGGCTCAAGACACAAGCGGGAGGAACCGGTAGATGCAAAGGGTAGGAATCGGCATTTTAGGTTCAGGTTTCAT
>DGFC01000098.1 GCA_002391465.1 Firmicutes bacterium UBA3910 | reverse complement strand
AGACCTGCAGCATCGTCACCAGCACGGTTGATGCGGAGCCCAGAAGACAGTCTCTCCATGCTCTTGGAAGCGTTGGTTTGGTTTACACCCAACTGCCTGTGGGCGTTTAACGCCATGATGTTGTTGTTAATTCTCATTCTGTTTACCTCCTTGTGGTAAATACATTTTTGAAAACATCCTTGTTTTCATTGGACCTTGAGATGATCAGTCTCATTTGGTCCGAAACAATAAGCAACGGCCACTGCTTACTATCCTTACTACCTATATCGACCTGTCCGAAAAATACTTTAATCCCCTTTTTGAAAAATTTCCGTTTTGATCAACACGAGAGTAATCAAAACTAGCAGCCCATTGTTTTGTACCCATTGACAGCCGTTTGGAGCTCTAAGCGATATTCGCCGTTTAGTCATACGCAGCATTGATTGATCTGAACGACCTGCTAAACATGCTCTCCGTACTGACACTACTGTGAGTCGTGCCGTTTTGGTTATGAAGGATGTTGTACTGCATCCTTCCCCACTGCGTGGTATAATAACCCTAAGCAATTAGGAAAGGTTGGGATTGTGTGGCCCATTTAGAATTGGTTGTTCCCACCGATTTTGGTCTAGAAGGTATCACCGGCGGAGAGTTACGCAGGTTAGGTTATGAGGATGTGTCGGTCGAAAACGGCCGAGTGACTTTCTCCGGCACCGAAGAGGACATCTGCAGAGCAAACTTTTGGCTTCGCACAGGCTCCCGGGTGCGGATCAAGGTAGGGGAATTTGAGGCAACTACCTTTGACGAGCTTTTTGATAGGACAAAGGCCCTGCCTTGGGCAGATTTTCTGCCCAAAAACGCCAGGTTCCCGGTGGAAGGCCGTTCGGTGCAGTCAACCCTCTTCAGCGTTTCAGACTGCCAAACGATAGTAAAAAAGGCAATCGTGGAAAGCCTGAAGGAAAAGCACAAACTGAACTGGTTTCCGGAAGATGGGCCGCTCATGAAAATTGAGGTGTCCTTACTGAAGGACGTGGCCACCCTGACCATAGATACAACCGGCCCCGGCCTTCACCAGCGCGGTTACCGCGCGGTAGGCGGAGGAGCACCCTTAAAGGAAACACTAGCGGCTGCTCTATTGCTTATCGCCCGTTGGTACCCGGACATTGCCCTAATTGATCCCTTCTGCGGCTCAGGCACCATCCCCATCGAAGCCGCCCTGATGGGCCACAACATAGCTCCTGGCCTGAGCAGAGGGTTTGCCGCCGAGGAGTGGCCAACTATTCCTGCTGAGTTATGGCAGAAGGCACGGGAGGAAGCTCGGGATTTAATCAAGGATGAAAGACCCGACTACATAATCGGCACCGATATCGACCCCAGGGCACTCCGCATCGCCCGCAGCAATGCAGAAAAGGCGGGAGTTGCTGATTCCATCCACTTCCAGCAGTCAGATGTGAAGGATGTGCAGAGCAGTAAAAAATACGGGAAGTTGATCACCAACCCGCCCTACGGAGAGCGGTTGGGTGAAATGAATGAACTCCATGACCTCTACGGAGAGCTTGGCCGTTTAAAACGGGAGTTGGACACCTGGTCCTTTTACGTCCTGACCTCTTACCCCTACTTAGAAAGGGCCATGGGCGGGCCTGCCACTAAGCGTCGCAAACTCTACAACGGGACAATCGAAACCCAATACTACCAATATTTCGGACCACCACCTCCGAAGCGAAATAGTTAAACAGATGTGAAACAGCCGTCCTGCGGGACGGCTGTTTGATCTATCTTTATCTTTTTCTTTATCTCTATCTCTCTTTCTCTTTCTGTTTCTGTCTCTGTCTATGTCTCCATTTTACGCTTTATCTACAGCGTATCCAAGAACGAGCCTATACGCCTTAGGGCCTCCTGAATGTCAGCAATGGAGTAGGCGTAGGAACAGCGGATAAACCCTTCGCCGCTGTCGCCGAAGGCCGAGCCAGGTACGACAGCCACCTTTTCAGCCTCAAGCAGCCTGTTGGCGAACTCATCTGAGCTTAAGCCGGTGTCAGAAATGCGGGGGAAGCAGTAAAAGGCGCCTTGGGGCTCAAAGCAGGAAAGTCCCAAGGCTCTGAAGCCATTCACTATCACTTTCCTCCGTTTATCATACTCCACCACCATTTCCCTCACCGCATCCCAGCCGTTTTCTAAGGCCTCAATAGCCGCCCATTGGGCGGTGGTGGGAGCACACATAATCACGTATTGATGAATCTTTTTCATGGCCCCAATCAACTCGTTTGGCCCGCAGGCATAGCCTAAACGCCAGCCCGTCATGGAAAAGGCCTTGGAGAAACCGCTGATGAGTAAGGTCCGTTCTGCCATCCCAGGTAAGGACGCAATTGATGTGTGTTTGATCCCGTAGACCAGCTCAGCATACACTTCATCGGAAATAACTAGGATGTCGTGCTGACGCAGAACTTCCGCGATCTCCTTTAGATCCTGCTCCTCCATGACCGCACCGGTGGGGTTGTTAGGATAGCAGAAAATGATGGCCTTGGTTTTGGGGGTTATCCTTTCCTTAATCACATCCGCAGTGAGTCTAAAATTGTCCTTTTCAAAGGTAGGCACGGGTACGACTTTAGCTCCCGCCATGTAAGCGGTAGGGCCGTAAGAAACGTAAGTTGGCTCAGGCACAAGCACCTCATCACCGGGGGAGACAATTGCCCGGAGGGCAATATCCACCGCTTCGCTCGCTCCCACTGTCACGAGGATCTGTTCCTCGGGATCGTACTCCAGCTTAAAACGGTTGGCCAAGTACCTGCTGATCGCTTGGCGCAGCTCCACAAGGCCCACATTGGCAGTGTAGGCGGTACCCCTCTCACGCATTGAATCTATGCCAGCCTGCAAAATATTGGCGGGCGTAGGAAAATCGGGTTCGCCTATGCCGAGGGACACTACCCCTTCCATCGTGGCAGCAATATCGAAGAACTTGCGGATCCCCGAGGGTTTTATGTCTTGCACCCGCTGGTTTAACATCTTTTTAATCATTAAACCGGCCACCTTTCGTTTCTTAATCATAAATACATATTCTGCAAACATCTCCCAATTCCTTGATAAAGAGTTGTATTGTTGTTAGCAGAATAATCCGACTTTTAATCGGATGGCTCTTCCTGGTTAGCTTTTCAGCACCACCACTAGATCTATTCGACTGTTTCTTCCAGCCTTGTGGGATCGCCCCAATAAACTAAGAAGATACCGCCTAGGGTTAAAAGGCTTCCCGCCACTTCCAAGAGTGCGGGCACTTCTTTGAGAATTAGGACAGCAAACAGACTAGCGCCTAAGGGTTCCCCTAGGATCACCACACTGACCATGGTTGCAGGCAGATACTTCAGCGCCCAGTTTAGGCTGTTGTGGCCCAAAACGGTGGGGATAAAGGCTAGGGAGAGAAAGATAAGCCAGGTATTGGACTCGTAACCTGTAAAGGGGGTGCGGGTGAACAGCATAAAGATCCCCAACACAAGGCTGCTGCTGCCGTAGACTAGGCTTGAGTAAAGGGCTAATGGTAAATCGCGCCTGAGGCGCCGGCCCACGAGGAAGTAAAAGGCCATCATAATCGCCCCGGCTACTGCCAAGAGGTTACCTACCAGACGGGACTGGCCGCCTTCAGATTGGGTGAATACAACCACAACTGAACCGATTAGGGCCAAGGCCAAGCCCAGCCACATCGTTTTTGTCGGTTTTTCCCTGAGTAAAAAGACAGAAAGGAGAAAGACCCAGAGAGGCTGGGTAGTCACCAACACTACTGAAGAAGCTACCGAGGTTTTTTCTAGGGAAGTCATCCAAAAGAGAAAATGGAGGGCAAGGAAAATGCCCCCCGCAAGAGTCGTTAAAAGAGTTTTTCTACCAATTTTTACCACTCTGTTCTGCCCTACTGCCCAAGGTGCCAGCATGAGCGCGGCAAAGAGCAGGCGGTAAAAGGCGATAGCTGCCGGCTCAGCTGCGGCCAGCCGGATCAAAACGGCCGAAGTGGAGATAGCTGCCACTCCGCCCAGTAGAACCAGATTGATAAAACTCCGCTTCACTCCCCCACCCCTGCCTAATAAAGCCGTTCCATCAGCTTCAAATCAAAACCAATCTCCCGCATCTGCTCCGCATTGAGAATCTCCCCTTCAGGCGGTCGCACCTTTAACACTAGGGCAATAGCCTTCTGGTTTACCTGCTGTCGGTACTGAATGCGGTTCATTTCGATCTCGACGCCCAATACCTCACTTAAGACTGCCGCGCTGGCCGCATGGCCCACCGCGGAAACAAAACCGTGCCGCGCAATCAATTCCCGCCCTTCCTCCGGAGTTAGATCGGAAATGCGGTATAGGCCGTTACTGGTACAGACTAACCCGTTAAAAATGGCAACTGGTAAATTGGCCACTGCCTTACCCCCTCTGCCGTAAGTACTCCTTGAGTAGCGCGGCTACCGTAGTTAAGGCCACTGTGTTAAAGCCTCCCTCCGGTACAATCAAATCCGCGTATTTCTTCGACGGTTCCACATACGCCTCGTGCATGGGCTTCACCGTTTTTAAGTACTGGGTCTGGACCGAATCTAACGTCCTGCCCCGCTCCTTCACGTCTCTGATCAGGCGGCGCAGCACCCGTACATCGGGATCGTTATCAACAAAAATCTTGAGATCAAACAGCCTGCGCAGCTCGGGATTGGCCAAAACCAAGATACCCTCCACGATCACAATGGGCACAGGCTCAACCTTAATCACATCTTGACTGCGGGTGTAAGCGGCAAAATCATAAACGGGTACCTCGATGCTCTCCCCCCGGCGCAGTGTCTTTAAGTGTTCAATTAGGAGGCTGTCTTCAAAGGAGTCCGGGTGATCGTAGTTAATCTTAACCCTTTCTTCAAAGCTCAACTCCGAAAAGGATGCGTAATATGAGTCCTGGGTAATTATCACTGCCTGGGTTGGCACGAGTTTACTCAAAGCCTTAGCAAAGGTTGTCTTACCTGAGCCGGTACCACCTGCTACCCCCACAATCATCATCTCAGCCACCAACTTTCCCGCTTATTCCGCCAAATATCCCGCCTGGCGCAGGCCGGCGTGGATCTGCTCCATCGTTTCCGTATCCGCTGCTTCCACCGTATGGAGATGGTAACCTCCGGTTAAGACCAAAAGGGGCTCTGCCTTGTGTTCTGTCAAACTGCGGAGGAACTGCTCCACATCGTCTTCTGTCATAATCTGCAGATTACCCCTCAGTTCACCGTAGACGGGATGCTCCACCGTCACGTCAACCACAGTGCCCCCGAGACGTACTATCAAAAAGAGTTCAGCTGCAATCTCAGTCCGCTCTCCGCTGTGGCGGACAGCAAAGGTCCTCCGCAGGGGAGCCTCTCCGGAGCTTTTGAAAAGGATATACCCCCGGGGAGTTGCAATTATTTCTTCACCCCGGGCCCGCAGTACCGCTACGTCACCCACAATTATCTGGCGCGTCACACCGAAACGGGCACTGAGTTCCGCCCCGGTTATGGGCTTTTCGGCTGCCTGTAACAGCTTCACAATCTCGGATCTCCGCTTTTCCTGACCCATACTATTAACCTCCCCACCCCTTGCTAAGAACCTAACAATGGTGTATTATACAGGTGTATATACAGGTGTTAAGTCAGGAGTGATCGAATGCGTCTCACGGTGAAAGAACTACTCTATGGGGCACTGCTCACAGCTGTTGCCTTAGCCATCCCCTTAGCCTTTCAGGGCTGGCTGCAAATTGCCATACCGCCCTTTTCAGCCACATTAGGCAGTCACCTGCCTTCCCTTCTGGCCATGTCCATCAGTCCCTGGGTAGCGGCTCTGGTAGGCCTAGGCTCCACCCTAGGTTTTCTGGTGACGCTGGGGCCCATTGTTGCGGCCCGGGCCTTTATCCACGTGTTCTTCGGGGTAATAGGCGCCCACCTCTACCGCAGAGGCCTAAAGTTCTGGCAGGTGTTACTACTCGTCCTACCCATCCACGCCCTGGGAGAAGCTTTGATCACCATGCCCTTCGGCTTTGATTTCTACCAAGCACTAGTAGTGGTCGGTATCGGTACCGCACTGCACCACATTCTGGACAGCGGATTGACTTTAGTGCTATACCGCAGCCTAGTAAGGGCAGGCGTGCCCCTCCAGAAAACCGCCTCAAGCAAAGGCGTTGTGGGCACGCTCTAGCGTTTCGATAATGTTCAACTGCTGGGGACAGACCTCTTCGCATTGCCCGCAGGCGATGCAGCGTCCAGCGTCCTCAGCTTTTTTGATCATGTTTTCATACTGCCAGCGCATGGAATCAAAGGCGTTATAAACACTGGCATCGTTAAACAGCCTGAACACCCTGGGTATGGCCACACCCTGCGGACAGGGCAGGCAGTAACGGCAGTCGGTGCAGAGAATCTGGATCCGCTCCAAAAAGGCTGCCTTCGCTTTTTCAATAACTGCCAGTTCTGCTTCACTCAGAGCATTGGGCAGAGCACTGTCTAACGTATTAATATTCTCCTGAACTTGATCCAGTGTACCCATGCCGCTTAAAATGAGACTGACCTCCGGCTGGTTGGCGAGCCATCTAAAGGCCCAAGCGGCAGCCGTCCTCTTTTCAGGCGCCTGATCAAACACTTCCTGCACTTGGGGCGGAATGTTCTTAACCAGACTACCGCCACGGAGCGGTTCCATAATAATCACGCCCAGACCCTTATCTGCAGCGTATTTCAGCCCCTCTTTCCCTGCTTGGTAATCCTCGTCCATGTAGTTGTATTGGATCTGGCAGAACTCCCAGTCGTAACCGTCTACTATCTCTTTAAAGGCGGAAAGCTCATCATGGAAGGAAAAGCCCACGTGCCTAATGCGGCCGTCTTGCTTGGCCTTTTCAATAAATTCCAACACGTTCAGTTTCTTCGCCTGATGCCAGGTTTCCCGATTTAGGGCATGGAGCAGGTAAAAGTCAATGTAATCCACATTCAAGCGCTCCAGCTGTTCGTTTAGGATCCGTTCACAGTCTTCCGACTCCTTCACCATCCACATGGGGAGTTTATCGGCAATAAAGACTTTTTCCCGGTAGCCGTCCTGCAGGGCTTTACCCAGGACAACTTCGCTCTTGCCTCCGTGGTAGTTGTAAGCGGTATCGACGTAATTAATGCCGTTATCAATGCCGTAACGAATTATCCGGATCGCCTCAGCCTCATCCACTTCGCCCCCTGGCAGCGTGGGCAGACGCATACAGCCGAATCCCAGCAGCGATACATCTTGATTTGGTTTTCCTAATCTGCGTTTTTGCACCACATTCACCTCTCTAGGAATAATTCTAAGCGGAAGAATCTTTCCCTGCCCGGTTGCAATTTATATCAGGGATGCGCCAGTCAATGGGCGCGAAGCCATTCTCCTCTAAGAATTTATTAGCCCGGGAAAAATGACGGCACCCAAAGAAGCCCCGGTTAGCAGAAAGGGGGCTCGGGTGTGCCGCCTTTAAGACTAAATGCTTTTTGTTAGAAAGTAAAGCCCCTTTGCTCTGGGCATGCCTGCCCCAGAGCAAAAAGACGATGGGATCGTCTTTAGCGTTAAGCTTTTCAATCACTGCAGTGGTAAAATCCTCCCAGCCCCTTCCCCGGTGGGAAGCGGCTTGACCTGCCCTGACGGTGAGCACTGTGTTGAGCAGTAAAACGCCCTGCTTCGCCCAGGGTATCAAATACCCATTGTTGGGCAGGGGGATCCCCAAATCTCTATTCAACTCCTTGAATATGTTCAGCAAGGAAGGTGGGCTTGGTACCCCCGGTTTCACCGAAAAAGCCAAGCCATGGGCCTGGTTTGGCCCGTGGTAAGGGTCTTGGCCCAAAATAACTACCCTGACATTTGCGTAAGGGGTTGTACGGAGGGCGGTGAAAATATCCCACTTATCGGGATAGATGATCCTAGTCCTGTATTCCTCCAGGAGAAACTGCCTCAGCTTAAGATAGTAATCCTGCCTAAACTGATCTCCAATTACCCCATCCCAATCATTACCTAAGCGGACTACTGCCATTTGGGAGCCCCCTTGAGTTGGAGGAGCTGCTGATACACACTCTCCGCCCCTTCTTCCCCGTTGCTGAGCAGGATCGCAAGCTCTCCGCCCGTGAGCTTGCCCGCCAAGAACACTCTACAGCCAGGAGCAGTGCCCCGCACCTCGTACCAGCCACCCGGTTTGGCATAGCGTTCCAAAAGCAGTGTGCGGTTTTCAGTGTTGAGAAGCTCCCCTGCCTGCAGCACCAGCCAGAAACGGTGTAGATCGTGGGCAGTGGAAAAAAGCTGGGGTTCCAATCCTTCCCTGAGAATAGCATAAACGTTTTCCACTTCCGCTCCCGAACTGGTATATGTATAACCACTGGCTGCCCGTGCGGGCAGGTGGTCTAAGTAGTAAAAGGCGGTTTGGCTCAGTCCAGCCGGACGCAGCACTTCTTCCCTCACAACTTCCCAGGTGCGTTTGCCAGTCAGTTCTGCCAGCTTTTCCCCAAGTTCTGGGCTGTCCAGGTCAAGATCCCCGGGCTTAACCGCACCCCGTTCAATCAGCCGTAGGGCAGCTGCCTCTTCGAAGAAATGACGGGCCGAACCCAAGTTAAAGGCAGTAAAGAACGTGTTTTTGATCTTGTAGCGCCTGTTGGCATAGCCATAGCTAGCCCGCAGTTCTGCCTCTGCCCCCTGTGCTGCTTGAAAGACACCGGCGAAGTTCTCTTCCACATGAACTTCCTTTAAATCGGCAGACCAGGTGCTCCGCACCTCTTTACCCCGGAGCACAAAAACTTCATCCAGCTTGGGCACAGTAACCGGGACGTGCAGTTCTTTGCGGATTAATTCGGCAAAACCATGGCAGGCCTCGGGCTCGCCGTGGGTGACAAACACCCGGCCGATATGGCGAAAGCGCTTAAGCCAGTTCATGAGCGCCTCTTGGTCCCCATGGGCAGAGAACCCACTGATGGTATCCACACTGGCCCAGACCCTAATGCGCTCCCCGTGGATGCGCACTTCTTCCGCCCGGTCCTGCAGGCGCCGACCCAGGGTACCCACTGCCTGATAGCCAACAAGCAGGACCCCCGCTTCCCTGCGCCAAAGGTTGTGTTTCAAATGATGCTTGATCCTACCAGCATCGGCCATTCCGCTGCCGGCAATAATTATCACCCCGCCTGTAATGGAGTTGAGGGCGATGGACTCTTCGACGCTCTCGGTGTAGTGCAGGCCGGGGAACTCAAAGGGCGAACGCCCTTCCCGCAGCATGCTGCGGGTCTCGTAATCAAAAACTTGGGCATGGCTTTGATAAACCTCCGTTGCCGCGGTAGCCAACGGGCTGTCCACATACACCGTCAAAGGGGGAACATCGCCCCGATCCTGCAGCACCCGTAATGCGTAGAGCAGATCCTGCGTCCGCCCCACCGCAAAGGAGGGGATCAAAAGATTGCCTCCCCGCCGCAGGGTATCGTTCACCACCTGGGCCAGGTGGGTAAAACGCTCGTCCCGCTTTTCATGCAGCCTGGTACCGTAGGTAGATTCGATGATTAAATAATCCGCTTCGGCAATAAAGGTGGGGTCTTGAATAATGGGCTGATCCAGGCCCCCCAAGTCACCGGAAAAGACAAACTTGCTTGTCTCCCCGTTTTCCGTAACCCACAGCTCCACAATGGCCGCACCTAGAATGTGCCCCGCGTCGCGCATGCGGAGCCGCAAACCGGGCAGCACAGTAACCTCCTCATCGTACACCATCCGCCTGAACTGCCCTTGGGTGTTTAAAGCGTCCTCGACCGTGTAAATGGGAGCAAGGAGGGGTTTACCCTGCCGACGCAGTTTGCGATTTTTCCGCTCCACCTCAGTCTCCTGGATATGCCCCGAATCGGCCAGCATAACCCGGCACAAATCGGCAGTTACCCCGGTGGCGTAGATGGGCCCATGGAAGCCCCGTTTCACCAACTTGGGCAGAAGCCCACTGTGGTCAATATGGGCATGGGTGAGAATAACAGCATCGATCTCCCGCGGTGAATAGGGAAAATCTCCGTAGTTGCGCTGTTTCAACTCCTCCGGACCGTGGAACATCCCGCAGTCAATAAGTACCTGATACTGATCAAATGAGAGCAAATAAGAGGAGCCGCTCGTTGTCTCCGCCGCTCCCAAAAACTGCAGCTGCATTGGTTCGCCCCCTTCTAGACTGGTCTTGTGCGGTTACGGTATTAAATCTTCGTAAAACGCCAGCCAAAATCCTGCCTAAAGGGGGAAATGGTGAAGAAAGGAACGATTTTCTAAGTCCCAGACTCGGTTCTAAGGCAGCGTACAATTTCCTCCGCCACTTGGTCTGGCGTAAGGTGATCGGTGGCGATTTCAACCTTCGCAGCGGCCTGGTAGGCGGCTTCCCTTTGGGCCAACAGCTTCCCGATTCTCTCCACTGATGCATCTGGGCCCAGTAGAGGTCTACTCAAATCCCCTGCTAGCCGCTGGGCAATAGTTTCAGGTTCTGCGGTGAGAAGAATTAGGACACCCTTTTCCCGCAGGGCCCGGACATTCTCTGGGTCGAGCACAGCCCCTCCTCCGGTGGCCAGAACAAGTCCACGTTTTTGAGCCAGGCTGCGGATCGCTTCTTTCTCCAATTTGCGAAAGGCTGCTTCACCTTTTGCGGCAAAAAACTCGGTGATGGAAACACCGAGTTTCGCTTCTAGAAGCTCATCTAGATCGACAAACTCCCTCTTTAGTCTAAGTGCCAGTTCTCTACCCACAGACGTCTTCCCCACACCCATAAAGCCCATGAGCACTATATTCCGCTTCACTTTTCCGCCCCCCGCATTTCAAACACCGCGTACAGGGCTAACAGGTATGACCTGACACCAAAGCCGCTGATCTGACCAACGCAGACCGGGGCAATGACCGATTTATGGCGGAACTCTTCCCTGGCTTGAATGTTGCTTAGGTGTACCTCAATGGTGGGGATCTCCACAGCAGCCAATGCATCCCTCAGGGCGTAGCTGTAATGACTGAAGGCACCCGGGTTGAAGATGATCCAGTCGTAGGCACCTACCGCCTGATGGATCTTTTCGATCAGAACCCCTTCCCGGTTGGACTGGGCGAAACTCACTTCAATGCCCAACTGGTTGCCCAGGGAGGCGATCTCTTCGTTAATCTGATCCAGTGTCATGTAACCGTAGATTTCAGGTTCGCGCTGCCCCAAAAGGTTCAAATTGGGGCCGTGGAGTACTAAGACCTTGGTCATTTCTGTACCTCCTTAGCCATAACAGCCAGGATTTCTTCTCCCATTTCAGGGGAAGCCTTCCGCCCCTGCCAAATCTCCTGGGAGCGAATTCCCTGATAAACCAGCATGGGCAGGCCGTTCTCCACTAGACACCCTGCCTGTTCTGCCTGCTGCAGGAGCAGACTGCGGGCGGGGTTGTAGTTCAAGTCATAAACAAGTTCCGCGCCTTCCAAATAGCTGGGATGGATGGGCGAATGGCCCACCAATGGGGGCATGCCCACCGGTGTGGCGTTCACAATCATCTCATACTTCTGCCTGGGTATCCGCTCGATGTTGCATACTTCCGAATCCACATTGGGAAAGCGTTTGTCTAAATACAATTTTAACTGGTAAGCGGTCTCCACTTCCCGGTTGGCAATGGTGAAAGAGCAGCCTAATCTAGCAAGCTCCAAGGCAACCGTGTAGGCGGCACCGCCCGCACCAAGGATCAAGATGTGTTTGTCCGTGGCGTCGTAATCTAGACGTTCCAGGCCCGCCATAAAGCCCACACCGTCTGTATTATACCCAATCAAGCGTCCGTCTTCGTTTTTTACCGTGTTCACTGCAGAAAAGATCTCGGCACTGAGATCCAGTTCGTCTAGGAGGGGAATAATCTCCTTTTTGTGGGGAGATGTGACGTTAAAGCCGGCAAAGTTGCGCCTAAACATCTCTACCCCCACTGCCAGCTCGCTAGGAAGTACTTCCCAAGCGATGTAGGTATGGGGAAGAGCCCAGGCGGTGAAGATCAGTTTGTGTAGAAACGGTGAATAGGTATGTTCTAAGGGATAACCAATCAAGGCATATGCTTTCATTTTCTCACCCCACTATTAACCCTGCCCAGGTTTCTTGAAAGCCTGGAAAGGAAAGATCTAGCAACCCGCCCGATTCTGTTTTGGCCAAGCCCCCACTGATTAGGGACACCACTTCCCAGGCCAGGGCCAGGCGGTGATCACCATAGTTCTCAAGGAAACCACTACCCAGCTTAGTGGGTCCGGTAATCTCCAAACCGTCCGGCAGCTCAGTAATATTGGCCCCAATCTTATTCAGCTCCCGGGCGAGATTCGCTAGGCGGTCAGACTCCTTGCTCCTGAGTTCTGCCGCATTTCGGATAATCGTTGTACCTTCCGCCTGGGTTGCCACAACGGCTAGAATAGGTATTTCATCCACCAAACGAGGAATGATCGCCCCTTCCACCGTCGCAGCTGCCAGCTCGTCTGCACCGCGGACAACGACAGTACCGAAGGGTTCGCCCCCCACTTCCTGCAGATCCACAATCTCAACTAAGGCACCCATCTGTCCCAGCACTTCGAGGAAGCCAAGCCGGGTTGGATTGAGCCCAACGTTTTCCACAACAAGCTCAGAACCTGGCAAAAGAACGGCTGCCCCGATCAAAAAGGCAGCAGCAGATAAGTCGCCGGGAATGTATACTTCCCGGCCTTCCAAAGGAGTGCCGCCCGTGATTTGAATGGTCCCCTCGATGCGGCGCAGTTGGGCGCCGCTTTCCTTGAGCATACGTTCGGTGTGATCCCTTGACTGCACAGGTTCAACAATCTGGCTTGTCCCTTCTGCCTGCAGAGCAGCAAAGAGAATTGCCGATTTGACCTGGGCGTGGGGTATGGGCAGCTCATAGCGGATCCCCTTGAGTCCGCCGCCCCGGATGGTAAGGGGCGCCAGATTACTGCCCGCAGCACCGTACATATCCGCGCCCATCTTGCGCAGTGGATCAATGATGGCACCCATGGGACGGCTGCGCAGGGATGGTCCACCATCCAGGAAACTCAAGAAGTCCTGGCCGGCCAGTACACCGGCCAGCATGCGCAGGGTAGCCCCCGATTCATTACAAAAGAGCACTTCTTCCGTCCTGTCCAGACGAAAGCCGCGCCCTTCCACATGCCAAGCTTCCTTATTTTTGTGGATGGAAACGCCCAGCTGCGCCAAACAGCGCCTGGTACATGAACAATCCAGACCTTCGTTTAACCCATGAATAACTGAAGGCCCATGGCTGAGGCTGCTGATAATAAGAGCCCGATGGGAAATGGCCTTGTCCCCGGGCACCACAGTGCGACCCAGCAATTTCATTGCGTTTCCCCCCTGCGAGATTACCACGGGCGATAGAATCGCATCGCTTCTATTACCTATTTTACCCAACTTTGGATCTATTTGTCAATTAAACCCAAGCTGAGCGGCTAGTAGGCTCAGCCTTGACTCCGGTAAAGCATCCGCCACACGCCCAGAGTAAAGAAAACAAGGGCAGTAACCACAAGGATGAGTAAACTCACCCAGGGACTGACCGCGCTGTCGCCGAACCTGAAAACCACACCCATCATGGTCTGAAACTCCTCGAGCACAGCGCCGGGAGCCCCAGCAAAGGCCAGATTCATGGGCACCTCCATCAAAACCTGCCGGAACAAACATGCGGCATGGGAGATGGGAAAGAGTTTGATCGCAGTTTGGACGGACGGGGGCAGAACCCCTAGGGGAACGTAAATACCCATCAAAAAGCCGATCAGAGTCCCCACCACAGTACTAGCCACACCAAAGGCGTTCTGGGTTTTGAAAAACGAGACTAGGAAAAAGAGTATGGCTCCGCTCACAGTGGTGGAGAGGAGAATAAGGCCAAGGACCTTGACAAGGCCTGCAATTGGCAGGATGCTGCCGCCGTTAGCAACGATGTAAAGTTCAGTTAGAAGCAGAGCAACCAAGCCCATAACCACTCCCACCGTGAGGGTAGAAAGGAGGTAACCTCCCACGATGGTGCTGCGTTTGATGGGAGACGTCTGGAAGTCCTGGGCAATACCCCTGGCCCGGTCCTCCACCACCACACCGACGGCACCCATGGTTGTGGTGACTGCGGTTACGGCCAAAAGACCCGCCATAATCCAGCTGTCCATAAGGAACCTGGCCGCCGGCACTCCTTCCATGTCTGCCATTACCGTATCACCAAGGAAAAGGACATAGAGACCAATAATGATAAACACGGCTAGAAGGGAGAAAAAGACAGAGGCCCGATCTCTGAAAAAGAGCTTCAGATTGCGGAGAGCGAAGGTAATCATGGGCGGATCTCCTTTCCTGTGATGCCGATGAAGGCATCGTCCATAGTACCCTGGATTACTTCAAAGCCGGAAATATGGTCCCGCACCCTGTCGATTATGGGCAGGGCAGCGAAGGTAGAAGGAATGTCAATGGCTACCACATCTGCCTGTTCCCTAAAGCTTAAAGACATCTCCATGAGAAGTCCACGCAGCGTTTTCAGATCGTCTGTCCAGAGCCGCAGCTGATCCCGAGCGTATTCTTCCTTCAGCTGGGCAGGGGTACCCTTCGCTGCGATCTCCCCATGGTCGATCACGATCACATAGTCCGCACCTGCCGCCTCTTCCATGTAATGGGTGGTGAGAAAGACGGTCATCTCGTTTTCCCGCTGCAGGGCATGGATTCTATCCCACACATTACGGCGGGTTTGGGCGTCAAGACCGGTGGTGGGCTCATCCAAAAAGAGAATCTTGGGCCTATTCACAAGTGCCCGGGCCAGATCTGCCCGGCGCCGCTGGCCGCCCGAAAGCTGGCCGTAGGGACGGTTGAGAAACTCGGTTACCTCTGCCTCTTCTGCTGCCCGCTGGACTGCCTTCTCCAGGACTTGACCCTTTAGGCCGTAGAAACTGCCCCGGGTCAAAAGATTCTCCTTCACGGTCAAAAGATCGTCAAGGTAGTTACCCTGAAAGACAACGCCGATGGAGGAGCGGATTTGACCATCCTCCCTACCCAGTTCATGGCCGTTGATTCTAGCACTGCCCCGGTCCGCTTTGAGGGCGGTGGAGAGAATACCGATGGTAGTAGTCTTACCCGCACCATTGGGCCCCAAAAAAGCAAAGAACTTGCCCTTCTCCACGTAAAAGTCAATACCCCGCACCGCCTCAATCTGGCCGTAGGATTTCCTCAACCCCTGTACTTCAATAGCTTTCTCCATCACGAAACCGCCTTTGTCTTCGGCTCCCCCCTATAGACGTACCCAGTTTAGCCGTTTGGATTAGGGAACCGAATGGATTGTCTCTGAGTATTTCAGGCGCAGTCTCCCTTTTCCTTCCTCCCAAAGTGAAACTCTCCCGGTCTGGTTTGCCCGGGAGAGAACAACCACCCACTCTTCATCATTTGACGGGTCGGTTCTCACGCTCTGGACCACTGCACCTGCAGCGACTCCTTCGCTTCTCCTAGACTGCGAAGTTGTGCCTGACGCCGTTTGAGCTCATTTGCAATACTTCTTGCTTCCTGAATGTAACGCTCCACTTCCCGTTTGTGGCGTTGGTGTTCCGCAATAAGTTCACGTACCTGGCTGTCATAGTTTTGGACATAGTGGGCAATGTGTCTAAGAACTGCCTCACCCAGCTGTTCTTGCTGCTGATCGATCATCTTCTCCACTTCTGGCATAACCTCGTCATAGATAGCACGGTCTATGTGTTCCCAAATATGTTGTTGAACCTCTCGACGGACTTGCTCCAGGCTTGGGCCGAAGAAACGACCGAGAAATGAGCCGATTACTCCTCCCAAAATGGTCCCTATTCCAGGCAGAATGGCTGAACCGACCACTGCTCCGCCGATCACTCCCCACCCAGCTGTTGACTCCGAGGCCGTAAGTGCCGAGTCAATTTCTTCCAAAGCAGGTTGCAACAATGATGCTCCAAACGCTACATTCAGTGAAGATTTAACCCGTACTTCAATCTGTGCGAGTCTCTTGAGAGAGTACTGCCGTTCAAAGCGTTCCTCGAAGTTGTGGAAAGCCTG
>DGFC01000055.1 GCA_002391465.1 Firmicutes bacterium UBA3910 | reverse complement strand
TCTCCAGGCCGGACATCGAAGGCTACAAGCTGTTCGGCGTTGGCGTAACTGACCTTTCCGGCATCTACAGCACGAAATAGAACAGTGACTAACTTCCCCCCAGCCGACAGCGGCTCGGGGGCTTACTAAGAAGGAGGACGCGGCAGTTTATGAGAGAAGTTCGTGTAGGTATCATCGGTGCGGGGATGATCTCCCACCGTCACATGCTCATTTACTCAAATATTGAGCGTCATGCTGCGCAACTTGGTTTTAAGGCAAAAGTAGTGGCTTGCGCCGAAATCAACCCGGATCGCCTCAAGAAGTGGGGCGAGCAGTACGGCTTCGAGGAAAAGGACCTGTACACAGACTTCCGCAAGATGCTGGAGCGCGATGATATCGATGTGATTGACGTCTGTGTGCACAACAATTTGCACACCCCCATTTCCATAGCGGCCATGAAAGCCGGCTTTGACGTCTACTGCGAGAAGCCAGCGGCAGCCAGCTATCATGATGCCAAGCTGATGATCGACTGCGCCGAAAAACTGGGCAGGAAGTTCCATGTGCAGATCAGCTCGCTCATGACACCCCAGACCAGGGTAGCCAGGGACATGATTGCCCGGGGCGATTTGGGTACTCCCTATTTCGTGAACTTGGAGATGATCACCAGGCGCCGCCGTCCCGGCTATGACCTGCCGCAGTTTACCACTGACTTCTATTCCAAGCGCATGGCCGGACATGGTCCATCCATCGATCTCGGGGTTTATGTCATTGGACAGATTTTGCATATCTTAGGCATGCCCGAGCTGCAGAGCGTGAACGGCTTTGCCAAGCGCGGTGTGGATATTGACGAGCGTTTGGTCACCAACCCCGATGGCTTTGGCGTGGAAGATATCTGCCACGGTTTCGCCAAGTTTGAAAACGGTCTTGGCTTTCATTATTTGACCACGTCGGCCGCGAACTACAAGGACTACTCCATGACTTATATCCTGGGGTCCAAGGGCGGTTTGGAAATCATCGCTGCCGATACGGTAGGCGGTAAGCTGGCCCGGCGTGAAGGCGTGCGGCCTTTCTTCGGTGAGCCTGAGCTGAAGTTCTATGGCGATTTGAACGGCAGGAATGTTGAGATTGACCTCAAGTGCGATGAGAACGGCAATGTGGAGCAGCGCCTTGATCCCAGCATGCTGATGTACAACGACAACCAAGTCATGTTCCTCGCTTACTGGCTGGGTATTTTGGATGAGGAAAGCCGCTACAACACGCCGGAGATAGCTGCACAACAGCTGCTCTTTACCGACGGTATTTTCCTGTCGCAGGAGTTGGGTAGAGCAGTAACGGTCGATGAGATTAAGGCCATGTCTCCCGCTTTGTTCTTAACGGAGCAGCAGATAGGATCCGAACTAGTTAAGTTCGATATCAGCTTCTAAGCAGTAGCTCGGCCTACTCCGCGCAGCTGTTTTGCGCGCCGTGAGTAGGCCGCTTTTACGGCCAGATAGGCAGTTGACCCTGGCCAGCCTTGTACGGAAGGGGGATTGTGTTGTGAATGAGAAGTACTTGATCTGCGAAGAGGGCCTGCGCAATGTGGTGCAGGATGGCAAGAAAGTTGGTTGGGAGTTTTGGCTGCGGATCCCCTACTACGCGGGCGTTCCTCTATCCATGATTGACCATTTAAAGGTTACCATCGACGGTGAAGCTGTGCCCGAAGAGGCGATAAGGTTCAATACCAGCTGTGGTGAGGTTTTCACCCTCCAGGAGCTGGAAACAGTCACGACCTATCGCTGGGAGTATGGAGAAAAGGCGCGCATAACCGTGCTGCAGGATGATGGCCTCGCTCCAGGCAGGCACAAACTAGAGGTTGATGTGGCACTGAGGATCATCTACATGCCCAAAGGGAACTCAAGCTACGCCTGGGCCGAGTTTGATGTAGAATAGCGGAAGGGGGAACCAGCATGGCAATTAAGCTAGGAGTGTCGTTATACAGCCTGCAAGAGGACTACTACCTTGGCAAACTGGATCTTGAGGGCTGTATTGAACGGGTCTCCAATGAGGTGGGGGCCGATGGTATTGAGTTTCTGCCCGACCAGATGCCCCTACCCGGGTGGCCAGAACTTTCCAAGGAAGCTGTGGATCTGTGGTTTAGCTGGATGGAAAAGTACAATACCGTCCCCACTAGTTACGGTGCCGTGTTTTTCGACACCATGTACAAAAACAGGATGCTCACTGTGAAGGAAGTGGTGGACCTCACCATAGAAGACCTCAAGCGCGCTGCCAGATTGGGTTTCAAGGTGTATCGCACGGGCATCATTAGGAAAGAGCACCTCGAAATCCTGGAGCGGTGCCTGCCCGTGGCTGAAGAGTTGGGCATCCAAATCGCCACAGAAATCCACGCGCCAAGGGGTATCCATACCTGGTGGACCCAGGAGTGGCTGGAAGTGATCCAGCGCACCGGAACGAAGGCTGGGGGTTTTGTGCCGGACATGGGCATCTTTTCCGTGTCTCTGCCCGTTCCTTTCGTCAAACGGCTCCTGCGCGAAGGGGCCAATGAGGCGATCATCGCCCGCATAGAAGAGGCCTACCGGGCCAAAGAGCCCCTCTCGGAGGAAGATGTGAGGGGGATGGGAGGAAACGAAAAGGACCTCCAGGCCTTGAGCAGTATCAACCGCCTGGTCTATGATGACCCCGAGTGGCTGCGTGAGGTGCTGCCCTACACCAAGCACATTCATGGGAAGTTTTACGAAATGACCGAGGATTATCAAGAATCCTCCATCGACTACGCCAACGCGATCCGTGTACTTCTGGATGCTGGCTGGGATGGGTACATCTCATCCGAGTATGAAGGCCAAAGGCATTACTTCGACATCGGCTGCGACACGTACATGGATCCCGTGGAGCAGTGCAGAAGACATCACGTGATGATCAAAAATCTGATCGCGAAGTTGTCTGGTCGTTAAACTTGCTAGTTCCGTATCCTTCTGGAGAGAGGCTCATGGCTGCGGCTGATGAGCCTCTCCGCGTTGATAAGTGAATCAAGCACGTGACCAAAGAATGGTCGGTATGATACAGCATCACAATTCAGGTGTTCGCGTGGTTAAGGAGGAAAAACTTTGAAGCAGTCGCTGGTGATTACTTGCCTGGCTGCCCTAGCCGTTATGCTTATAGCTTACGTTGTTGGAGGAAGTTCTCTGCTCGTTTCCGGGCTTTCCAAAGCCCTAAATACGGGGCTCAGATCAAGCCTCATGCTCGCGGCCTCATTTCTGGTCATCGGCCAGATTCAGGTGCTGCTTTCCCAAGAACTGCTGGATCGATGGCTGCAGAACTTTAAGGGGATTAAAGGGGTTGTACTCAGTGCTCTGGCCGGATCGCTTTTTCCTGGCGGTCCGTACATTTTCTACCCTTTCATTGCCAGCATTACAGAGAAGGCGATACCCTTTTATATTCTCATTTCGTTCATGTACGGAAAACTGTTGTATGACGTAACCCGGATCCCCATGGAGGCCAGCCTGATCAGCCCCACAGTTGCTGCGGTGCGCAATCTGCTTTCTTTTCCCATTCCGATCATAATCGGGCTTTTGGCAGAGCGGCGTTTTGCTAACCGGACCTTCACAGACATCTTTGGCAGGCAGGTGAAATAGATGGTTCAGACCACAGTAGTCTTAGGTCTGCTCGCCGGAATACTCATGTTGATTAATGCCAAGACCACTGGACAGCAGTGGAAAGGGGTACAGGTGGGCCTGAAGCAGATGCTGCAGACAGTCCCGCTTCTGGTGGCAGCCTTTATCTTAGGAGGGATGATCGAGGTTCTGGTCCCCGCCGAGTTTGTGGAACAGTGGCTATCCGCGCAGGCGGGGCTGCGGGGTATCCTGCTGGGTACATTGGGTGGGATGATTCTGGCCATGGGGCCTTACGCCGCCTTTCCCATTGTGGGCTCCATTCTAGCAGCAGGAGGAGGGTTGGGGACGCTTGTGGCCCTTCTGACCAGTTGGGGCATATCTGCCTTGAACAAGGCTCCATTTGAGATTGGGTTTATGGGTGCGAGATTCTTTGCCTACAAGTTCGTGTTCAGCATTCCCTTCTGTGTTGCCGCCGGCTTGTTGGCGCATTTTTTGGAGGTTGCGGTTCTGTAACGGATTGCAGGAAGTGGAAGCCGATGCCCTTGGGGTGTCGGCTGTTTTTTCTTTAACAAATTGCTGGCCATATTCGCCTTGTGAGACCTGCTTCCGGGTATGTCAAACCGTCACACAGTCCAGTTCTGTTTTCGGCATTGGTCAAATTGCCGATGGCACAAAAGGCACATAGAAGTAGACAAAATATTGCTTTTAGCGTAGAATATGTTATAGAACTAATTTGCATCCGGCATAAAATGCAGCGGGCTAGGAAACTTATTCATTCTGCCCCTGCTGTAATCGCCTATATCACACTCCACACCACACTCCCATTTCCACTAGTGACAGCGCCCACAATAGCCAAACTAGAACTGCTTGAAATCGTCCCGCTGCAGGCGTGGACGATTTCGATAAACCGCTTCTCAACGCATCAATAGTCAATCCCCAATTCCTAAGCGCATATAGCACACTTCTATTCACGTTCAACGGCCCGTATTTATTGATTAATAGATGAACAACCAATAGGTTGGCTATATAACTTGAGAGAATAGAAGGGGGAGGTAATAGGGCTAGAGCGCGCGACTCCGTAGGAGGTTTTCGAAAGGCTAGACGGGTTATCTTGATTGCGTCTAAAAAATTCGAGGGGGTTTATTGATGAAGAGGTTGCCATTACTGTTAGCCGTTATTTTGGTTTTGTCGCTTGGTACACTCGCAGCTGCCCAAGACCTGATTAAGGTCGGGATTGTAAATCTGCCTCCGGAAGAATCCGGCTATCGTCAGGCTAATGTGGAGGACATGGACGCTGTCTTCTCGAGAGAGAATGGATATGACGCAAAACAGACCAACACCGCCGACAACAGCGA
>DGFC01000063.1 GCA_002391465.1 Firmicutes bacterium UBA3910 | reverse complement strand
TCCCCGTGGTGCTAATTCTGCTCAAGTTCCTTGGGATAGCCGAAAGCTCCATAGGTTTTACAGGTTTCAGCCGCATGTTCCGCGGCCTTGGCCAGGGCCCCTTCCATGTCCCTAGTGGCTAAAAAGTGGGTGAGAAAGCCTGCGATAAAGCTGTCGCCCGCCCCCATGGTGTCCACCACTTCCACCGGCACAATCCCCTGGCGGTAGCGTTTCCCCTGCCAGGAAAAGAGGGCGCCCTCTCCCCCTAAAGTAACCCCCACCACTTCCGTGCCCAGTTCATGGGCTTTAGTGATTAAGGCGTTCAATTTCTCCTGAGATAGGTGGGAACCGGAGAAAAAGGCGATATTAACGTAGGGGCACACCCGCTCCAAGTAGTCTAACTCGGTGCGTGTGGAAAAGTCAAAGGAAACTCTACAGTGTTCCGCCAGAGCTGGCAGCTCCGGCTCAATCCCCGAGTAGCAGCTGGTGTGGCACAAATCGAAGCCTGCAATGTAGTCCAGATCCTCCTGGGTAAGGCGGAGGCGCACCAGGTGCTGTACAGTATTCTTGGGGCTGTGCACAAACACCCGGTCCCCATCGGGGGTGAGGCGAACCCGGGGCTGACCGCTTATCCCCACCATGTGGCGGGAGCGCTCAAACGTAACCCCTTCCTGCTTCAGGGCCCACTTAATGTGTTCCGCCTTCTCGTCGGTACCGAACACACCAATGTACGCGCATTCCTTAAATCCGTAGCGCTTGCAGTACACTGCCACATTGACGCAGTTCCCTCCGGGATAGTACATTCCCTGATCCTCATAGCAGTCTACAACGTTGTCTCCTACTGAGATTAATTTCATAGAACCGACCTCCAGTGTTTAACCTTTCACTGCACCTTCCGACATGCCCCGCAGCAGGTGTTTCTGCAGGGAAATGAGGAGGATAATCATGGGCACTGAGGCAATCACCATACCTGCCAACAATACGCCCCAATCGGTGCGCAGGGCATCCCTGAAGTTCATCAGACCCGAAGGAATCGTCTTGAACTTGTTGGAGTCAATAAAGATGATGGCAAACAGAAACTCGTTCCAAGCATAGTAGGCGGTGAGCATGGCGGTGGTGAGCATAATGGGCTTGCCAATGGGAACAAAAATCCGCCAGTACACGTCCAGGGGAGAACACCCGTCAATGCGGGCAGATTCCTCCAGCTCCTTAGGAACGCCTAAGAAGTAAGAGCGCATGAGCAGAATGGCCAAAGGCAGCCTAAAAGCCACATAAGGCAGAATCAAAGCCCAGCGGGTGTTGTGCACCCCGATTTCATTGAGGAGCACATACAAGGGAATCAGGGTAACCTGGGGGCTGATCATCATCCCGCCCATGGTTACAATCAGGAGCACGTCAATTAACCTGCTCTTGTACTGACTCACCCGTAAGCAGCCAGGGAACCGACGAGCAGCACCAGCACAATGGTGGCACCGGTAACCAGGAAGCTGTTCAAGAAATAGTCGGAAATGCCCACATTCCAGGCGGTAACATAGTTGGACACCAGCCATTCTGAGGGAAGGGCCCACACATTCCGGTAGATTTCATTATACGATTTCATGGAGGACATGACCATCCAGAGAAGTGGATAAACGATCACCACAGCGTAGGCCAGGAGGAACAGTCCCACAATTACGCAGAGCAGGTTGGACCACTTGGATTTTGCTTTTGCCCTACCCATTTCACTCATCCTTTCCAGTCCGGAACAGGGTGGCCTGCAGCACCCCGAGCACGGCGGTAATGAGAAAGATGACAATGGCGATGGTGGAAGCATAGCCCATGTTATCCCGGAAGAAGCCGGACAGGTACATGTGCACCGCTAACGTAATGGAGCTGGTACCTGGTCCCCCACCCCTGGTGAGAATGTACGGTTCGTTAAACACCAGGAAAGCGCCGGTTACTGTAATCAAGGTGGTAACAAACAGGGTTTCCTTCACCTGGGGCAGCGTTACGGAGAAGAAGCGGCGAAAACGCCCGGCTCCGTCAATTTCTGCTGCTTCCATCAGTTCCTGGGGAATTTTCTGGATTGCCACCACAAACAGGAGCATGATGTAACCAATACTCTGCCACTGGGATACGGCAATTACAGCAAAGGGAGCCGTGTTGGGCAGGCCCAGCCAGGGTTTGGCCAAACTCTTAAGGCCGATTAACTCCAGGAACTTATTGAGCAGTCCCACGGTGGGGTGATACACAAACGTGAACAGAAAGCAGATCACCGAGATGGAGATAACCACCGGCATAAAGTAGATTACCCGCAGGAGCGGAGCAACCCTTCGGAGGAGCTTGTCCTCCAAAATGGCGGCCACCACCAGCCCCCCAAACACCTGGAAGATCACGGAGATTACTGCGTAGCGGACATTGTTCACCAATCCCGTGCGCACCACCGAATCCTCCAGCAGGTTCTTGAAGTTATCCAAACCCACAAAGGTTTTGGTAGGCGAAAAGGCTGAGAAGCGGAAGAAGCTGTAGATGAAGTTCTGAATGATGGGGTAGTAAATAAACACCGCCAGCATCAGTAGGGCGGGTAGAATAAACAAGTAGGGAGCAAGGTTGTACCTTTTCTTAAAGCGGACCATGCCCGTTCACCTCCCTGAGGCTATTAGATGGGGTTGGGGGAGTTTCCTCCCCCAACCTGCACTGAGCACCCAATTAGTTGTTGGTCGCCTTACGCAGTTCGGCAGCGGCTTTCTGGACCTGAGCCATTACTTCCTCTGGTGTGGTTACTCCAATGGCAAGATTCTGTCCACCCCGCATAAAGATATCGGCAATTGTGATGTTCACTGCGTTGTCAAGCCAGGGAACAACTTCATCGGACTCCAGTACCAAGTTGTACGCCGCTAAGGATACCTCGTCGAGGTCTTCAGGTAGGCAGTTCCAAATGGCGACAAATTGGCCGTCGGCTTCCACAAAGCGAAGCATGTTGTCGTAGGAGATGATGAACTTGAGGAACTCCTCTGCTTCCTTGGGTGCGTTGTGAGCCAGCATCAAGCCTTCCGGCGCACCGGTCAACCCATTGGGGTTGCCCTTGCCGTCCGGGAAGGCTGGGAAATTGAAGAACGCAAAGTCGTTGAAACCGGTTCTCTGTAGCATCTTGATTTCGGCGAACTGCATGTATACGATGGGTACTTCACCTGCTGCGAACATGTTTCGGGCGGTTTCGTGGTCGATGGCGGTGGCAATTGGCCCCATGTATTCAGTCAAGGTGCGGAAGAACTCCAGACCCTTGATGTAGCCAGGATCGGTGAACTCGCCGGTGGCTGGGTTGTAGTCCTTAGCCATTACCGCTGGATCCAGGATGCGCTGGAAGATGGTGCCCAGGTAGTGGGATACTGCCCAAGCGTCCATTAAACCTTCCATAATGGGCATATCGTAGCCCAGTGCTTTCAGTTGATCCAACAGGGCGATGAACTCGTCGGTAGTGTTAGGCCTGTCTCTTATACACATCT
>DGFC01000130.1 GCA_002391465.1 Firmicutes bacterium UBA3910 | reverse complement strand
TATAAGAGACAGGTACTGAAGAGGCTGTTATGATGGTTGAAGCGGCCGCTAACGAGGTGTCCGAGGATGTGGCTTTGGAAGCCATTACCTACGGCCATAGGTTCATTCAAGAGCTCTGTAGGCTGCAGGAACAGATTAGGGAAGAGATTGGTAAGGAAAAAGTGGAAGTGCCTGTGTTCCAAGTGGAAGAATCCCTTTTGGCTTGGGTCAGGGAAAAGACTGCAGAAAGCCTACCCAAAGCGGTTCAAACATTTGAGAAACTGGAACGGGAAAGTCTTATCGCTGCAGTTGAAGAACAGGCCCACAGCGCTTACATAGCCGAGTTCGGCGAAGAAGCGTACGAGGAGAAGCAGAAAGATATTGGCAAAGCGTTCGATATTCTTTTGAAAGAAGAAGTGCGCCGCTCGATCACCAAAGATAAGCTGCGCCCAGACGGCCGCAAGCCGGACGAAATCCGTCCCATCAGCTGCGGAGTGGGGATTCTGCCCCGGGTGCACGGTAGTGGCCTATTTACCAGAGGACAGACCCAAGCACTCACCGCTTTGACGTTAGGCCTCAAATCCGACGCCCAGCTGCTTGACGACTTGACAAATGATGAGAGCAAACGCTACATTCATCACTACAACTTCCCACCTTACAGTGTGGGTGAAGTAAGGCCCATTCGGGGACCGGGACGGCGTGAAATCGGCCACGGTGCTTTAGCTGAAAGGGCATTGCTTCCGGTCATCCCGGACAAGGAAGAATTCCCCTACACGCTCCGCCTCGTGTCTGAGATTTTGGAGTCCAACGGTTCCTCCTCCATGGCCAGTGTGTGCGGCAGCACCCTTGCCTTGATGGACGGCGGCGTGCCGATTAAGCGTCCGGTAGCGGGAATTGCCATGGGCTTGATGATGATGGATAGCGATTACACCATCCTCACCGATATCCAAGGCATGGAAGACGCCCTTGGTGATATGGACTTTAAGGTAGCCGGAACTGAAGTTGGAATCACTGCGCTGCAAATGGACATTAAGATCGGCGGCGTAAGCCGGGCGATTATGGCTGAAGCCCTTGAACAGGCAAAACAGGGAAGACTGTTCATCCTCAACAAGATGAGTGAGGCTCTTGCCGCTCCCAGGCCCGAGCTCTCCCTTTATGCTCCGCGCATCATCACGCTGCAGATCCCAGTGGACAGAATTAGAGACGTAATTGGACCTGGCGGCAAGGTGATCCGCAAGATCATCGAAGAGACAGGCGCCAGCATTGACATTGAAGACGATGGAACCGTCTACATTGCCTCCTCGGAAGGCGGCGGTGGTGAAAAAGCCCGTCAGTTGGTTGAGTACTATACGAAAGATGCCGAGGTAGGTGAGAAGTATCTCGGTACAGTTAAACGGGTGATGGAATACGGTGCCTTTGTGGAGATTCTGCCTGGCAAGGAAGGTCTGGTCCACATTTCCCAACTCGCTCATCATCGGGTAAAGAAAGTGGAAGACATTGTCTCGGAAGGCGATGAGATTCTGGTCAAAGTTACCGGCATTGACAAGCAGGGAAGGATCAACCTATCTCGCAAAGAAGCTTTGCCGCCTGAGCAGGAATCTTAACAAGACTAGAGAAGTAATTTAATAGAAAGTCAATGAAGCAGGTATTTACAGATTACCTGCTTTTTCATTTCCTCTGGAAAGAAGGTCTGCCCGTGTCTGTACTAGCCATTTACCCCCAGTCCTCCACACTGCATCTCGCCCTTGGCCGCAGTTCCCAATTCAAGGCCAAAGCAGTGCCGCTGCTACCCAAGGAAAATGGGTTAATCAAAGAGACAGTATTGCGTTGGCTCAGGGAGCAAGGGGGTTTAGAGTCCCTCGAATTTATTGTAACAAGCGGCTACTTATCGGGGGCGGAGAAAAGTGGCCTGTACAGCCTTTCATCAGTTCTTCCTACACCCGCTGTGGGCGGAGCGCCTTTGGCTCAGGAGCTATCCTGCGAACTTGAGATTCCCGCCTATCTCATCGATCCTACCTGCCCGCAGGAGTGTTTTCCCCAGGCTCTCATAGGGGCGGCCCCTGAGTTTCCCAGGGCCTGCTATGGCGATGGCTTTATCTTGAAATATCTTTCCCGCTTAGAGGGGGACGGCCGCTATGTTGTTGCCCATCTAGATGAAACAGTCCAAATCGGTGCACTGGCTGGCGGGCGAATCCTAGACATGGGCTCCAGCGCGCACGAAGGGCCTTTCGCCTTCAGCCAAGCTGGTGGGCTTCCCTTCGAGGCTGTGCTCGATTTGTGTGAGAGTGTGAAGGATAAAGAGCGGCTCCTTTATATGATCGAAAGGGAAGGGGGCTTCAAAGGCTTCTTGCCGTCAGTTCAGTTCAGCGATCTGCTAGCAGATCAGTCACTCCGTGACTCAACCGCAGAGGACGGCGTGTGGCAGGTCTTTGTGTATCAGGTGGCCAAAGAGATTGCAGCTTACGCCACTGCGCTGGAAGGGAAGCTTGATGCAGTGCTGTTAACGGGACAGCTGGTCAATAACGAGACGTTTCTTACCGCCCTAGAAGGGAGAATAGGCTATTTAGGCAGATTGACCCACTATCCGGGCAACCAAGGCCTAAATGCCCTCCTAACTGGGGCAGAACGTGTTTTTTCAGGTGAATCCATACTAATCTACCAGTAAAGGAGAAGTGCCCATGGGATTTTCCGGTTTAATGAAAAACCTTCAGGGTCTGCCGGGTCAAAGCCTTGCGGTGGCCTGGGGCGTTGACGAAGGAGTGCTGAAGGCTTGTTCTGCTGCGGTAGAGCAGGGACTACTGCGGGAGGTGTGCGTGACCGGACCGCCGGCGGAAATCCAGGCTCTGGCTGCCAAAGCCGAAGTGGACCTCGGTCCGTTTTCCATCGTTCCGGCCGCAAACCCGGTTGAAGGTGCCGCTCTAGCGGTCAGTCTGGCCAAAAAGGGACGTTGTTCAGTGCTCATGAAAGGGAATTTGAGTACCAGCATTATTCTCCGTGCTGTCCTCAATAAGGAGCACGGTATTCGAGCCCAGGCCTTACTCAGCCACATTGCCGTTGTGGAACTCCCCGGGCCACGTTTAGCCCTCTTGACGGATGCGGCCATGAACATCCGACCAGAACTACCCGATAAGGTACAGATTTTGAACAATGCTATCGATTTTGCCTGGTCCATCGGCCTGGAAAACCCAAAGGTGGCCGTCTTGGCAGCGGTGGAGACGGTGAACCCCCAGATGCCCGAAACGCTTGATGCAGCAGCTTTGAGTCAGATGGGTAGGCGCGGTCAGTTCGTGAAACCGGCCATTGTAGATGGACCTTTGGCCTTTGATAATGCCTTTTCCAAAGAGGCCGCTTTGCAGAAGAAGATAGAAAGTACGGTAGCCGGGGAGGCAGACATTTTCCTCGTGCCCGAAATCGTTTCCGGCAACATTCTGTACAAGGCTTTCAGTTATTTGGGCTATCTGCCCACCTCCGGTTTGATTTACGGAGCGAGCTGTCCCATCGTACTTGTTTCCCGGGCAGATTCCATGGAAAGCAAGTTGAACGGTATTGCCGTAGCCTGCCAAGCATTAAGGGAGTGACAACTGTTGCAGCATCTCATATTGGTGATTAACCCAGGTTCCACTAGTACGAAACTGGCCCTTTATAGGAACACGGAGCAGGTT
>DGFC01000093.1 GCA_002391465.1 Firmicutes bacterium UBA3910 | reverse complement strand
GTTGATGGGGTAAGCGGTGCTACTGTGACAAGTGGAGCAATCTTGGAGGCTGTACGTGACGCCTTGGCTATAGAGGAGGGCAGATAACAATGAAGGTATTGTGGGACGGTCTACTAATAAAGAACCCCGTATTTGTATTACTGTTAGGCTTGGTGCCTGCCGTAGCGGTGGCGTCCACAGCTGAACGCGGTTGGCTGATAGGGCTCGCAACAGCGGTAATCTTTCTTGTGATCACCGTACTTGATAGCCTGTTTTTGAAAGCAGTGCCCGGATACGTAAGGCCGATTGTGAAGTTCGGTGTTTTGGTCGTTCTGACTGTGTTCCTCCACAGCTTGCTTCTGGGCTGGAATCCCCAGTTCGTTGCTCAATTAGGCATCTTCTTGCCGCTCATTGTGGCCAACAGAATGCTCTTTGGGGAGGTCTCCTCTGAACAATCCTCGGGTCAGGTGATAATGGAAGCGGTGGGACAGAGTCTAGGTTTAATTCTGGCCCTGGTTGTGATTGGCGCCATACGCGAGGTATTGGGCTTTGGTACAATCTTCGGCACACAGCTTTTCGGCAGTTCACTGCCGCCCCTTGCCACAGCCAGGACGGTACCAGGTGGTATGATCATTGTTGGGCTCTTGTTGGCCCTGACCAATAAATTAACCGCAGGGGAGGGGGAGCTACATGATTAATGGTTTGGATTTCTTAGCAGAGACTTTAGTCGCCAACAACCTGATTCTAGTGCAGGGTTTGGGGCTCTATGCCATGCTGCGCCGAACCAACAGTGTTAAAGAGGCGTTTCAGGCAGGTTACACCACCCTCTTCGGTATGCTGATAGGTGGGGCGTTGCTCTGGCTGTTAGCTGGCTACACCTTTGCCTCACTATCGGTGGAAATCGGGTTTTATCTAATCGTTGGCGCAGTTGCGTCGGTCTTTGCTCACGGTATTCTCCGTCAGGAGAGCTCTTGGGAGGACCGGTTTGCCGATAGTGCCTTAGTTGGGCTTCTCCTCCTGTTAGGTGCAAGGGGTGCTGAAGGCGCAGCTAATGTTCTGCTCGCCTTTGGCGGTGGCCTAGGTTATGGCTTAGTTCTGCTCGTCATGGCGGTGCTGCGGCAGCGACTGGAACTGGCTCCAATTCCCAAAGCCCTGAAAGGGGCACCCATCCTGCTGATTACTGCAGGCCTACTGGGAATCGCCCTGCTGGGCTTTAGATTCTAAGACAAAAAAGCTCCTCCGGGAGCTTTTTTTGTTGGACGGGTGAGTGCCACAAGCAGGGTTTTTGCGTTATCCGTAGAAAAAGATCTGTGCCCAGGGATACAAAGGAGCGGAAAAAGTGCAAACGAGAAAGAAAGCTATCTTGGTTGTGCTGCTTTTGTTGGGCTTTATTCAGCAGGGGGTTCGCTGGTACATGTCCAGCGCTGGTATAGTTGCTGGCCGGACAGAAACGGGAATAGCGGTCGCTGCTGAACCTGCACCAGTTGATGGACTGGAGCAAGAAGAAGGGGCCCATTGCCCTTTGGTCCATGTTAACACGGCGGGAATGGCTGAATTGCAGTCATTGCCCGGGATCGGACCGGTACTGGCTGAGCGGATAATGATCGCCCGGAGGGAAAAACCCTTTTCGGAAATCAAAGATCTCTTACGGGTTCCCGGGATAGGCGAGAAACGCTTAGCTCAGATGGCAGAGCTGGTCTGTCTCTATTTTGAGCAGGATGCGGAGACTAAGTAGTTTTCTGGTCCTGCTGCCCGCCTTGATTGCGGGTATGCTTTTGGGCGGAGAAAAGGGGGCTTCCCCTTATCTCATCGCCCTTTTTGTCGTGCTCTCGTTTGTCTGGTTGGTCGCAGCTTACAAAAGCCGCGCCTGGGCAAGGTGGCTGTTCTGGCCCGTTATTCTCTTAGGTTCACTGCTCTTAGGTCAAATTGCGGCCGTTCCCAAGGAGGAGTGGAGTGGGGAGAGATACGAGCTGAAGGGAGTGGTGCTGTCCGCGAAGGAGCTGAGCTATGATACCCGCTGTATCGTTCGCTTAGTACCATCCCGGGCCAAGGTGGCTGTTCATCTTCCTTTAGGGAATGGTGTGAGTCCCGGTGATCGGATCGAGTTTGTCGGTGTAGTGACTGAACCTCCCGCAGCACCCAATCCTGGTGCTTTCTGTTACCGCAGCTATTTAAGGCGATTTGGGGCAAACGGGCTGTGTTATCCGGAAGAGTATTCCATTGAGCCCAGAGCTGAGGTAAGTCTCTTGACAGCGGTGCGGGGGAAAATGCGGGACAATATCATTGGAAGTCTGCGCGATCCCGCTTTGGCTCTGGCTTTGGTGCTGGGTGAACGGGATATGCTGAGCCAGGAGCAGCAGGACAGGTGGAGACAGTTGGGCACTTCCCACCTGCTGGCAATCTCCGGCATGCATGTGGGTTTGATTGCCTTGGGTCTCGGTATTGTGATCCAAAGGCTGCCAGTGCGCCAAGTGACAAAAGTTTTCCTAACCCAGTTGGTCCTCCTGACCTATGTTCTGCTGGCAGGCGGAAGCGTTAGTGTGTGGCGAGCCTTTCTGTTCTCGCTGTTCGGCGGGATCGCCGCCGTTCGGGGTATGCGTCTTGACTCACTCCATGTCTGGGCTGCCATAGCGTGGCTGCTGCTTCTGCTCAAACCCGAATACCTGCACGATCCTAGTTTTGTGCTCTCCTTTGGAGCGTCTGGAGGCATTCTACTTTGGGGTGTCACCATGAGAGTTAGGACCGGGATTGGGCCGGTAGACTACGTAGTCAATTCACTCTTGATATCCCTAATCGCCCAGATCAGCATTCTACCGTTTGTTCTGGAATTCTTCCAAGAAGTGGCCCTGTTGGGGCCGGTGGCCACACTCCTCTTTGTGCCCCTTGTGGCGGTACTTCTGATTAGTGCCTTACTTGTTGCCTTTGGTTTGGGATCCTTTGGACCCGCTGCCCTCGCTAACCTGGCAGTCAACATAATGCGTGCATTGGAAGAACTTCTCCTGCCCCTTGCCCGTCAGTGGTCCCCGGTAGGGATAGGACGGTTTGAGATCCTCCTTTGGTGGCTGCTCTTTTTGTATGCGGGATGGCGGCTCCGTCAGCCTTCTGTCATTAAGCCCAAGCGGACTCGGTTTCGGCTGGCCGTTTTGACCGCTCTGGTATTTGTCATTACTACGCTGCCGCCTGTGGTTCGCCGCCCCCTGGAAATTACGGCGATAAACGTGGGGCAGGGTGACTGCTATTACGTCAAAACACCCAGTGGGCTTCACCTTTTGATCGACGGAGGGGGAGATTCCCCCTATTGGCAGGAGCGGGGCCGGGATGTGGGGCGAGAGTGGGTAGTGCCCTATCTGCAGTACCGGAAGGTGCCGCGTTTGGACTATGTGATACTCTCCCATCCCCATGAAGACCATTTATTCGGCCTTCTCGCCGTTTTAGAGGATTTTGAGGTGGGCATGGTACTTGATAATGGGCATATGCATACAACTCCGAGCTATGAGCGGTACCTGGATCTGATCATGGAAAAGGGAATTCCCTATTACCATGTGCGCAGCGGCGATGTGATACCACTCGGTGATGGAATCAGCTTAGAGGTTCTCTATCCGGAGCGGGTGCGGCCTGGCATTGTGTCCCCTTACAACAATAATTCTCTGTTGTTCAAGTTGACGTACGGCGGTGTAGGCATGCTTTTTACAGGCGATCTGGAAAATGCGGTACTCTATGACTTGGCCCGTTCCGAGCTTGATCTCAAAGCCCAGTGGCTGAAAGTCCCCCACCATGGCAGTAAGGGGAGTCTGCTGCCAGCCTTCTATGACGCGGTTGATCCTGTCTGGGCAGTCATTTCCACTGGCCCAAACCAGTTTGGCCATCCCCATCGGGAAGTGACCGACTTTTTGACTGAGCGGCAGATTAAGTGGCGTACAACCCAAGATGGGGCAGTGACTTTTTTGGTTTGGTGGGGCCTCTTCGGCAGGTTTATGCCAAGGGGTTACTGAATAGATCAGCTGGGAGGGATCGTTGTGCAGGCAATACTAGAAAAGATAGGGACGGAACCTCTGCCACGGGCCATCCTAGTGCACGGAACGGAGCATGTCCTAAAGGAGAAGGTTTTAGCTGCCCTCAAAGAACGGGTGGACAGTGGACCCATGCCCGAGTGGAATTGGTCTGTCATTGAGGGCGATAGCGAGATTGACCCAGAACCCCTCTTGGTTGAACTGGGGACAATCCCTTGGGGCGGAGCCACCAAGGTTATTGCTTTGAAACACGCCGATGGGATTCCTGCCGCTGCCATGGAGCGGATTGCCACCTGGCTGAGCGAGCATGTAGAAGCCAACTGTCTGGCTGTTTTTGTGGACAGTTTAGATAAGCGGTTGAAATATGTGCGTATTCTGCAGGAGTTTGCCTGGGAGATCGAGTGTTCACCCTTGGTGGGGGATAGGCTGATTCGTTATGTGAAGGATTACTGCACCGTTCATGGGAAAAAAATGAGCCAATTAGCAGTTGATGTTTTTTTAGAGCGGGTAGGTACAGAGATTTCCTTTATCCAAAATGAACTGGATAAACTGATCGCCTTTAGTGAGGACAGGAGGGAAATTAGCGAGAAGGATGTGCAGGCCATCACCTCGTTTGGCCCAGGCCAGTTAAGCGATCGGGCAGTCTTTCAACTTACTGACTTTATTGCCGAGAGGAAGCGGGATGAAGCCTTAAACGTGCTTGGGCTTCTGCTCAGATCTGGTCAGGCTCCTTTGCGGATTTTGCCGTTAATCGAGCGGCAGCTCCGGCTTCTACTGGCGGCCAAGACCAGTAAGGTCAGGCCGGAAGAAACGGCCCGGCGTATGGGGGAAAACAGTGCCTATCCATTAAAAAAACAGCTCCGCAACGCTGAGAATTACACCGTAGAGGAGCTGTTCGCCGGCTTTAAGGCTGTGATCAGGGCAGACCAGGAGTTGAAACTTGGTATGCCGGGAGAACAGGTTTTAACCGATTTAATCGTGAAATTGACCTAAAGGATTATAGAAAAACGCCCCATTCAATTGAGGGCGTTATTTTCTATGCTAATCTTGCAAGAGCTTTAGTCAGACGAGATTTCTTTCTCGCTGCTGCGTTCTTATGAATGATGCCTTTAGCAGCGGCCTTATCCAGGGCCTGTACCGCCGTTTTAAGGAGGGCGGGCGCATTGGCAGGATCCTGCTCTAACGCAGCTTCATATCTCCGAAGTGTGGTCCGCAAACTAGACTTAGCCGCTTTGTTTCTAGCGCGCTTAGTTTCGTTAACCCTCATTCTTTTTTCAGCAGATCTACTGTTTGCCAAGACAATTCACCTCCTCAGGCCTATGTACTTCGTAATTATACCACTAGAGTGAACCAAGTTCAAGCGTCTCATAGTAATTGAATAACAACTCTCTTTTAGGTTAATCTAACACTGATTGGAGGGAGAGTATGTCGAATTTGGAAACAGCAGATCGACTTTTTGAAAAATACAATGTGAGGACCGACTTAGCACTGGAGTCACATCAAGCGGTGATTGAGCGGGAGGGACCGCCCGAACTACCGGGCGTACAGGTCCATACTGAAGATCACGAGGGTGTGTTGGTGACCCGTATTAAGGTGGAAAGCGATTTAGGTGCCCAATTGATGGGTAAGCCGCAGGGAAATTACAGTACTCTGGAATCGACTGGCCTGAGGGAGCACAATCGCGATGTGCACGAGACGATAGCGGAACTAACGGCGAAGGAAATAGACTGGTTTCTTACAGAGGCGGGCCTTGGTCCAGAAGACAGCGTGATCGTGGTGGGGTTAGGCAATTGGAACGCCACGCCTGACGCGTTGGGACCCCGGGTAGTGGAGAGCTTAATGGTGACACGCCATCTCTTGGAGATGACTCCGCCGGAGCTGAGGAAAGGGCTTCGACCCATTGCCGCCATATCCCCTGGGGTGTTGGGCCTAACGGGCATTGAGACAGGGGAGATAATTATGGGAGTTGTTGATCGGATCGGGGCTAAGGCTGTGATCTGTATCGATGCTTTAGCAAGCCGCAGTGTGGATAGACTCTGCAGTACCATCCAAATCTCAGACACTGGCATCAACCCGGGAGCGGGCGTGGGTAACCGGCGTTTGGCCATCAACCGGGAGAGTATGGGTGTGCCCGTGATCGCAATCGGCATTCCCACTGTGGTCCATGCGGTAACAATCATCTCCGATGCCATGGAACTCTTGGAACAGAATCAGCAAAAACCCCAGGAAGGCCATCCTTCCCAGGGTGTGCAGTTCAACGTGGATCCGGAAATGCTGTTGTCTAACCCGCCTCCGCCCCAGCCGCCAATGGACAAACGTCGTCTCATGGCCAGCCTGCTCGATCCCTATCTCGGTACCATGATTGTCACTCCCAAGGAGATAGACGTCTTGATCGAAGAGGTGAGCGATGTTATAGCCGGTGCCCTCAACACCGCCTTCCATGAGGGTGTGAGCTACGACGAGGTGTTTAAGTATCTAAGTTAATTGGTTGAGCGCGTGATCGGCTCGGAAATCAAGATATGGCCGCCGATAGTTTCGATCCGCTCCCCTTCTACCAAGAACTGCACCCTCTCAATTTCGGGGAACTCGGTTAGGGTGTTCACTACCGCTTCGATCAGATAGGATTCAATTAACGCGCCGCCGTTGAAGTCCTGGACGATTTCTTGGCTGAAGTTCACCGTGGCCAACCCGGCGTGGATACTTAGGCCGAGGAGACGGGTGGTAGGTGGAACGGAAGGTATTAGGTCTTCATCCCCTTGGGGTCCCGCCAAAAGTGCCTGGAGCGCCGTATGGGGTGTGGCGGGCCCATGTAGTTCGCGGCTGATCGGTACCAGGAAAAAGTCGGTGGGCGTTGACTTGATCAGAAAGATTACCACGTGTTCTTTCTGGGCAGGAGGCTCTTCAAGTTCGGCTAACTTAGTTTTGAGCGTAGTCAGCTCTGTCGCAAGTGAACCTACCTGTTGCTGAAGCATTAGGAAACGCCAGCCCACAAGACCAATTAATACTAGGACTACGATCAGTCCAACCCATCTTGCCAAGCGCATTTCATCATCCCTTCCTCTCACAGCTTGCCTAGACCAAGTCTATCATATTTTCCTTGTCCCGGAAATATAGTTGGGAAGAGGAAGAGGTGGTGATATGCGCTTTAGACTGCGCAAAATCCGAGCCAGAATTCGCCGCCGCTTGATCCGTGGGAGGGTCGGTGTGATTCTTCCCCGGATCATCCTGGCACTTATTTTTTTTGCCCTAGTTTTCAGCAGTTATCAGCTGCTTTCCACCGAAGATGCCTTTGACCATGCGTTAGCCAGGTCCCTGCTTCGCTTGGGTATGCCCAACACGGCAGAACTCGAGCCGGGTATGACCCGGCAGTTTGATCTGCGTTCCTTTGTTTATCTCCTCACTTCCTATGACCTGTACGACCCCCTGAGCATATTGCGGCTCACACTGCCCTTCGCGGGCCATGGACCGGAGCAGCTGCGGGCATGGGAAGAACGTCCATTTGTTTTTATCCAGGAGCTGACATTTGCCCCCGATCCGGTGCGTCCAACTCCACCTGCGGCGAGGGAGGAGGAGCCTGTTCAACGCAGTCTATCGCCCAAGGTGTTGATTTACCATACCCATACTTCCGAGATGTATCTTGGTCGCTCCATACCTGCGTCCCAATCCAGCTTGGGGCATTATCAATTTCGCAACCTGGCTGATCCCACAATTACCGGGGTGATGGCGGTTGGGCGTCATCTGTACAATGCCCTAAACAGACTGGGAGTCCCAGCCCTGCATGAAACACGCATTCACACCCTGCCTAACATCAACCACAGTTACGCCAATTCGGAGCGGACGGTAAGGGATATCCTGAGTCGAAACAAAGGGATCGAACTCGTAATTGATCTCCACCGCGACGCAGGCGTGCCGGGACCATCTGTTATGATTGACGGTCGCAGTGTGGCCAGGATCTGTTTAGTGGTAGGAACGGCAGAAGAGATTCCCCTGTCCCATCCAAACTTCCGGGAGAATCTGGACTTCGCCCGCAAAATCAAGGCGGTTTGCGATGAGATGTACCCTAGTCTAATGCCTGTCTCTTATACACATCT
>DGFC01000158.1 GCA_002391465.1 Firmicutes bacterium UBA3910 | reverse complement strand
GGTTCTTTGCTCATGGTGGCGGTAACAAGCACGGCTGTGTCGCCATAACGAACCAACACCGATCCGTTCGCCTGTTTAGCCAGACCACCAAATTCGAGAACTAGCGGTCTGCCGCCGAGTTCCATACGAAATTCAGATATCGTGGTGATCATACTCTTTTTTTACCTCCATCTATGTTCTTTAGGCTCACTTTTAGTATAGCCCACTTAACCTCTTTAGCAAATTATAAAAAAAGCGGGGCTACCCGCTTTTTTACCGGCGCAAACCTAGCTCTTGAATGAGTGTACGGTAGCGCTCAATGTCTTTTTTCATCAGATAGTTTAACAGGCCCCTTCTCTGCCCGATCATTTTATACAGGCCCCTGCGGGAGTGATGATCGTTTTTGTGCATCTTAAGATGCTCCGTCAACTCTTCGATCCTCTTGGTGAGCAGGGCAATCTGTACCTCGGGGGAACCCGTGTCATTATCGTGTCTACTGAACTGCTCAATAATACGGTTTTTCTCTTCTTGTGTGATCAAAATCGCACCTCCATTTTTGTAAAACTCCACTTCCCAAGAAAAACGCCGGAGATACGCTTTTCCTAGTAAAGGGTTTCCACTTGTTATCTTAGCACAATTCGCCCGTCTTGTAAATGAAATCTCTGCAACAATTGTCTGGCGATACGCACATCTTCTTCGATCTGCTCCTGCAGCTGGGCCGCGGATTCGTACTTGTGAATGCCTCGCTGACGGTAGAGGAACTGAACCTCCAGTCTCTCACCGTACAGATCTCCGCTGAAATCGAGGATGTAGACCTCAAGTGTCTGGACCGTTCCAGAAAAGGTTGGGTTTTTACCTATGGAGGCAACGGCAGGTACTCCCCTACCATCGGGCAGTGTACACCAAGTGAGGTAAACCCCCTCCGGCGGCAGCACCATTCTGGGGTCAATTTGCAGGTTGGCTGTGGGAAAACCCAACAGTCTGCCCCTACCCTCACCGTGAACGATCCTACCACTGTAGGTAGGAAAATAACCCAAATAGCGGGCAGCTTGTTCCAACTCGCCGTCGGATATTAGACGGCGTATCAAAGTGCTGCTGATCGCCTCTTCTCCATTGACCTGAACAGCCCCAACCTCCGTAACGGTGAATCCTAGAGAAGCACCCATTTCCTTCAGAAACGCGCAGTCTCCTGCTCTACCCCGTCCAAAGCGAAAGTCAAAACCGCAAACTATATGCTTAGCGTTCAGCTGCCTCACCAAAATATTACGGACGAAATGTTCTGCCTCCATGGAGGCGAACTCGATGGTAAAGGGAAGCCACGCTACCTCCTCAATGCCATAGGCAAAAAACCTTTCCACCTTGCCTGGGAAAGAGGTGATCAGTCCATATTTCCCCTTGAAATACTGTTCCGGCGGTACATCGAAGGTGAATACACAGCTTGTACCACCAGCTGGGCGGTTTTTTATCGTTTCCGCCAAAAGGTGCTGATGCCCCCTGTGCACACCGTCAAAGGTACCTAAGGCAACGCTGCGGCCGGCGGATTCTCTTTTTCTAATCCATTTAATTTCCAGTGTCTATCCCCCCGCAAAAACCCGGAAGGGTTGGCATATTAGTTTGTTAGTTCTCTTTATTTCAGCCAGGGCCAAAATCTCTTCATCGACAGACATTAACACAACCTGCTCTCCCACTACAAGTGAGGTAGGTACATCCACCAGATGTTCAGGCAGAATGAAATTACCGTGCTTCAGCCGCTCCTCCACGAGGGGATGGACTTTCACCTTGGGCCAATCGGGCAGGGCCGTCTCCATGGGCAGAAGAAAACGGTAATCCCCCCCACCCGCCAACTCCTCTATCTCTTCAAGAGTGTACGCCTGGTCGCTGGTGAAAGGACCACTGGCAGTGCGAGTCAGGAAGGATAAATGGGCGGGAACGCCCAGTTCTGTGCCGATATCATGGCAGAGAGTTCGGATATAGGTACCCTTGGAACAGGAGATATGCAGCAGTACTCTGGTTCCAAAGGTGAGCTTGTACTCATCTTCGCTCCAAATCCGTTCCACATGGATTGAATAGATTTCCACCTGGCGGGGGGTACGTTCAATGGACTTACCCTCCCGGGCTAACTGGTAAAGCCGTTTACCCTCAACGCGCACAGCGGATGCCATGGGCGGGACCTGTTCAATGGTGCCCTTGAACTTAGCCAAAGCCTCCCCCAGCCTGTATGGCGTCAGGGAAAAATCGGTTTTCAGTTCTACCGTTTCACCGGCACCATCCTGCGTGGAAGTTGAAAGGCCCAGCGTTAGTTCGGCTGTATAAGCCTTGTCATGTTCCAACATATACTGGGAAAGTTTGGTCCCCTGGCCCACAACCAGGGGCAACACGCCACTGGCACCAGGGTCAAGAGTACCGGTATGCCCCACCCGTTTGGTTTTCAGCACACGCCTGAGAAAGGCAACGGCCTGATGGGAACTCATGCCCGCAGGTTTGAGCAGGTTAACTATCCCGTTCATACCGTTCACCCACTGTTAAATACTCTTTGGCAGCCTCAACCACCTCAGCTGTCACTATATCCAAGTCACCCGTGATGCTCGCTCCTGACGCCAGGCGATGTCCACCGCCACCGAACTGGCGGGCAAGGCTGCCCACGTCAACGTTGTTTGCCCGAAATCCGATGCGAATCTGATTCGGTTCAGTCTCCCGGAAGAGTATGGCAATTTCCGCTGTATCCACCGCGCGAATATAGCTTATAAGCTGGTCATGTTGGCTGGGATCCCAGCCGAACTTCTCGTAGTCTTCCAGACTGACCGCTGCCCAGACTAGGCGTCCATCCTCCGTCGTTTCCAGCTTGGACAGGGTGTGCCCCAACAACCGTAGAAAACTGAGAGGATGGGAAGCAAATATCTCCCGGGCCAAAACGTCGGGTTCCAGGTCGTACCTCAACAGCTCTGCTCCGATCTCCAGCACTTCAGGAGTGGTGTTGGAGTAACGAAAACCACCCGTATCACCTAAAATACCGCCATAAAGGGGCACGGCAATTTCCCTGCTGAGGGAAACACCCAGCTCCCTAAGGAGCCGGTAAATGATCACAGAGGTGGCAGCCTCTTTGGGAGCAACATAGACAACGTCTCCCAGGCCCCGCTCTCGCTCATGGTGATCGATGTTCACAAGCCTCTTAGCGGATAACACGCTCTGAGCCAAACTGCCAGTTCGTTCCGGTTCACAGTCCACTACGATCACGCAACTTTCCCCGGGATCAAAGCCCCTAGGAAGGTATTCTATCCAGTCAAGTCCGGACCAGCTCAGGCCGGCGGGAATCGGATCACCACTGATCAGTCGACAGCGTTTCCCCATTTTACGCAAGCCAAAATACAGCCCCAGCATTGAGCCGAGGCTGTCATGGTCCGGCCTCTCGTGGCCAACGATGATAAAATCATCGTTACTCTTCAAATAAACAGCTACTTCACCAAGTGTGTTCATTCTTCGTCCTGTTCCCCATCCTCCCCGCTCTGAAGCGTTCTGAGCAGAGCGTTCATCTTAAAACCATACTCAAGCGAGGGATCGAAGTGGAAACTGATTTCAGGTATATGTCTGACCCTTATTCTTTTGGCCAGTTCTGAACGGATAAAACCCTTAGCTCTATCCAAACCTTCCAGCGTGTTTGCCCGCTCTTCTTCCGAACCGAGCATGCTGAAATAGATCTTAGCAAAGGAGAGATCCCTGGATACGTCCACATCGGTGATGCTGAGCATGCCCAGACGGGGATCCTTCACTTCATTGGCTACAATCGCGCTTACTTCGCGCTTTATCTCCTCGGCAACCCTAACGTGCCTGCTTGTTGCCATGTTTATCACTCCTAGAGAGTTCGTTCTACCTTGACCATGGTGAAGGCCTCGATAACGTCGCCTTCCTTAACGTCATTGTAGCGCTCGATACCGATACCGCACTCATACCCTTGGGCAACCTCTCGGACGTCATCCTTAAAGCGCCTGAGGGAAGAAATCTGCCCTTCGTGAATAATCACGTTATCCCGCAGGAGGCGAATCTGTGCCGAACGGACAATTTTCCCTTCCTGCACGTAGCAGCCGGCCACCACAGCACCTGGCACCTTAAAGGTCTGCCGGACTTCAGCTCTGCCCAGCACCTGCTCTTTATACTCAGGATCGAGCAGACCAACCATGGCTGCTTCCACATCATCTAACAGATTGTAGATGATCCGGTAAACGCGAATATCAACGCCGTCCCGTTCCGCGGCCCGGCGGGCGTTGGGTTCGGGTCGGACATTAAAGCCGATAATCACCGCATTGGACGCGGCTGCCAAGAGAACGTCTGATTCGGAAACGGCACCTACTGCCTGGTGAATAATATTGACCTTAACTTCGTCTGTGGATAGTTTCTCCAATGAGGCGCGAACGGCTTCAGCAGAACCGTGCACGTCCGCCTTGACTACCAGATTCAGTTCCTTCACTTCGCCTTCTTGAATGCGTTGGAACAGATCATCCAAGCTTACTCGGCTGCTGCGGCTGAGATCCCGCTCCCTCTGTTTTTCCTGTTGCAGGCTTGCCACTTGGCGAGCGGTTTGTTCATCCTGGACAACCACGAACGGATCGCCGGCCTCAGGCACACCATCAATACCCAGTACCTCTACGGGCATGGCCGGTCCGGCTTCCTGAACGTTCTGGCCCTGGTCGTTAACGAGGGCACGGACTTTACCGCATTCATTACCCACTACAAAGGCATCGCCTACTCTGAGCGTACCGGAGGAAATCAGGACAGTGGCAACGGGTCCCCGTCCCCGGTCTAACTGAGCTTCAATAACGGTTCCACGGGCAGGACGCTCCGGATCTGCTTTAAGGTCCTCCATCTCTGCCACTAAGAGGATCATATCCAAAAGCTCATCAATACCTTCGCCTTGGAGGGCAGAAACTTCTACAGCAATGGTATCGCCGCCCCACTCCTCCACTACCAGCCCATGTTCAGTCAGCTCCTGCTTAACCCGATCTGGATTAGCCGCAGGCAGATCCACCTTGTTGATGGCTATAATGATGGGTACACCGGCAGCCTTAGCATGGTTGATCGCTTCAACCGTTTGGGGCATTACGCCGTCATTAGCGGCCACTACCAAGATAGCAATGTCCGTAACTTTAGCGCCTCTGGAGCGCATGGCCGTAAAGGCTTCGTGCCCGGGTGTATCCAAGAATGTAATTCTATTGTCGTTATACACAATCTGATAAGCACCAATATGCTGGGTAATCCCACCGGCTTCAGTAGCGGTTACCCTTGTCTTCCGGATAGAGTCCAACAGGGTGGTTTTACCGTGGTCAACGTGACCCATGATGGTCACTACCGGCGGTCGTGTAACCTGTTTTTCTGGATCATCTGCAACCTCAGCAAAGACCTGTTCAGCCAAATCCATTTCGGGCTTAGCTTCCACTCCGAACTCAGCGGCCACTATAGCAGCTATATCGAAGTCGATGGATTGGGCCAAGGAAGCCATTACACCGATTTTCATCAGTTCCTTAATCAGCTCCGCTCCGTTTACTCCCAGTGCATCGGCCAGTTCCCTGACAGAAACGGTTTCCGGCAGCGTGATTTCCTTCTTTGTCTGCTGTTTTTCTTTGCGGCGTCCCTCTGTTCTCCTATCGCCCTTTTGCTTTTTGGACTTAGAGCGCTTCTTGGGAACATCCCGCTCTTCCACATCTTTTGGACTGTTCCGTCTAATTATCTTCTCAACCTTAGGTTGCTCGATTTCCTCAACATCGTCTTCAACAACTAAAACGGGATCTTCTTCCTGGGGCTTAAAATGATCGCGGATCAGCGCAGCAACATCCCCTTCAATACTGCTCATGTGACTGGAGACCTCTTCGCCTAATTCGTTTAGGAAAGAGATTATCTCCTTGCTTTCTATATCGAGTTCTTTTGCCAACTCGTAGATCCTTATTTTCTTCATCAACATCACTCCTTGTTTTTCTCCTGCACTGACCCCACAATTTCCTTACCAATTACGTTGGCAAAATTTCGATCGATAACACCGACGACAGCCCGCGGCGATTTACCTATTGCATGCCCCAAACGTTCCTTTTCACCAAAAACAAAGTACTCCACATCGTGTTTTTGAGCCAGTGATTTAAACTTGTTGTAGGTGTTGGAAGAGGCATCACTTGCAATCAACATGAGAAAGACCCGGCGCTTAGCTAACGTTACCTCTAGGGCTTGTTCACCGGACACCACTCTGCCCGCTCGCTGAGCAAGTCCCAGGTAATTATATACTCGTTTCATCCAAAACCTTTCTGATCTCTTCCAAAACTTCAGCACCTACAGTAACGCCTAACGCCCGCTCAATCTGCTTCCCCTTTACCGCCAAATCAAAACAGGTAGTGCTATGGCAGAGGTAAGCTCCCCGACCCGAACGCTTACCCGTCAGATCTAACTCTACCTTTCCCTCCGGATCGCGCACGATGCGGACCAGTTCCTTTTTGGGAAAGGATGATCGACAGCCAACGCAAGTGCGCATGGGAACATGCTTCCTTCTCACCGAAGATCACCTATTTCTCATCATCAAATTTGAAGTCGATGGACTGCAGCTGTGATAAATCGGTAATAACCATTTCCTTTTTCTTCTTCCCCTTGTCCGGTTCCTGCTTTGACCCGGAGGTATCGGCCTTGTCATCCTTTTCGCCTTTCTCTTCCTTCTCTTCTTCGACGTTATCTAAGGCAAAGGCACCGAAACGCTCCTGCCAACTCTTGCGTTTGGTCACATTAGTTAAGCTGGCAAGTTCCTCCTCACTGATTTCAACGGGTGCAGGTTCCGCATCTTCTACAGCCTCCGGTTCCTCCTGTACAAGTTCTTCCTCTGTTGTGCCTATTTCTACTTCTTCTCGTAGCTCTTCGTCCTCGACTTCTACAGTCTCAACGACTTCTTCCTCAAGAAGTTCTGTCTCAGCCTCAGCTTCAGCCTTGGCAATATCGTAAGCGGCAAAGAACTCTTCTGCCTGCTCAACGTCTTTAATATCGATTCTCCAACCAGTTAGGCGTGCGGCTAAACGGGCATTCTGCCCCTCTTTGCC
>DGFC01000178.1 GCA_002391465.1 Firmicutes bacterium UBA3910 | reverse complement strand
ATTAACAGCAGAGGTATATAATAGAAACACAGATTCGAACGGTCGTCCGATTGAAAGGGGTTGATGGCGGTGGAGACGAGTCAACAGGAGAAGATTTTGGATGCGGCCTACCATTGTATTGCTAAACAGGGTTATGCCCACGTTACCCTGCGCCAAATTGCCAAAGAAGCGGGGGTGGCGGTGAGCCAGATCAGCTACCACTACCAAAACAAAGAGGGTCTGCTCTTGGCTGTGGTTACCAGGGCTGCCAATAAATACCAGGAGTATCTGCAGGATTACCTAAAGCCTGATATGACCCCCAAAGAAAAGGGAGATACACTAATCAGGTTGTATCAGCAGCTGTTGGAAGAGGACGTTGAGTTGTTTAGGGTCCTCTATGACCTAGTCGGACTGTCGCTCTGGTCTGAGCCCTTTAGGCTGGAAGTGAAGGAAGTGTTTGAGGGCATTACGGAGCAGATTACGACAGAAGTCTTCACCGATGAGCTCATGGGGGAATTGGGGTATGTTTACAGTTCCAAGACCCTAGCCAGTGTGTTCTTTGGCGGCCTGTTCGGGATAGCAATTCAGGCGCTGCTGGAGCAGGAAAACGAAGACATTATCAAATCGCTCAGTGCTCTGGTTGTGATTTTCAACAAATAGGATGGGGTGGGTTTATTGGGACGTTGGATTAAATTCGTACAGCACCGGCCTTGGCTGGTTATAGCTGTTGTATTTGCAATTACGGTGGGGCTGGCAAGTTTTTTGCCCCGGATGGAGTTTGACGCCAGTATTGAGAACATGATGCCACAGGACGATCCGGTCCTGGCGGAGCTGCAGGATGCGGTGGCTGATTTTGGTTCACAGGATCTGTTTTTTATCGCTATAGAAAGCGATGATGTGTTCCGCCCGGCCACACTGCAGAAGATTGCCGATCTAACCGCTGCTTTGGAAGAAGTACCTGCTGTGAAGGGGGTAGAGAACCCCTTTAACGTGCAGATGGTGGAGAGCAGTTTCTTTGGCATTGAGATTGCTCCCATGGCAGCGGAGGTACCGCAAACAGCGGACGAGATTGAAGCGTTTAAGGCTAGGATTTTGGCCAGTCCGTATGGGGGCAGGCTGATTACGGCCGACGGACGCGGTGCTGCCCTCATGCTGGATGTGGAGTGGGACCTGGAAGGGAACAATCGGGAAAAGGTAATCAATGAAATCAGTTCCGTGGTGGAAGGCTACATTGGGCCGGAGGAAATCCATATGGTTGGCGATGCTTACATCCTCCACTATACCGAGCAGGCCATGAAGCGTGATCTGCGCAACTTGGTCCCCATTGTGGTTTTGGTTATTGCCACCACCCTGTATTTCACCTTCCGCTCCTTTCTGGGAGTGTTGGTACCCCTGCTGACGGTAGGCGCAGCCCTAACTTGGACAGTGGGACTCATGATCTGGTATGGCATTCCCGTATCCATGATCAGTATGGCTATGCCCGTTATTTTGGTCACCTTAGGTATTGCCTCCGGCATTCATATCCTTAACAAATACCTGGAAACGCTGGGGCAGGGAATGTCTAAGGAAAGTGCGCTGCAGGAGACATTTGCCACCATAACCTCTCCCGTGCTGATGGCTGCCTTCACAACTGCCGCAGGTTTTGCCTCGTTGATAACTGCCTTTGTGCAGCCCATCAAAGAGTTTGGTGTGATAACCGCGGTTGGCGTAATGATCGCCATGACCCTCTCCCTGAGTCTGATTCCGGCCATGCTGGTCCTCTGGAAAAAGCCAGAGGTAAAGCAGGAAAAGAGGGAAGCAGGCGTCCTGAACCGCTTTCTCAAGACCTTGACCCAGTGGACGATCAGCCGGCCTGCCTACATCACCGCCATCGCCGTGGTGATCGTGCTCGTCTTTGGTTTTGGGGCGACCCGCATCACGCTGGAGAGCAACATAGTCAACTACTTCGGCGCCAACAGCCCCGTCAAAAAGGGTACCATGGTGATCGAGGAAATATTTGGCGGCAGCATGCAGATCTCCGTTGTGGTGGATACGGGTGTAGAGGATGGCTTTAAGGATCCGGCCATGTTGGAGGAACTGATTGTGATTCAGGATTACCTCAACTCCTGGGATTCCATTAACCACGCAACCTCCCTTGCCGATGTGGTACGGGAGCTGAATCAGGCCCTGTGGGAGGGGGATCCTGAGTTTTACGCCGTGCCTGAAACCAGGGAAGGGGTAGCTCAGCAACTGTTACTTTTCAGCATGCAGGGAGGCAGCGGCCTTGATTCCCTCGTCAGCTACGATTACAGTCGTGCCCTGGTGACCGCCCAAATGAAAACGCTCGATGCGAAAATGCTGGGTGAAACGATCGCCGCCGTGGAAAGCTATTTGGCAGAGCTCTACCGCGATAGGTCAGACATAAGTGTAAAACTGGTGGGAACGCCCAAAGTGATGATGCGGCTTATGAACCGCTACGTCCAGACCCAAATCTCGAGCTTGGCCAGTTCCAGCGTGGCAGTTGGTTTGATTGTGGCCGCCCTGATGAAATCTGTCCTGCTGGGTATTCTGAGCCTGGTACCGCTCTTCTTCACGGTGCTTATCAACTTCGGCCTGATGGGTTACGCCGGTCTGCCTCTGGATGCGGTAACAAGCATTATTGCTGGTGTGGTAATTGGGTTAGGGGTGGACTACGCCATCCACTATATCAGCCGTTACCGCTTGGAGAGGGCAAACGGTCACCAGATGGAACAGGCTCTGTTGAACACAGGGGTTTCGGCGGGCAGGGGCATTTTCTTCAATGCTCTGGCTCTGGTTATTGGGTTTATGGTGCTTGTTTTCTCCCACTTTAGGGCAATTGCAGTCTTTGGTTTCTTGATTTCAGTGACGATGGTTGTGAGCTCCTTTGCAGCACTCGTCGTCATTCCCCTGCTTCTGCAGTATTTTGACCGGAAAAAAGTGCAAGTGGAAAGGAGTATGTAAATGAGAATTAGAAAAGCGCTTCTGCTGTTGTTAAGCATTCTGCTCCTGAGCAGCGTATCGTACGCCGCTGACCGGAGTGGGCAGGAAATTCTCGATGATTTAGCCTTCAGTAACGTCTTGAGCGGATCGGGTGTGGCTGAGCTGAATCTGATTACGGAAAACGCCAGGGGCCAGCAGAGAAAGTATTCGGTTAAGGTCTACCTCAAGAGCGATGATGCGGGCGATAGGCAGTTTTTGGAGTACTTGAGCCCAGCCGATGTGAGGGGTACCAAATTCCTCTCTCTCAATTTGGAGGGCCAGGAAGATCAGATGTGGCTGTACCTACCTGCAATCGGCAGGGAACGGCGCATCGCCTCCCACATGACCGGTGACTCTTTCATGGGTACCGACTTTACCTACGAGGAAATAGGCGGCAATTTTGCCCGGAGCGGCGAGTATTCCGCCGAACGTCTGGCCGATGAGGTGGAGGGGGGAGTAACATGCTACGTGCTGGACCTCACTGCCCTCAGCGATGCTGCCCTGTATGAGAGGATTAGGATGTGGGTATGGCAGACTGAAAACGTGCCCGTTAAGGTGGAGTTCTTAAACAGTGCAGGTGTACTGCAGAAAACGCTCACGCTGAGCGATTTCAGAGAGGTAGCGGGCGAGCTCGTTCCCCACAGTGTGGTTATGGCGGACAACGTCAAGGGTACCCGCACCATCTTGGAGATTTTATCGGTGAGCGAAGAAGAGATCAGCGAAGATGTCTTTACAGTGCGCTATCTACGGCGCTGAGATTGAGTTTAGAGAAAGGGTGAGAGTGTATGAAGCGGTTAATGAGCAGTTTTACAGTACTGCTGTTGGTAATGGCTTTGGCTCTGCCTGCCCTGGCTTTTATCCCCCAGGGCGAGCTTAATGGGGGCGTGAGTTATGAGTGGAACGCTGAGGACAAGAAGCTGGAGCACACGTCCACCAGAACGGGCTTTCGGCTAGTGCTGGAGGATTATGTGGATCCGGCGGGCAAACTCCATTTCTCCTTCAAGGGCTGGTATGACTGGAAGGACAAAGAGGGAGATCTTGCCCTGGATCAATTGTGGTTCAGTGGTTACATGGGCGATATTGATTACAGCCTAGGCCGCCAGCTGATCAATTGGGGTACGGCTGACGGGTTTAACCCCACCAGCTATTTCGCCCGTATGGACGCGAACGCCCTATTCAGCGGTGACATGGCAGGTGAACCCACCTGGGCTGGCCAAGCGACCTATTACGGTCAGAACTTTTCCCTGACGGCGGTAGCCGCACCTTACTTTGAACCACAGAAGATCGACGCTGAGATGAAGCGGCTCATGCCCAAAACCGAGCTGCCTCCGCACATTCCCCCCGGGCTTGTACCCGATGCGGATGCAGTTTTTGAGGCCATTGAAGAGGTGGATAAACCAAAAGCTTTCGGTAAGGACACCCAGTGGGCGCTGCGGGCAGAAACCCAGCTGGCAGGATTTGACCTGCAGGCCAGCTACTTCACGGGCTATGAGCCCCTGCCCGGGATGGAAATGACCATTCAGATGTTCCCTCCCAATACTTCCTTTGAAGGTGAGTACCGCCGGCAGAGTTTTGTAGGCTTGGCAGCCAGCGGCACCATTGGCAGCGCAGGTGTTTGGGCGGAAGTTGCCTACGGAGGACCGGAACCCTTTGCCGAGGCTGACGATGTGCCCGGCACGATGAGAATTCCCCTCTCCATCAACGAAAAGTACCTACAGGCTGTTGTGGGTGGGGATTACACCTTTGCTGTAGGAACCGGGCTTTTGGCCCAAATCCAGTACATCTACCGGGGACAGGGTTCGCTGCTCATGCCCTACGTGATGCCGGAGATAGACTTTGAGGCAGGCCCAATCCCCAGCATTGAGCCGGGAGAAATCAAACCGGCCTCCTACCTCTACGGGCGCTTTGCCTACGACGTCAACCCGGACAGCACCCTTGATCTGGTGGTTATTTACGGATTAGAGGAGAAAGGCGGCATCATCAGGCCCGCGTACACCTACCGTTTCCCCAATGCGGTCCAGGCTGAACTTAGCCTTGTGGCAAGTTTCGGTAAAGAAGAAAACGTGTTCGAGCCCATCCCAACCACAGCTAGGTTAGGTGTGAGTTACAAATTCTAAAAGTAAGGCCCCGCATTTGCGGGGCCAGTTTTTCTTTCCACTAGAATTTGATACTCTTAAGGCCAAAGCGCCATTTCGCTTCATCTGCTCCCGTAATTTCCACTCCCAGAGAGATATCGCTGGGATACAGACCAAAGAGCCTTACTTCACCGCCAAACCCCAAGCGAAGGGTGGGCTTGATGCTGAGCTCACTTAATGGCGACTCCAGCGTTAGGCCCGTAACCAGATAGGGCCTGGTCATGACCATACCGATGGGGAAATACTGCTCGCCCCAGGGGAATATTTGAATTTGGGGAGCGAAGGCCAGGAGCAGCTTTTCAACCGCGGGCACTTCTTCTCCGTTCGATCGCAAGCCGGTCAGGCGTACTGCTAAACTTCCTACCGTGCGGGGCAAGTTGACCAGCGAACTTCTGCTGGCGGAAAATTGCCAGGCCTTGGGACCTTGGGAGACGTAGGTGGCGCTTAACTCCAGCTTCTTAGTTTTAGGCCCAGCCACATTGACGCCAAAGGTAGGTTTATCCCGGTTTGGGCTCTTGCGGACATATACTTCCAACTCGCCGATTGTGGGTTTGCCCCAGTCCACGAAGATTTCGTGTCCACCTTCGTCGTTGTTATAACCATAGCGATAACCTGCGCCGGCCCAGCCCAAAAACCCGTTGGTCAGTTTAAAGCCGATTTTCGGAAAGCTGTAATCATTGTCAAACTGGGCTTCGGGCAGCAACCTGAACCGACCGGGCAGATTGGCTGCACTTTTTTCCGCTTCCCGCACAATTTGATTCAGTTCGGCTGTATCTAAGCCGGGCTGTTGGTAGGGGATAAACTCAAAGTCCGGATCCTTTTCCAAAATAAAGGCTTTGATTTCATCGATGTAAGCCAAACCTGCCTTGTAGCCTTGGGCGATGAAATAATCTGCCCTGAGGTAGTCGTAGGAAGAATCGAGCTTCACATCGGGTTCGATCATAATGTCCGCCGCGGCGGCGTTCATGGCTGAATAACCCTCCAACAGGGCGCTGAGGGAGAGACGGAGGTTATCCATGATGCTGGCGTAGTTGGGATCTTCTTCTTCCTGGGTAATGGAAACAGCAATAATCACATCTGCATTGAGATCGGCCGCCACATTAGCGGGAACCTTGTTTTTCAGCCCGCCGTCCACATAGTATTTCCCGTCTATCTCCACCGGGGGAAACATACCGGGAATGGACATGCTCGCCAAGATGCCCGTGCTTACCTTACCCTCGTGCAGAGCCAACTCTTCTCCGGTGGACAACTCCACAATTACGGAGTAAAAGGGAATGGGCAGCTGGGAATACTCCTTACCCTCTAGGAGGATATTGAGAAAATGGAGAAGGCCGGTTGTATCAACCACGCCGCCCCTAAAGGGGACAGGTATATCCAACAACGAAGCGGTGTCAAGGGCAGTGACAATGTAGGTTAAATTGTCTGCCGAATAGCCCGCTGCGTATAACCCGGCAATGATGCTGCCCATGCTGGTACCCACCACCATGTCAATGGGGATCCCGTGTTCCTCCAAAACTCGGATAAGGCCAATATGGCTGAAACCCCTGGCAGAACCGCCCCCCAAAACCAAGGCGATAGTTGGCCTATCCTGGGCCGCGGCGGTGGCCGTTATACTCAATAACAACAAAAAAATAAGGATTGTACGCCAAATCCCCAATGTCTTCATAACCCGTCCCCCTCAACAGTAAACTGGTTAGTAGTAGTGCAGTGATTTTCTATCAATACCATAAAAATTCCAGCCAGAGCCAACAGAATCCTGCCGCCAAAAAAAGGCGAAATGGGAAATTCTATAAAGGAAGTTGCTGGAAAAGGGCGAAATATTCAAGAGACAGTTTTTGGGGGGATCATGTGAATATACTACTGCAGAAACTCAAAGAAGTATCCCTATCAGTGCTGGGCGTCACCGCAGTCGTGCTGCTCCTGCACTTCACCATAGTGCCGGTGGAGAAGGTTGCCATGTGGCGTTTTGTGCTGGGGGCGTTCTCTGTCACCATTGGACTGGCCATATTTCTTTTCGGTGCCCAACTTGGTATCACCCCCCTAGGGAATCTGCTGGGGGAGGCCGTGGCCAAGAGCAACCGTATGTGGATTGTGGGTACGGTAGGGTTTATTACCGGCTTTTTGATTACGGTGGCTGAACCGGACCTGCAGATTTTGGCCCAACAAGTTAATATTGCGTCCGGCGGCATTGTACCGGGAATCTTAGTCCTAATTGTGGTTTCACTCGGGGTAGGGATTATGGTAAGTATCGGCCTGGCGCGGATCTTGATCGAGTTCCCCCTCAACCGCCTTTTTTCACTGTTCTATTTCCTTGTATTCCTCTTGGCTCTAAAAACGTCCCCCGAGTTTCTGGCCATCTCGGTTGATGCCTCCGGGGCAACAACTGGTGCCATGACCACCCCATTCCTTCTGGCCCTTGGCTACGGTGTTGCGCAGCTGAAGGGAGGAGCCAAAGCCGAAGAAGATAGTTTCGGCCTGGTTGGTTTAGCCTCGGTGGGTCCAATCTTTGCCATTATGATTACCAGCATAATAAAAAGGCTGGGGGGAATTGAGGGCACACTCGAGCCGCCAATAGCTGCTGTGGGGGTGTTTGGCCCCTACTTCCGGGCTCTGCCCGTCTTTTTCCGAGATTCGGTTCTTACGATCCTACCTCTCGGTGTCCTCTTTCTCGTTTTCGACAAACTGAAGTTCAAACTGCACAAGCGGACCCGAAATTCTATCCTGAAGGGGCTCTTTTATACCCTGATCGGCTTAACCCTGTTCTTGGTGGGTGTGAACGCGGGCTTCATGGATGTGGGCAGAACAATGGGTGTGGGTATAGCTGAGTTCCACCCCATGCTCCTGCCAGTTGTGGGTTTTCTCTTGGGTATGGTAGTGGTGCTGGCCGAACCTGCTGTATATGTTCTCACGGAACAGATCGAGGATGTAACGGCGGGACATATTAAGCGTAGGGTGATTATGGTGGTCCTGTCCATAGGCATCGCCTGTGCAGTTTCCCTTTCCATGATCCGCATTCTAAGCAGCAAACTTGAGCTTTGGCACCTTCTGCTGCCTGGCTTTGCCCTGGCCGCAGTCCTTTCTTACCGAGTACCGCCCATTTTTGTAGGTATCGCTTATGACTCGGGCGGTGTTGCCTCGGGCCCCATGACCGCCACCTTTGTCTTGGCGTTCGCCCAAGGTGCTGCCCATGTTATTCCAGGGGCCGATGTGATGAGTGAAGGTTTTGGGGTGATCGCCATGGTAGCCATGGTGCCCTTGGTTGCCCTGCAGATCTTAGGCGTCGTCTTCAGGCGTAAAGAAGAGAAACAGCAGGCTTTACTGATGGAGGAAGCACTGGTCCAAGAGAACCCTGAAGGAGTTGAGTGAGTTGGTTGTAGTATGCTGTATCCTTGATTTTGGCCAGGGTACCGATGCATTGAAGGCGGCAAAAAAGGCGGGAGCACTGGGCCAAACGATTTTCTTGGGCAGGGGGACAGTGGCCAATCGCCTGCTCCAATTTCTCGGTGCCCATGAAGTGCGAAAGGAAATTTTAGTGGCGGTGGCTGCCACTGAGGCGGCGGAGGAAAACCTATACGGCAGGCTGGATGAAAAATTCAACCTGCATAAACCGCGAACCGGAATCGCCTTTTCAATACCCCTGAAACAGCTCAGGGCGGCACAGGCGAGGCAGACACAAGGGGAGGAAAGTCCGAAAGGCGTGAATAAGATGGGTTACGAAGCGATTTTCGTTATTGTGGACAAGGGCAAGGCTGTGGACGTGTTAGAAGCGGCCGAGTCTGCGGGTTCTACCGGCGGCACAGTTATCCACGGCCGGGGTTCGGGCACGGAGGAAAAGGCCAAGCTTTTTAATATTGCCATCGAGCCCGAAAAGGACATTGTGCTTATCCTGACCAAACAGGAAATGACAGAGGCCATTACAGACGCCATTGATAAGCAGCTGCGGCTCTCTGAGCCGGGTGCAGGCATCATCTTTGTCCTCGGCGTTTCTAGGACACTTGGGTTATACGAAGGGGAATAGGGAGAAAAAAAGTGCCGGATTTGTCCGGCACTTATACCTTTACTTTAGAGCCTTGGCTAAACGGGTCAGGGCTTCTTTTATTATGGACCGGGGACAGCCGATGTTCATGCGCTGGTAACCCCGTCCCGACTCGCCGAAGGCGAGTCCATCGTTAAACACAATTCCCGCTTCATCGATAAAGAACTGATTCAGTTCTTCCGCGGGCAGACCTAGGCCTCGACAGTCGAGCCAGAGGACATAGGTACCCTCAGACCTAACTACCTTGATTTTGTCTGTAATCCTAGGCAGTTCTTGACAGACGTACTCCACATTATCCGTAAGGTAGTCTAGGAGTTGATCGAGCCAGTCTGCGCCGCAGCGGTAGGCAGCATCGCTGGCCACCATACCGAAAAGGTTGATATGGGTGAGGTTGAGCCGCTGCAGCTGGCCGCAGAATTTCTCCCGCAGCTCTGCGTTTGGGATAATGATGTTGGAAATATAAAGTCCAGCAATGTTAAAGGTTTTGCTCGGAGCCATAAAGGTCAGGGTGCGCTGGGACATTTCCTCGGAAATGGATGCAACCGGGCGATGGCGGAAACCGGGTAAAACCAAGTCGGCCCAGATCTCATCGGACAACACAGTCACATCGTATTTCACCACCAAATCCTGCAGCTGCTTGAGTTCTCCTTCGTCCCATACCCTACCTACCGGGTTGTGGGGACTGCAGAGCATGAGCACTTTCGCACCTGCCTGGAAGTGCTTCTCCAAATCCTCAAAGTCCATGGTGAACCTGCCGTCCTTAAATATGAGGGGGTTTTCCACCTTTTCGCGGTCGTTGATTGTGATCACCCTGGCAAAGGGTGGATAGACAGGGGGCTGGATTACGATCTTATCGCCCGGTTCGGTTAGGGACCAGATGGCAAGGGCCAGGCCCGGTACAACACCTGGGCTGTGGGTGAGCCATTCCGGTTCAATCTCCCACCCATGCCGCTCCCGCAGCCATTTACGGATTACATCTACGTAATCCTTTGGCCTGCAGACGTAGCCGTAGATCCCATGGGCGGCTCGCTTTGTCACCGCTTCCACCACTTCTTGGGGCGGACGGAAGTCCATGTCCGCGATCCACATGGGGATCAGGTTTTCCTCCCCAAACATCTCCAGCACCCCATCCCATTTTTGGGACTGGGTGTTACGCCGATCGATAAACTGATCGAATTGACACCCCACCGTTTTATACCTCCCTAGCTACTCCCGTTTTGCGCGCCGTGTCTGCTACAGCCTTGGCCACCGTTTCAGCTACACGGGGATCGAAGGGCGAAGGGATAATGTAATCTGCCCTCGGCTCCTCCACCAGGCTGGCAATTGCGTAGGCCGCGGCAATTTTCATTTCGGTGTTAATATCACTGGCATGTACGTCTAAGGCGCCCCGGAAAATACCAGGGAAGCCCAGCACATTATTGATTTGGTTGGGATAATCAGAACGTCCGGTGGCAACTACAGCAGCTCCCGCCTCAAGGGCCAATTCAGGTGCGATTTCCGGTTCGGGGTTGGCCAGAGCCATAATAATCGGTTTGTCATTCATGGCCTGTACCATTTCGGCTGAAACGATATTGGCTCCCGATACCCCAATGAATACGTCTGCCCCGGTTAGAGCTTCCGCTAGGTTTTGCTCAATTCCAGCGGGGTTAGTAAGCTGTGCAACCTTTTCCTGAATGTTGTTGTTGGTTAAGCTGCCGGGAATGAGACGGCCCTGTCTACCGCAGGCCCGGATGTTTGTATAACCATCCTCAAGGAGTAGATAGACAATGGCAGCGCCCGCTGCACCAATACCGTTTACCACAATGACGCAGTCCTTATCCTTTTCCACAACCTTGAGCGCATTGATCAAACCGGCCAGCGTCACAACGGCTGTACCGTGCTGATCGTCGTGGAAGATGAACATATCCGTTTCTGCCTTCAGGCGTTCTTCAATTTCAAAGCAGCGGGGGGAGGAGATGTCCTCCAGATTGACGCCGGCAAAGGTGGGCTCCAGTTGCTTGACAAACTGGACAATCTCGTTCACATCTTGGGTGTTAATGCAGAGGGGTACGGCGTCTACGTTGGCAAACTCCTTAAACAATACCGCTTTACCCTCCATAACGGGCAGTGCAGCAGCGGCTCCGATGTTACCCAAGCCCAAAACCGCCGAACCATCTGACACAATCGCAATCGTATTACTCTTCCAAGTATAATTCCAAACGTTGTCAGGGTTACTGGCAATTTCTCGGCAGGGTTCGGCCACGCCAGGCGAATAGGCTACACTGAGATCGTCCACGTTCTTAACAGGCGCTTTACTAAAGATGCCCACTTTACCCCGCCACTGCTTGTGCTGCTCCAGAGCCTTTTCATATACGTTCATCCAAACTCCTCCTATTGTGAAAATGGTAATAATGCTGATAAAATCGTGGATGGACGGAACTGCCCTCCACTACTGACTTCAACAATAGGGGGAGTTCTCCTATTTAAATTAATGTGTTGTTTTGGTCAAGTTATTGCTAAATGACGAGCCCAGGTCACACCTCCCGGGAAGCTGTTTCCCCGTGCTCGGGCAAACCGTTCAGTCGACCAGTTAAGCCGGTACAGATCAGGTGACCGAGGAAATCACCTGCCTCCTCCAGTTCTTCCGGCTGGGGCCATTTTTTCCCGTAGAGGATTTGATCCCGCAGCCTCTTTGCCAGTGCCAGTTCTCCGCTCACCCTACCGTTAGGGGCGGCTTCGGTGAAAACCGGTTCGAGCATTTCCTCTGCCTGAATCCAGCGCTGCATGAACCAATCCACCTTACCGTTTTTCCCAAAGAAAGAGCGCGTTTCATCCGGGGAGCCGAAGGGATCAACCCGGGCTACCTTGATTCGTGCTTCGTTGTAGAGCTTGTAATAAGCGGGATTGGCAAGGAGGATCTGGTCCGTGATCTGCTGGGTGAGGGGCGGAGAGCTGTCATCAAAACTGCACCTAGCCAAAACGGGCTCCAAGTGAGGCACCGCGTGCAGATTGGCGTCGTGGAGAAATTGAAAGAGAATATCGGTGCGGCCAATACCCGGCTTGAGTTTGGCCTCGGGGCAGGTCATGCGTACATAATCGTAAAGGAAAGATGCCAACTCGTAATGATTGGCAAAGGGCTGAAGTTCCAGGTTGATGCGTTTTTTGACTGCCTCCTGCAGCCGCTGCAGGGCAACTTCGCCTGCGTGCATCAGACCATTCAGCTCGTCTAAAATGGCGTATTCTTCCTGCGATAATCTACCCGAAGTGGATTTGTAAACTAAGTCATGTTCCACTTCGGCCCAGGCATGCATCAGGACCGAGCCTACCTGCAGCTCCACGCACTGTTTAGGAATCCCGACGTCAAGCTCGGGGCAGCATCCCTTGACCCGCAGGCGGTAATGGCGGGCTGCGTAGCCGGAAAAGCGCTGGGAATATTTGATTCGGGGCGTCTGTTCTTCGGGAAATTCTTTTGTGCGCTCCACCACAAAATGCTTGTGGATCATGGCATCCACTTCGTCTTGATCACCGGGGAAGAAGAGGGCGATGCGCACACCAGCTAAGTCAACTATGTCCTCGTAAATGTCGGCGATGGTGCGGTACTCCCTGTCCTTGGCACGGCTGCGGGCTTTGCTTTCTAAGCTATCAGGCCTTTTGGCCCGGTAGGTGACTAAAGCCCGGATACCCCGCCGCTTCAGCTCCCGCTCGCATTGGTTGGCACAGATCTGGGCCAACTTCTCGTAAAGGTCCACTCGCCGTTTGTAATCCTCGATAAACTCGTTGATTATCGTCATGGGACTCTCCTTACTGTTCGAATTTGCCCTGCCATATAAAGGGATTCGCAGGCAGGGAAGAACAATTAGGGGGCGATTCCATATTCAGCATATGCAGTTTGTTTCCACAAGGGAGAAGGTTGCAGGTGAAGAGGGAATACGTCTTAAACTTCTGCAAAGGGGGAGGGGGTTCCTCCCTTTTGTTAAGAAGAAACCTGCTTTTGTTTTTATTATATCAAAGAAATGTTAAAAGCGGGAGTGCCACGGCTTGGCTGCCCAGGCGGCCAGGGCAAACCAAAGCAAGTAGGAGATGAGCATGGGGAGGGGGTAGAACCAATCAACGTGACGGAACACCTCAATACTACTGACAACCTGGCTGAATCCGGTAGCCAGTACAGCCCAGGCAAAGTAATAGGCGTAGCTCAAATAGCGGCTGGTCTGGGGCCAAAAATAGAGGTAGATCATGATGATCAAAATCCAGGCTGCACCGGAAAGAAAGCGATGTCCGCCGCTCTGCCAGACTGCCACATCTTGGAAACTGACGATTTCAGTGGCAAAATGGAAAAGGACAACATAAACTGCTTCTCCCAGTCCACCCAGGACAACGCCGTAGGGAAAGAGGGGACGGAGAGAGCGCCTTGGTATCGTCAGGAAAACAAAACCGGCCAACAAGAGGACAAAGGTGGGGTAAAAGAGATCGGCAATAGTCAAGCTGGGTTCACCTCCCGTTAAAATCGGTTATAGCATACCAAAAGGTAACACCTTTTATTCCCCATCATCTGCTTGTGGTATACTGAAAATACACTGGAGAGAAAAAGGAGTCTTCTTTTGTGCTCAGAATTAGATTACAGAGGTGATGTTATGTTTAGATTTGTAACGAAGGAAGTATGGGTAGGCGGCCGCGTTATGCAGTTTAAAATGGTGGATCACCCCGGGGCTGCAGCAGCCTTGGTAGTGAAGGACGGCCGCGTGTTAATGGTGGAGCAGTACAGACCGGCTGCGGGACGGAACATGCTGGAACTGCCTGCTGGGACAATCGACTTAAACGAGTCGCCCCTGCACTGCGCCCAGAGGGAACTAAAAGAAGAAACAGGTTATACAGCAGAAGAGTGGGAGGAAATGGGGCACATTTATCCTACCCCCGGCTACACCAACGAGATACTCCATCTCTTTTTCGCCAGCGGTTTGTCCAAAGGGGAGCAGGATCTACCTGCCGATGAAGGGGATATTCGGGTACGCTGGATTCCCCTGGAAGATGTGGAGGAAATGATCGACAACGGTACTATCAACGATGCCAAGACGATCATCTCTCTCTTTAAGTACATCCGCCAGCAGCGGAAACTGCAGGGTTAATCGGACTCGGGAAAGTGATCGGGTTCAATGTGCATATCAACATGGCTGACTGAAGCGAATTCCTGCCTAATCCTTTCCTTGATTTTGTGAGAGAGGGCATGGCATTCCACCACAGTCAATTCGGGGGGCACGGTGATAGTAAAATGGACGTGGTGCTCCGCCCCGTATTTATGAACCTTAAGATCGGCTAAAGTGCACACTTCACTTACGCCGAGGATTATTTTCTCAATTTCGCCCACAGTTTCAGTATCCACTTGGGCATCCATCAGCTCGTCAATTACCACAAACACCATATTCCAGCCAACCTTGACGATGATGGCCGCGACCACAATGGCCATGAGGGGATCGAAGATGGGATAGCCCAGGCGGGCAGCGAATACACCAAGCACGGCGGCGACTGAGGACAGGGCATCGGAACGATGGTGCCAGGCATCGGCCTTGAGAGCCGGACTGTCCAGTTTGTCTGCCGTTTTTACTGTATAACGGTACATAATTTCTTTGCTCACAACACTGATAATCGAGATCCAGAGGGCACTTACGCCCGGGATGGTGTGATCCCCCAACCAGATCACCCTCACCGCTGAATAGGCGAAATTAAGGCCGATGAAGATCAGAGTGAGGGCAATAATCTTGGCTACGATCGTTTCAGCCCGGCTGTGGCCGTAGGGATGTTTTTCATCGGGCGGCTGCCGGGCTATGTAGAGGCCGAAAATAACGAGGATGGTGGAAAGGGAATCAGAGGCGGAATGGACTGCATCGGATAGAACGACCAAACTGCCCGTGGCCAGGCCAATTACTAGTTTGAGACCGGTCAGGATCAGATTACCTGCGAGCGTGACCCATGATACCCGGGCAGCTTGCTTGTTTCTGTCCATTTCCACTCGCTCCCTTCGTATTCTATCCAGTTTATTATACACTCCCCCTGCGGCAATAACCAGCTGCCGGGGGAGTTCCCTTTTAACTAGGCCAAAGCAGCTGCAGGATCTGTCTCTTATACACATCT
>DGFC01000096.1 GCA_002391465.1 Firmicutes bacterium UBA3910 | reverse complement strand
AGATGTGTATAAGAGACAGGATCAACGCCACCGGAGTGCTCCTGCACACCAACTTAGGCCGTGCTCCCCTACCAGAAGTGGCGTTAGAGCGCCTCAGAAAGCTCGGCTCCCGCTATTTTAACCTAGAACTGGACCTGGTAACGGGTGAGCGGGGCAGCCGCTACACCAATGTGGCGGGGCTCTTCAATCTGCTCGCAGGCTCGGCGGAAAGGGATGTTGACACTGTTGTTGTCAACAACAACGCGGCGGCTGTGCTCGTAACTTTAAAAGCTCTGGCTGCCGACGCGGAAGTGATTGTGTCCCGGGGCCAACTGGTGGAAATAGGTGGAGGGTTTAGAATCCCCGAGGTGATTGCAGCAAGCGGTTGTATTCTGAAAGAAGTGGGCACAACCAACCGCACACGGTTGAGCGACTACGCCCAAGCGATCACAGAAAGGACCAAGGCGATCCTGTTGGTCCACCCCAGTAATTACAGCATTATCGGCTTTACCGAAACGGTGCCCAGGGCTGAACTTGCCCAACTGGCGGCAGAAAACGGGCTTCTCCTTTTGGAGGATATCGGCAGTGGAGCCTTTCCTCCCTTCCCCGAACCCCTGGTGACTACCGCCCTTAAGCACAGCCACATCGTTACCTACAGCGGCGATAAACTGCTAGGCGGTGCCCAAGCCGGGATCATCACGGGCCGGAGGGATTTGATTGAAGTAATAAAAAGGGAACCGCTGCTGAGGGCTATGCGGATAGATAAGCTCTCCCTGCTGGCCCTGGAAGCGGTCTTAGAGCAATATCTCAACAACGACCTTGACAAACTGCCCCTTTGGGCCATGACCCAGATGCCCGCGGAGGAAATTAAAGCTCGCGCCGAAGGTTGGCTCGCTGAATTAGGTCCGGAGCTTGAGGGAAAAGTACTACCCACCTTCTCCACCATGGGCGGCGGGTCGCTCCCAGGCGAGACAATACCTTCCTGGGCACTGGTCCTTACGAGCGCTACTTATTCGGCTCAGAGAATTTACGATTGGCTCAGGCTGAGCAGCCCAGCTGTTATGGGCCGCATCGTCCAGGACAAGGTTTGGCTCGATCCCCGCACTGTACTGCCTGAACAGGACAGGGAAGTCGTGGCTATCTTGAGGGGAGGGATCTCCTAGTGTACATCCTCGGCACTGCCGGCCATATCGATCACGGCAAAAGCACATTGATAACCGCCTTAACTGGCATCAACCCGGACCGGCTCCAGGAAGAGCAGACCCGGGGTATGACAGTGGACTTGGGCTTTGCTTGGTTTTCCCTGCCCAACGGCAACGTGGGAGTAGTTGATGTACCCGGCCACCACCGCTTGGTTAAAAACATGCTGGCGGGAGTGGGGATGGTCGATTTTGTCCTGTTGGTGGTAGCCGCCGATGACGGGTGGATGCCCCAAACCCAGGAACACGCCGATATTCTCCACCTCTACGGCGTGAAACACGGCCTGGTCGCCATAACCAAAGCGGACATGGTTGAGCCTGATTGGCTGGAACTGGTCCAAGGGGAAGTGGAAGAAAACCTGAAAGGTACATCGTTAGAAGGTTTCCCCATTATTCCCGTATCCGCTGTCACCGGTCAGAATATGGATAAACTGCGCGACGCGATGAACGAAATAATCGCGGCCATTCCTGACCCAGAACGGGATGACAATCCCCTGCTGTGGATCGACCGCGTTTTTACAATCAAAGGCTCAGGAACGGTTGTGACGGGCACTTTAGTGGACGGTTATCTAACGGTAGGCATGGAAGTGGAAATTAAGCCAATTGACCGCACCGCTCGCATTCGGGGTCTCCAATCCCAAACTGAGACAGTGGAAAGGGGTGTACCCCGCTCGAGACTGGCGGTGAATTTAAGTGGCGTTGAAACGGACCAGCTTGCCAGGGGCATGTATCTTGCCCTGCCCGGTCAGCGGCCTTATTTTTCCCTCATCAACGCCCATGTGCAGATGCTTTCCAGCGCCCCAGCTCCTCTAAAAACAGGCCAACAGGTGAAGATGTATGTTGGAACACTGGAAACACTGGCCCAGGTGCGCGTTTTAGGGGCTGACGTGCTCCGGCCAGGGGAAGGCGGTTACGTACAGCTGGAAATGGAGGAGCCAGCCCATTTCAGTTTCCTTGATCGCTTCGTCCTGCGCCACAGTGAGCTCCAGGACACCCTGGGCGGCGGCATGTTTGTTGAAGCAGGCATACCAGTCAGGGGCAGAAAAATGCGTTTGGTTGGGCCAAAGCGCAGACAGCATCTCTTCCCCTTCGAACAGCCGGAAAGCTTTCTAGACCTCTCTCTCCTAGCGGCTAAACATCAGGCCTCAGAAGAGGAACGTGGCCTTTTGGCTGCAGCCGATAGAACGTATTGGACAGTGGACGAATTTCGCAAGCAGGGTTATAAACTCCATCCGGATTTGGCCGTGCTGGGAGATTTCATCCTTGCCCCGACTCAGCTGAAAAAGGTGGAGGAGTACCTGCTCAACACGGTGGAAGAGTTCCATCGGGAGCAGCCATTAGCGCCGGGACCGAATAAGGAAACGCTCCGGGCCAGCACCGGGCTGCCTTCCCGTCTCTTTGACCAGATTGTCGCCAACCATCCCCAACTACAGGAGAGGCAGG
>DGFC01000043.1:3613-11684 GCA_002391465.1 Firmicutes bacterium UBA3910 | reverse complement strand
AGATGTGTATAAGAGACAGGGCTCATACGTATCTTTTACAATGGCAAGTTTATCACGCTAGACGAGAGAGTTCCGGAAGCGGAAGCTATGGCCGTGGCGGGGGACAGAATTCTCGCTGTAGGCAGCTATGAAGAACTCAAGGCCATTGCCGGCAGGTGGGCAGAAGTCCATGACCTAGGCGGCCAGGTGGCAGTGCCTGGTTTTAACGACAGTCATATGCACCTGATCAACTTGGGCCAGGGCATGGACGGTGTAGACTTAAGCAAAGCACGTTCTGTTTCCGATCTGGTTCGCCTGGGCCAAGAGTATCTTCGCCAGAACCAAGACCGCGCCTGGATCATTGGCCGCGGTTTCAATGAGGAGACTTTTGCAGAAAAGGAACTGCCTGCCAAGGAGGATCTGGACAGAATTTCCCGGGATCTGCCTGTGTTTTTCACCCGAGTCTGCGGTCACATTTGCGCGGTAAACTCCAAAGCCCTGGAACTGGCGGAAATTAATACGAACACCGATGATCCTCCAGGGGGGAGCGTAGATCGTGCTTTGGAGACTGGAGAACCTACCGGAATCTTGCGGGAAAATGCCATTGACCTGGTGAGGCGTAACATCCCTTCCCCCACCGTTGAGGACTTGAAACGGGCGATCCGGAGCGCCAGCCGCCTGGCTGCCTCCTTGGGGCTGACAACTGTACAAAGCAATGACCTGCATGGAACCCGCACGTTGATCAACCGTCTGGAGGCCTATGCCCAATTGGCGGAAGCCGGTGAGCTGCCCATCAGGGTGGAACTGCAGGCTACAATGCCGACGCCGGAGGAACTGCGGGCCTATTTAGAGCTGCGGAAGGCCCATCCCACCTTGGGCGGCAAGGTAACATTGGGACCTTTAAAGCTTTACACCGACGGTTCCCTGGGCGGACGCACAGCCGCCCTCACCCGGCCCTATGCAGATGATCCTGCCACTTCCGGCCTGCCCATCTTTGCCCAGGAGGAGCTGGATGAACTGGTTGCCATCGCGGCAGAGGCCAACCTGCAGGTTGCTGTCCATGCCATTGGCGATCGGGCCATAGACATGGTAATGGACAGCTGCGAGAAGGCAAAGCGTGCCCAAAAAGACTGGACTGCCCGCCCGCGGATCATCCATGCCCAAATCACCCGCCGCGATCAGCTGGAGCGTATGGCCAAACTGGGTATCGTCTGCGATATTCAGCCAATTTTTGTCCCTACTGACCTGCATTTTGTCGAAGCCCGGGTCGGCAGAGAGCTGGCCGAGTTCTCCTACGCCTGGAAAACCATGGCTAGACTTGGCGTTCCTACCGCCGGCGGCTCCGACAGCCCGGTGGAACCCTGTAACCCGCTCTGGGGCATGCACGCGGCTATCACCCGCCGGGACCAAAGCGGCTATCCCGAGGAAGGCTGGCACCCTGAGGAGCGCCTGACAGCAAAAGAAGCCCTCGCCCTCTTCACTGCGGGCTCAGCCTATGCGGCCCATGAGGAAGGCATAAAGGGCTCCTTAAGTGCAGGTAAACTGGCAGACTTCACCGTACTGCCGGAAGATATAACTCAGGTGGATCCGGATCGCCTGCTCACTATGAAAGTGACGGCAACCTATGTGGGCGGCCAAATTGTGTGACGGACTGCCCCTCAGTGACAATTCTGTAGTACACCCTGGCAGTTATGGCATACACAAAGGCATAGAAGAGGGCAAAAACCAGCGCCGTACCTAATGTGCACCAGGAGAACAGGGCGATGTTGGTCAGGTTGAAGACGGCCAAAAGCTTGGTAATGAACCTGAAGGCTGCAGCGACATGGATCACGGCAGTAATCAGGGGCAGGAAGAACACAGTCAGCACTTGGCTGCGAATCGATTTTTTCACTTCTTCCAGGCCCATGCCCACTTTCTGCATGATCTCGAAGCGTTCTTTGTCTTCATGGCCTTCTGTCACCTGTTTGTAGTAGATGATCAGCACAGTTCCCATGATGAACAGTGTACCCAGGAACAGCCCTAGGAAGAACAGGCTCCCGTAGAGAGTGTAAAACTCATCCTTGACTGCATCAACGGACTCCACATGGCTGAAGGAGGCGCCGCCGGGGAGGTTGGAACGAATATCCCGGTAAACTGCGGCGGTGTCTGCATCCTCAGGCAGATCAAAGCCGAGGAAGTGGCTGATCTCCGACCGCCTGCCAGAAGATGCGGTCTGGGCCTCGTAGAGCTCTGCCAGAACCGACAGGTCTGATACGATCACATAGTGGCTTTGGGCAAGGGTTACCTCGTTCGAAGCGGCTTCGAATTCACTGAGCCTGCCCTTCACCCTAAATGTGCGGTCAAAAAGCTTTAGCGTTTCAGACCCGTAACTGGCGCCCTCCGAATAGACTAGAACCTCGTCCTCCCTAAGGTCGATACCTTCCCCAATCATCCTGCTGTAGTCTTCGCCTGGGATAAACGCAAGGAGCTGAGCGTTGTCGTCGAGAAAGCTGACGGTTGACACTTCCGCAGTAAACTCCCCATCCTTCTCCCGGCCTAGAAACACCAGACTGCGATACTCCAGCCTGTTTTGGGGCGCAGCCCCGTGCTTGGCCAGCACCTCAGACACACTGCGGTTTAACTGATCAACAAACTCATCTGTAACCTCGTAGGAAGAAATCATGATCTCCCTGGGGTAGCGGGTCCTGAGAACATCTTCAATGCCGATATAAAGCGATACCGTCGTGGAGAGGGTAACCAGGACCATCGTGGAAAGGATGCAGATATTGGCCAGCCCCACCGCGTTTTTCTTCATACGGTAGATCATGCCGGAAAGCGCTGTAAAGTGATTGGGCTTGTAGTAGTACCTTTTGCTCTTGCGCAGCAGTTTCAGGAAAGTGATGCTGCCTGAGGTAAACAGGGCGTAAGTCCCAATCATCACCAGCAGAACCGCCATAAAGAATAAGGCCAGGGCCGCGATGGGCGATTCGGTTGTCCAGGCAATGTAGTAGCCGGACCCCACGGAGGCCAGACCCAGCGAGGTGAGGAGCCACTTCGCCTTAGGTTCCCTTTCCCCCACCTGCCCGCTCTTCAAGAGCTCAACTGGCCTGGCCAGGTGGACCTGCCACAGATTCCAAAGCAGGGTCACAAGGTAGATGCCTGCAAAGAGCAGCAGCGCCGAACCGATGGAAGCAGCAGAAATTTCAAAACCCAGCCTCACTTCAAAGCGCAAGAGCTTGGGCAGCAGCAAAAACATGGCCCTGGACAGGATCACTCCCCCTGTCAGGCCTGAAACGACGCTAAGCAGGGCGATATAAATGGTTTCATACATCATGATGCGGGCGATATGCTTTTTCTCCATGCCCAGCACCTGAAAGAGGCCAAATTCTTTCTTTCTGCCCTTGATCAGGAAACTGTTGGTATACAGCAGAAAGATTACAGAAAAAATTCCCACCACTATAAAGCCAAAGGACAGCATGGTCCGGACCTGGGCTCCGCCGGCCATTTCCTCCAATCCCTGATTCACTGCCAGGGAATGCATCAGATAGTACATCGTCACAGCAGCGATGCTGGTTAAGATGTAGGGGACATAGACCCGGGAGTTCTTCTTGATGTTTTCATAGGCGAGTCTGCCATAAAAAACCTTACCCACGGCGCACACCACCTGTTGCAATCATTGTCAGGGTGTCGGAGATTTTCTGGTACATCTCTTCTTCCGACAAAGATCCTTTGTAGAGTTGGTGGAAGATCTCCCCGTCCTTAATAAACAGTACGCGTTTGGCAAAACAGGCAGCCTTGGTGCTGTGGGTGACCATGAGAATGGTCTGCCCCTGATCATTGATCTCCCGAAACAGGCGCAGCAGGCTGTCGGTGGCCCGGGAATCCAACGCGCCGGTGGGCTCGTCGGCCAGAACCAGCTGGGGTCTGGTGATCAGCGCCCTGGCGATGGCGGTCCTCTGCTTTTCACCGCCGGATACTTCATAGGGATACTTGGCTAAGATGGGCTCAATCCCCAGCTGCCTGGCGAGGGGCCTGAGACGGTTCTCCATCTCATAGTAGGGAGTGTTCGCCAAAACCAAGGGAAGCAGGATATTATCCTGAATGGAAAATGTGTCCAGCAGGTTGAAATCCTGAAAGACAAAGCCAAGATTGTCCCGGCGAAAAGCTGCAATCTCCCTGTGGGGAAGACCCAGGATGCTGGTACCGTTGAGCAGCACTTCCCCCGCTGTAGGCCTGTCTAAGGTGGCCAGGATGTTCAGGAGGGTTGTTTTCCCTGAACCCGATTCCCCCATAATGGCCACATACTCGCCCTTTTCCACCCCGAAGGAGACGTTAGTCAAAGCCTGGACCTGGCTTCCTCCAAAACGGGTGGTGTATACTTTCTTGACATTCTTCACCTCTAACAGAAGCATAAGCTTACCTCCTTCCAAATCTCAGGCCCAGTATAGCAAAGGGGGGAAATGCGCTGCCATTTTTTTGGCTTACACTTCCCCGCCCAACCTTACATTCTGGTAAGAATCGAAAACATCCACTGTATCGAGGCCAATTGTCACCTTAGTCCCTTTCCCCACCTCAGATTCAATGGCAATGGTGTGGGAAAGTTTGTCGAGAACTTTCCTGCATAAATAAAGCCCGATCCCGGTGGCCTTTTTCTCCAGGCGCCCGGTGTAACCTGTGAACCCCGGTTCAAAGACTCGGGGCAGATCCTCAGGGGCGATCCCAATTCCGGTATCTTCGATGGCCAGGATCTTGCGTTTCCGATCTTCAAGGTAGATGGAAATGGTCCCTGCCTTGGTGTACTTAAGCGCATTGGACAGAACCTGACCAATGACAAAGACCAGCCACTTTTCGTCGGTCAGCACTTCGCAGTCCAGTTCCTGATAATCCAAGCGGATCTGCTGGCGAATAAACAAGCTGGCATAGCGCTGCACCGCCTGCCGCACGATGGCATCCAGGCTGTGGCGCTTGAGGACTAGGTCTGTAACAGGACTTTCCACCCGTAAGTACTGCAGCACCATTTCCACATACTGCTCGATCTTAAACAGCTCCAGCAAGAGCTCCCTTGAGTCTTCATCATCCTGGGCCTGCAGCACCAGGCGCATAGCAGCGATGGGGGTTTTAATCTGGTGGGCCCATAACGTGTAGTACTCCACCAGGTCCCGCCGCCGCTGCTCAGCTGCAAGAGCCTCCCTGCGCTTTTCTTCCGACAGCAGCCTGAGCAGCTCCTGGTAGTCTCCTTCCAGGAGGCCCTGTGGCCGGGGAAGGTCCGGAAGGGCCTGGGCAATGCTCTTTTTCAAAGCCTGCAGCACCCGGCGTCGCCTGCTGAAGGCCAGCAAATCAAGTACGATAAAGATAGAACCGATCCAAAGGCATAAGAGCGCTCCGTACCACAGAGGCTCCCAGGGCAGATCGTACAGGAAAAAGACAGCGGCAAAAACCAAGATAAAGACGGCGAAACAGACCAGAGCATTCCAGCGAAACTGCAAATAGGCTTTTACTGTCTGTACTCTGCTCATTTCACCTCATACCCCATACCTTTTTTTGTGGCGATAAAATCTGTTAAACCTAGGGCTTCCAGCTTGCGCCGCAATCTAGTGACATTGACTGTAAGCGTGTTGTCATCTACATAGCTGTCTGTTTCCCAGAGCATCACCATCAGTGATTCCCGGGAAACCACTTTCCCCTTGTTTTCCATCAGCATCTTGAGGATTTTATACTCATTGCGGGTAAGTTCAAGCCGGTCGCCCTGGAAGGTCAAAGTCGCATCGCTGGTGTTGAGAATTGCCCCCCGGTGTTCCAGGAGATTGGTCTGTCCGGCGAAGTCATAGGTGCGGCGCAGCAGCGCCTGAACCTTGGCTGTTAGGACAGACAGATCGAAGGGTTTGGCCAGAAAGTCATCTCCGCCCATGTTCATGGCCATCACAATGTTCATGTTATCTGATGCGGATGAGATGAAGATAATCGGGACTTTAGAGAGTTTGCGGATTTCATTGCACCAATGGTAGCCATTGAAGAAGGGGAGGGAAATGTCGAGCAAAACAAGCTGGGGATCGAAGGCTGCAAACTCAGACAAGACATCGCTGAAATCAGTCACGCACGCCACTTCATAACCCCAGCTGGCAATATGTTTTTCCATCGTCTTGGCGATGATCGGGTCATCCTCCACAATGAGAATCCGGTACATAGCATAGACCCCCAATATTCTTACATAAGCCTACTCAACTCTGCAATAAACTCCTCCACAGCGCTTTCCTTGGTTGCCCAGGATGTAACCAGGCGAATCAGCGAACGGTCTTCATCCACTTTTCTTTGCACCTCAAAGGAGTAGTTCTTTGCCAACTCCGCGATAACCTCGTTCGGCATTATGGGAAAGAGCTGATTGGACGGGGAATGGAGCAAAAGCGGGCAGCCGAGCTCAATCAGGGCGTCCTGGATTTTCCCCGCCATTCGGTTGGCATGTTCTGCCAGCTCGAAGAACAAATTGTCACGGAAGAGCTCCCGGAACTGAATTCCCAATAAGCGCCCCTTAGCCAGCAGAGCGCCCTTTTGCTTGATATGATAGCGGAAGTCTTCCTTCAGGCTTTCGGTTATGATCACGAGCGCCTCTCCGATCAAGGCGCCGTTCTTGGTTCCGCCAATATAAAAGGCATCAACCAGGTTAGCTATCTCTTCCAGAGTCAAGTCGTTCTTGTCTGAGGTCAGAGCTGAACCCAGCCTGGCCCCGTCCATAAACAGCAGGAGGTTATGTTCCCGGCAGACGTTGCTCAAAGCTGCAAGTTCTGCCTTGCTGTAAATCGAGCCCACTTCTGTGGAATTTGAGATATAAACCAGCTTAGGCTTGACCATATGTTCGTCTGCATGATACTCCACAGCTTCTTTTACATCGGCCGGCGTCAGCTTGCCCTCAATTCCTTCCTTCGTGATGATCTTATGCCCTGTCGCCTCAATGGCACCTGTCTCATGCACTTCAACGTGGCCGGTGAGAGGTGCAATCACTGCCTCATGGGGCCTAAGGAAGGCCGAAATGGCAATAAGGTTGGTCTGGGTTCCTCCCGGTATCAGGTGGATGTCCACATCCTTCCGCCCTATTTTCCTTTTGATCAGCTCAGCTGCTTCCAACGTAAACTGGTCCAGGCCGTAACCTGCAGCCTGCTCTAGATTTGTCTCAAGCAATGCATTCAGGATTCGGGGGTGTGCCCCTTCACTGTAATCGTTAGTAAAACTGTACATCTAACTGGCCTCCACTTGATATAATCTCCTTTTGTCTTCGCCGCCTGCCCAGGAAGACCTCTTTTCACGACGCTGTGCAAGATAGGATTCCTGTTTTCGTCAAATTGTGTGAGGGACTGTCCCTCCCCCGCAAAGTATAGGCAAGGGAGGGATTAACCTGATAGGCAACAATCTTACTCCGCAACAGAATGTTGTATCCACCCAGACCCATGTCCACGAAGTGCAGGGCAGCACCATGATCTTCGAGGAAATTCCTCACAACCACCGCTTTTCGGGCATGACCAGCGAAGTCATTCCTGTCGGCGATGACCACATTCATGTTTTCCAGGCCGACACTGATTTTACCAGCCTGCACCTGCATGAAGTGGCAGGAGTTACCGGGCTCTCGATCCCGGTTGGCAACGGCAGGCACGTCCATGCCATGTCCGGCATTACTACCCTCAACCGCGGCCATGTACACCAATTTGTCTTCGCTACGCTAATTGACGATCCCCTGAGAATGTAATCCTCCCCATCCCAAACAGAGCCCTCCTCTGTTTGGGGTTTTTCTTGTGTCAGCCCGTTTCCCCTTCCCCCTTTCTTACGCAGGAAAAAACTGCCCGCTGCAGAAGGATTAACATATATCTAATAGGAAATGAGGGGATTATTATGCTCAAAATCGCCATGCTAGGCGCCTGGCATGTCCATGCTCCTGATTATGCTGCCCAGCTCAGGGCCCATCCAGAAACAGAGATCGCCCTAGTATGGGACAATGAACCAGCCCGGGGCGAGAAGTTCGCCCAGGAGCTCGGTGTCCCGTTTCAGGCAGATCTGTCCACGGTACTCTCAGACCCGGAAATTGACGGCGTTGTGATTAATACTCCAACCAACCTCCACCGCGAGG
>DGFC01000043.1:1118-3549 GCA_002391465.1 Firmicutes bacterium UBA3910 | reverse complement strand
CATTGACGCTGCCCGGGCCGGCAAACATGTATTCACCGAAAAGGTTTTGACGCCGACCCTCGCTGAAGCCCAGGAAGTTGCCGGTGTGATTAGGGAAGCCGGCATCACATTCACGATTTCCTTCCCCCATCGCAGCATGCCCCACAACCTCTTTGCCAAGGAAGCAGTGGAAAAGGGCTGGCTTGGTGAGATTTCCCTGCTGCGCATCCGCAACGCCCACAACGGCACCGTCGCCGGGTGGCTGCCGGAACATTTTTACGACAGCGAAGAGTGCGGAGGCGGGGCCATGATTGACCTGGGCGCACACGGCATGTATCTCAGCGCCTGGCTGCTGGGGAAACCGCAGCGCATTTCATCTATGTTTACCCATGTGACTGGCAAGGATGTAGAAGACAATGCTGTCTGCGTAATTGAGTTTGAAAACGGCGCCACAGCGATTAATGAGACTTCGTTCTTGTCTGCACGCAGTCCCTTTTCCCTGGAGCTGTACGGAACCAAGGGCAGCCTCTTTGTCGGCGGTCCAGAAGGGAAAGTACGCCTAAACACGTCGGAAGTCCAGGGCGAAATCAGCGGCTGGATTCAGCCTGATCAGCTGCCCAAAGCACTGCCGACACCTATGGAACAATGGATTGGAGCCATTTTGCATGGTGAACCCAACCATTACGATATCCACTGTGCTGTGGCATTGACTGAGCTCATGGACGGGGCCTACCGTTCGCACAGCCTGCGCCGGCAGATCCTCTTTCCCCTGACCTAAAATCAAATCGTCTGGAGGCAGCTAATCATGCCCGACATGCTAGTTAAGCTCTATGACCTGCCCAAACTCGACCCGATCCTGCAGCTGATGGAAGAGCAAGGGATCACCGTACGCAGGGGAATACCTCCAGAAAAGCACCTGGTGCTAAACTGGATTCGCGAAAACTTCTACGAAGGCTGGGCGAGCGAAGCTGATGTCGCCTTTACCAACAAACCGAGCACCATCTTCTTAGCCCAGGACAGGGACACAAAAGCGATTGTAGGATTTGGCTGCTACGAAGCTACTTATAAATGCTATTTCGGACCCACCGGGGTGCACCCCGCCTATCGGGGCAGGCAAATCGGCAGTGCCTTGCTCTTAGCCTGTCTCCACGGCCTGGCTGGCCTCGGCTACGCCTACGGTGTTATCGGCGGCGCCGGCCCGGTTGAGTTTTACAAAAAAGCGGCAGGAGCCATAGAAATTCCTGATTCTGTACCGGGCATCTACCGCGATCTTCTCAGAGAATAGGGGCATTTGCCCCTATTCTACAGGCCCAGCTTCTCAGCGTTCTTATAGTAGATCTTCTCCAAAACTGCATCCCCCAGGCCGATCCCGTAGATTTTCCAGCGCCCCTGCCCCGGAATCCCCGATGAGGAGTAGTCAAAGTACTCGTTCCAAGTTTCCAGAAACTCAAAATAAGGCTGATAGTTGAAGGCATAGCCTGCAGCAGCGTCAGTGCCAAACAAAATGCGGTCCTGATGCCGTTCAAAAAAGCGCCTGGCCGTATAGGGCTGCCGCCCAAACTCATTGATGCGGGCGGCGATGTCAATATACATGTTCGGGTACTGGTCCAGCCACTTACTGACAACGCCCAAGTTTTCGCTGTAAGAGCCCCCATGGGCAATGATAAAGGTAGTTGTGGGATTGTCCCTGATCATAGCTTCCTGCTGTTCCATAAGCTGTTCAAAGGTATAAAGCCCGGGGCGGTAAAAGGACCACTCCGGAACCCTGGACAGTTCTTCAAACCTTTCGTTGTACCTGTCAACGGGTTTAAAGAAGGCCACAGGATCGGCCACATGGTGCAGCACAACCAGGCCGAATTCAGCTGCGGCTGCCCAAATCACCTGCAGCCTAGGATCATCCAGAGCAATGTACTTTCCACTCTTGTCCCTGTGGGAAAGGCTGAGGTCCTTCCAAAATTTAAGGCCCCGGACCCCCTTCCCCTTTGCCTCCTGCAATGTGCGCCTGACATACCTTTCAAAACCGGGCTCATCAAGCCTGGTTACATCAACGGAACTGAAGGTAGTAATAAAGTCTTCATGGGGATGGATTTTCTCCAAGAGCCTGTCGAGCTCGCCACCCCATACGAGCTCCAGGTTGACCACCCGCTTGATGCCAGCCTCTTTGAACCGCTCCACTTCCCGGGCTGTATCATAGCCCTCGGTATAATCTTCTCCGAGAACCAGGGACCCAAAGTGGGTATGAACATCAATCACGGGAAACCTAGGTTTGGTGACCTTCACCCTTTCAGTCACAAGTTCACTGCGGGGCATATACTCCTCTAATTTAAGGCTTTTTGTCTTCACATTCTTCACCTCGTGTTTGGCGAGCTCCACCTTTACCTGGAATATTCTGCGATCCGCTCCCTAACCCTGCCTGCCCGCTGCAGGCAAAGGTCTTTCAACTCCCCGGGAT
>DGFC01000043.1:572-821 GCA_002391465.1 Firmicutes bacterium UBA3910 | reverse complement strand
GCCAATTAGGTCAGTCAACCGAGGGGCAGGCCCCATTCACTAGATTAGATGTAGGGATACTGTTCTTCCGGACTCTTTAGCCACTGCAGCGTTCTCTCCAACAGATCACGATGCCCTTGCTCTTCCCGCTGCAGAAACATAAATGCTTCCCGCTCCCGCTCAGAAGTGGCTTCCTGGGCCATTTTCCGATAAAAATCAAGGGTCTTTTCCTCAAGCGCAATTGCCTGCTCGTAAATCGCTATATAGTTC
>DGFC01000043.1:0-323 GCA_002391465.1 Firmicutes bacterium UBA3910 | reverse complement strand
GCTCGTAAATCGCTATATAGTTCGGGTCTTTCACTGAGTTGGCAAAGAACTCTTTTGCCCTTTCCACAGTGGTACTGGCCACCGTTTCATACACACCTGATCCCTTAACCTGCTTCAGAAGCTGGTAGTGTTTTTCTTCCTCCTCTGCCAGCCTTTCGAAAACCTCCCGAAAACCTGAATCCTCCATCAAACTTGCCTGCTTCAAATAGTACGCCTTGCCCTCCTGTTCAATCTGCATGGCATAATCTATTGGGTGCACAAACTTCACCTCACTCTTCTTTCTGGACTTCTAAGACCTGTGCAATTTCCACAGGTTCAATGCG
>DGFC01000069.1 GCA_002391465.1 Firmicutes bacterium UBA3910 | reverse complement strand
AGCGGCCATCACCTGCCCAGTCTCTAGAATGGATATCCTACCTTCGCCTGCACCCCTAGCAATTACACGCTGCACATTGTTTTCACCCATTGCGAGTTCCAAGTAAATATAATCTCGATCCAAGGAGAGTTCCCATTCAAAGCTCCCATTCTTGGCTAGGCTCTCGATCCGCTCTTCCAATAATGAAAACTCCCCAGTCATAATCGCTTCCTCCACTGCCAGTCTTATCTTTGCGTATAAATCCAGCAGCTCCTGATTTGGATTGTCCACCAGTTCAACAGTGTACACTCCCCCTGTTTCCCCGAGTATCCGTCGTACTTGTTCCATTGTTGTTCCGAGTGGCAACTGACCGCCTACTTGAAGTCTAACCTCGGTGCTTGTCCTTCCCTTGGCAATGTGAATGTCCTTAACTGAAGGCAGCATACCCAGTTCATTCTGCAGAGGGGTCAGAATCTGTGTCTGTTGGTACAGGTAACCAAGGCCCAATCCGCAGCCGGTCACTAAGAAGAAAAATATAAGAGCTGTTTTTATGGAAAACCCTCGTAAATTCATGCCCAACCCCTTACTAACGTTTGTTTGTGTTACAAAAATAAAAAGGTCAGTACATAAAATACTGACACTAATTATTATAGCACGTTATTCCATTGAACTTCTCAGCACATCTTGGGCCTTACGGAAATAATCGACACCCGAGACAATCGTTGCCAGCACTGCCACCCATAGCACCAATGGTGCCCAGGAAATCCCTAGGAAAAAGGCGGTCACCGCCACAATTTGGGTGACCGTCTTCACCTTACCCCACATGGAGGCAGGGATCACCTTTCCTTCCGCCGCCGCCAGAATGCGGAGTCCAGAAACGGCGAACTCCCTAGCTAAGATGACCAAAGCAGCCCAGGTGCTGACCTGCCCCACTTCAATCAAGCAGAGAAGGGCGGCTGTTATAAGCAGTTTATCCGCAATTGGATCAATCAGCTGACCAAAGCGGGTGATCTCTTTCCGACTCCGGGCCAAGTAACCGTCCAATGCATCTGTCAAAGCAGCCAGCAGGAAAACAGCTGTAGCGGCGAAGTTCATACTTCCAGGCTCTTGCAGATAGAGAAAAGTAAAGAGCGGTACGAGTAAAATCCGCGTCAGAGTGATGAAATTAGGCAAATTCACTTTCTTCCACCACCTCTCCAACGAGATCGTAAGCGTGTGCAGCTGTGATCCGAACCGTGACCATGTCACCAGACTGCAAATTACCTCTACCCACGTAGACGACACCATCCACATCTGGGGCTTGCCCACCGTGTCTTCCCACCATCACGAGCTCAGACTCTTCCGATGGGAACTCCACTAGAATCTCCATTTCTTCCCCTACAAGCTTTTCATTGAGCCCTTGGGAGATCTTCTGCTGCAGAAGCATAGCCTGACGGTAGCGGCGCTCCTTCGTTTCCTCGTCGATCTGCCCTTCGTAATCATGGGCGGCAGAGTCTTCCTCTCTGGAGTACTTGAAAATCCCCACATGGTTCAGCTGTTTCTCTTCTAGGAAGCGAAGCAGTTCCTGGAAATCCTCCTCTGTCTCACCAGGGAAGCCCACGATGAACGAGCTGCGAATAAACACACCGGGAATGCGCTCTCGAATCTTTTCTATTAGTGCAGCTGTCGATGCAAAATCACCCGGCCTCCTCATCTTGCGTAAAACATTACCGGAAACATGTTGCAGAGGTAAGTCAACGTACTTCACCAGCTTCGGCTCCCGGGCGATCAGTTCCAGAAGCTCATCTGTAATGCTGGTGGGATAGGTATAGAGTACGCGAATACGGGGAATATCAAGCTGGACCAGTTCCGTGAGGAGTTCAACCAAATTGGTTCCTAAGTCCCGTCCGTAAACGGTGGTATCTTGAGCAACAACCGCTATTTCCTTCACCCCATTGGCCGCTAACCCTTTTGCTTCTTTAATGATTGCTTGAGGCGTTCTACTGCGGTATTTGCCCCTAATAGTTGGAATGACGCAAAAGGCACAGCGGTGAGAACACCCTTCCGCTATCTTCAGATAGGCGAAGTGACTGCCGGTTGTGGACACCCTAGTGAAATCGCGGCTGTAATCAAAAAGCTCATGGGATTTTTCCTTAACGCGCTGGCCCGCCAAGACCCTTTCAATTACCGATGGCACCATATCCAGTTCGTTTGTTCCTAACAGAGCATCAATCTCCGGAATCTCTGCCCAGAGCTCTTCCGAATACCTCTGAGACAGACATCCCATCACGATCAGGCCTTTACAATTACCAACCTCTTTATACTCAGCCATTTCCAAAATGGCATCTATGGACTCTTCTTTAGCACTCTCAATAAACCCGCACGTGTTCACGATTATTATCTCCGCCTCGCGGGGATCACTAACAATCTCGTGAGCTGCTCCAGTCAAAAATCCTAAGACAATTTCGGTATCAACCAGATTCTTGGCACATCCTAACGATACAACACCTATTTTCATGCACGATCTCCTTACATGTCATCATCTACTGTTCAAACCTTCGCTAATCCCCGGAGCATTCCTGCTCTTGTG
>DGFC01000138.1 GCA_002391465.1 Firmicutes bacterium UBA3910 | reverse complement strand
GGCGTCAGATGTGTATAAGAGACAGGCCATATGTAAGCATCCACGATGCGCTGCCACCCTGTTGTTCGCGGGGCCGCCTACGCATCGGCAGTCACTCCTTCAACTGACGAATCTCCTAGACGTCGTTCCGATTCCTCCCTTTCACCCGGAGCAAGGAAAGACTTCAACTTCTCTTCCACGATACGGGGGTTTTCCCCAGCTTGAATTGACAAAATCCCTTCTATCATCACTTGCTTAATCAAAATTTCCTCATCACTCTTGAGTTTGAGCTTGCCCGCAATAGGAATAAAGATGAGGTTAGCTGCCACTGCCCCGTAAAGGGTAGTGATTAAGGCAACAGCCATGCCCATACCGATTTGATCCGGACTATCAAGATGTCCCAACATAGCGATTAGTCCAATCAGTGTCCCGATCATACCAAAAGCAGGGGACAGTGCCCCCATTTGCTCAAAAATGCTTTGGCCTAGACGATGCCGCTCATCCAAAAAATCCAGCTCAATCTCGAGAATGTTGCGGACAAGTTCCGCGTCGGTACCGTCAACCACCAGTTGGATACCCTTCTCCAAAAACGGTTCATTGAGTGCAGCTGCTTTCTCTTCCAAAGCCAGCAGGCCTTCACGCCGGGAAGTCTCGGCAAACTCAACTAAAGTGTCTATCACCTCAATATTGTTCGTCTTATGCCGAGAAAAAGCAACCCGCAGTAGAGGTATGACACTCAGTACCTGTTCCATGGAGAAGTTGACCATAATCGCTGCAAATGTGCCGCCAAAGACGATCAGAATACTGGAAAAACTCCAGTACAGCGAAATATCTCCCTCCATGATAATGGAAACCACCATCAACACCATGCCAATGATGAGTCCCAAAAGTGTTGCCAGATCCATGTATTCGCACTCCGTTTCTGTTATGGTCTAAGGGGCCGAATTAACGGCCCCGCCTAGTTGACGACCTATCGTTTCAAATTCACCAATTCCTGCAGCATCTCATCGGACGATGTAATAATTCTCGAGTTGGCCTGGAAACCCCTCTGTGTGATGATCATCTCAGTGAATTCCTCGCTGAGATCCACGTTGGACATCTCCAAAGAACTGGGAGAAATTGTACCGTATCCGGGTTGACCAGCCGCTTCGATCTGGGCAGTACCGGAGTTGGGAGTCTCAATGAACATAGTCGAGCCTATCCTCTCCAAGCCTGCCGGATTGGTAAAGCGAGCCAGTGCAATCTGGCCCAGATTGCGGGTGAGCCCATTGGAGAAGCTCCCAACAATAATACCATTCTGGTCGATGGCATAGCTCTCCAAAGCACCGTTTTGGTAGCCGTCTTGGCTCAAGAACTTGCCCGTGAAGGTGTCCGCGTACTGGGTAAACTGGGAGAAGTCTAGCACGATCCGGAGTGGATTGGCGCTGGCCGGATTGAACGTGATTTCATTCATTTCATCCGGTTGGAGACCACTGTAGCTTCCGTCTGCATTGAACGTAATTCTGTAGTCGTCGTCAAAACCAACCAACACTTCCTCACCGGTGAGAAACAACCGACCATCAGATCCGGTCGCTTCAAGTTTCATCCCATTGTCCAGCACCTTCTCGAATTCAAAGCGATTTTCGTGTCCGCTCTCATCTACCCAGATTCGACCGTCTTGACTGGTGGCAACCAAAGTCACACTGGGATCCGTTGGATCAAAAGTAGTGGGATCGTATCCGTCGAAGTCGAAAAGGCTCGGCACCTTGTACAGGCCGTTGTCATGGACCAGATAGCTCTCATTCATCTCCAACACAGAATCGTGGGCTGGAATGGCAGTACTGAACAGTGACCAGCTTGCTTCCCAGCGCCATTCGTTGATTTCATCTACTCCCTGGCGGTGAAAACTGAGCACAATGGTCTGTTCTTTGCCGAGGGAGTCATATACCTGAACGGTACGTTTTACAGGGTCATCCGCGCTGCTGTAACGCTGATCCAGATTACCGCCAAAGATTATCTCCGTGGTTGCCCTGGGCTCAATCGATTCAGTGGCCGAAATGTAAAGGGGCTGCATCTGACCGCGGAGGTTGATTTCTCCTGTATCATCGGCCAGATAACCAAGGACCCGCTGTCCGTTCACAAGGGAGACAAGATTGCCATCGGTACCGTTGTCCAAACCGAAAATCCCTGCCCTGGTGTATTGACGGTTTTCGCCTTCACCAAGGACAAAGAAACCGTCCCCCTCAATTGCCAAGTCGGTTAAATAACCTGTAGATTGGGTGTTACCCTGTGTGTGTTTAACGTCAATCGACCCTAGCGCAGTACCTAAGCCAACTTGTTGGGGGTTTGTCCCTCCCCGCTGCTCACTTGGGGCAGTGGCACTACGGATCGTTTGACTGAGCATTTCTTGAAAGGTAGCCCGCGAAGATTTGTACCCCGCGGTATTTACATTCGCAATGTTGTTGCCGATGACATCCATCCGGATTTGGTGGGCCTTGAGGCCTGAGACACCGGCAAACATGGAACGCATCATATTTCCATTCCTCCTTTGTAACCCACGTCATTCGTTCGGTGGGTGGAGGGCCTCCGTAAAGGTCCGGCCCTTCTACCTACTAGGTAATAACAGCACTGTCAATCTGTGTAAATACGTTTTCCTTGAGACTATCTCCGTCAATGGCCGTAATCACAGTCCGGTTGGCCACACTGACGACCAAAGCAACATCATCCAGTAGGATCAATGTTTCTCTGCCCCCTTTGGCCCTTGCCTTTTCCACAGCATTCTCCAAGAGTTCGAGCTGCTCCGGCGTGAACTGGATGTTCCTGGCCTTTAAACGCCTCTCGGCATGGGCAGAGAATTTCAGGCTGCTCTGTTGGAGCTTCTCGTCCAGAACTCGTGCAAAGGGCACATGGGCATCACGCCTGCCTGGTACAGCACGAGTCTGCCTAGGCTGGATCGGTCGTACAGAAGCGTCATTTGGAATTCTAAACTGTGATCCACTCATGCCTTTAACCCTCCCTGATGGCTACCACTTCATCCAGATCGTAAAGTTTACCGTCTACGATCAGCGTGGGCCAGCCTGATTTGAACTGAACGCCCGACACCCTACCGAAAATGCTTTCCCCTTCCCTGGTGAAAAGCTCAACCTCCTGTCCGATCATCTGTGTTGCCTGTCCCAGCGCAGTTAGTTTTTGCTGCGCCAACATCATGTCCTGCAGATTGGCGTTAAGATTCTGCATCTGCTCCAAGCTGCTGAACTGGGCCAGTTGGGCAATGAACTCCTTGTCTTCCACAGGATTGATAGGGTCTTGATGCCGGAGTTGGGTAATGAGCAGTTTGAGAAACTCATCTTTGCCCAACGCATTGGGGTCACGGGTTCCTGCCGAATCCCGTTCTCTGAGCAACTGCTCCACAGTCCCCACGTTGTTTACATACATACATTCACCTCCCTAAGCCTTTAGGTCCACCCTATACCACGGGCTGCTTGTCAGACGCTTCGCCTGGCCAGCCTCAAGGGGAGTGCCGGGGGTTGGAGCCCCTTTGGCAGCATACCGCCTCGATTGTTGGGGTAGGTCCTGGCTCTGTCGTTCTTGCCCAAAACCGATGTTCACCGTCATTTCAGCCACGTTGGCACCCTGTTCCTGCAGAGCTGTATGCAGCTGGGGTAGGTTGCTGTTGAGGATTTCGCGCACCGTTTCGTTCTCAACCACGAATTCGGCCACCATCACACCGCGCTCAACCGAGAGCTTAATGCTTAAATCGCCCAAATGGTCTGGTTTGAGCTGTATCCGCACCTCACTCCGTTCCCCGTCTACCAGAGTACTGATCTGCTGAACCATCCTCGGCAGCCACGTACGCCCGTTTTCCAGATCAAGTACGGCCTGCGTGGCTTGGGTTCTTCCAGAGCTGAATATCTGCTCCATCTCATCTGACTGCTCGCTAGAACCCACTGGGTCAAAGGCGATTGAGCGACTCACATCAGGCGCTTCATCAACGTCAGAAAGGGAAGAGTTCCTGGGCTGAACCCGCTCCTTGGACCAGGCGTCCATACTCTCCGTTTCGGTTTGGTGTTCTAGTTCACCTACATCGGACCGGGTTTCCGTTCGCTTTGGGGAATTGGGCTGCTCAAACTCTGATGCAGTAAGCCCATCTGCCCGTTCGTCGTCAGCAGGTGTAAGTGCGAAATCTGGGGTGAGCTGTTTTTCAACCACAGGCTGTCTCAGAACAGCGGCCTGTACAAAGCCACCCTTCACTCCCGACAGTTCGGTGTCCCGGCTGTTCCTGGCCAGAGAGAACATGTCCTCCCCTGTCTTTAGCTGGTCAGCTGCCAGTTCCACTTCCACTGGGGTTGGCTCTTGTCCTTCTACCTCCTCCAGTGAAAACTGGATATGGGGCATGGGCTGAATCTGCTTACCTCTCCCCTGCCTGAGGGGAGTTCTTATTGCGTCTCCCGTCAAAGGCAGTTTCTCCCCGATGGGCGTGACCCAAGGGGTAGGATGGCCTTCCGGTGCTGACGGACCCTGCCTTGTCTCAAGCTGTGGCTCACCCGTTTCCACCAATGTGGGCGAAGTTTTCAGGCCAACATCCACAGCAACCGGTTCAGAGGTTGTCTTTACCACACCTTCTCCTGGTAGGAGGGATTCTGTTTGGACAAAAGTCCCAGCGTCCAGTGGAGTTTCCACCCCGGTAATTAGCTCATGGAGTGCTTCCAGCTCCTGGCTAGATATGCCCTGCAGTGCCTCTTCCAGCTTTTCCCCATCAACGTCAGGGTTTACTGCAGTCAGAATGTACTGCACCATTGTACTGTTCATAACAGGCATTTTCGGCGCCCTAGCGCCTTCTACCGTCTGTGCCTGACTCGGCGCGGATGGAATCTGTTTAGGTATGCCTACCAGGGCTGCTCCCAGGCCCAGTTCCGGTTCACCTTCGCCGGAATCATCGTGATTCGACTCATCTACCGCTTCGGGCAGCTCTTCCCGCAGGAAAAGCGTTAGGAGACTGGCAAAGTTGGCCGCCGTGCTCTCTGCAGTCCGTGGGCTAGGTGCCTTTTGCTTTTCCACGGGCAGTTCCTGGGGTGCCGCATTGACTATTAGCGGTTGGAATATATCCTTCACCTCCTCTCAATTGGTTTCCTAACTAATCTCTGGCTGCTCCTAAACTCTTACTTAAAGCAGCAGCCAGATCAGTTGGCAGTTGAAGCAAAACATTCGCCGCATCCTGCGTGTCCATTGCCAGCAGGATTTCCAGCAGCAGAGGTTGATCAAGTTTCTGCAGAATGGGAGCAGCTTCCGCGGGAGGCATCTCACTGTACAGCTCAGCCAGTGTCTGTACGTTTCTCCGCTGGGCTCGTTCCGCCTCAAGCTCTGCTTCCCGCTTGTCCAACTCAGCCTCGCGCCTTTCCAGCGCTTGTTTTCGTTGTTCCAATTCCTTTTCCAAGGCAAGCAGCTCTGTTTCAAAATCTGCTACCCTGCCCTGCTCAGCTTCCAATTCACTTTCCCGTGCGGCCATCCACTCTTCGCTTTGAATTCCGCGGGAATAGGTTTCTAGATGGGGCTGCAGCCAGGAAATACTCAGGCCGAACTTCCACAATAGAGCCGGTCCGTCAATAACATTTGTAACAGAAAGAATTACAAAAGCGACAACGAGCGCCCCTGTCAGCAGCAGCGTTACCAAAATCCATCTACCCACCGTTTTTCCTCCCTATTCCTGCACATATGACCGCATATCATCAAGTTCCTTCTGCTCCTTGCGCTGCTCTTCCTCGATAAACCGAGCATACGCCCTATCACGCAGAATGTCTATCTTTTTCGTTTCCTGCCTAGCCTTGAGCCAGGCCTGGCGCGCCTCTTCCGTGCGCTTTTCCTGCTCTTTCACAACCTCGATTTGCCTATCTATTCTGTTGTTCAAGGCGGCAAGGTAGCTGTACATGGCCTGGCGGAGCCCAACGTCGTTCTGCCTTTGGCCGAACTCAACCACGTCCGCCTTCATCTCCTGTAGTTGGGCCAGAACCTGTTCGCTTTCGTGTAATAATGCAAGCTGGGCACCCCAAAACTGTTTAGCCTGCTTTTCCAGGGTGCGTCTCAGCTTCAATACCCTTTCCAGTCGGAATTTAAAACTCGCCATAGCATCCGCCCCTAATCCTCAGATCGGAAGATCTGGGCCAATTGCTCCAGCGTCTCTTCCCAACTGGACGTCTCGTAAATGCCCTGCTGCAGAAAGGCAGTGATTTTGGGCTGCAGTTCCACTGCTAAATCAATGTCAGTATTAGATCCGGCCTGATAGGCCCCTATGTTGATCAGATCCTCCGCATCACGGTATACAGCCAGAGAGGCTCGTAAACGGCCTGCGTAGTTCTGATGTTCTTTGTCGGTGACTTCAACCATTAATCGGCTGACACTGGCTAAAACGTCAATAGCCGGATAATGGTTCTTTTCCGCTATCGCCCTATCCAGCACGATATGGCCATCAAGGATTCCCCGTACCGTGTCGGTGATAGGCTCGTTCATATCATCCCCTTCTACCAGTACCGTGTAAAAGGCAGTGATAGTCCCCTTTCTCCCCGGTCCGGTCCTTTCGAGCAGACGGGGGAGCATGGCAAACACCGATGGGGTATAACCTCTGGTAGCAGGTGGTTCCCCAACAGCTAGGCCCACTTCCCGCTGGGCAATGGCCAGGCGGGTAACGGAGTCCATTACAAACAAGACATCTCGTCCTTGGTCACGGAAGAACTCGGCAATGGTAGTGGCTACCATGGCTGCTTTTATACGCACCAAAGCGGGTTGATCCGAAGTGGCAACCACCACTACCGACCTTTCCAACCCCTCCGGGCCTAAGTCCCTCTCTAAAAACTCCCGAACCTCCCTGCCCCGCTCACCCACTAGGGCAATTACGTTTACATCAGCCTCGGTGTTGCGGGCCATCATACCCAACAAGGTACTCTTACCCACACCGCTGCCGGCGAAAACGCCAATACGCTGGCCTCTGCCCACGGACAAAAGACCATCAATAGCTCTAACACCAACCGTTAAGGGTTTGGTGATCCGCTGTCTGTCCAGGGGCATCGGCACTTCGCCTAGGATGGATTGATAGCGATCAGCTGAAATATAACCCCGGCCATCAATGGGCTGACCTAGGCCGTCTAAGATCCTGCCCAGCAGGTTCTGGCCAACGGGAATGACTAGCGGAGAACCGGTGGCTGTCACCAGGCTGCCCGGTCCAATACCTGCTAAGTCGGCCAAGGGCATGAGCAAGACACGTTGATCGCGAAAGCCCACAACTTCTGCGGGAACAGCTCCGCCCGTCCTAGGCTGGATCAGGCAGATATCCCCTATGTTTGTGGTGGGACCAATCGATTCGATTGTCAAGCCTACAATCTGCACCACGCGCCCACTGTGGATAGTATCATCAAGCCCCTCAAGATACTGCAGATAATGCTTTACCCTAGGTGAAAGTGACTCAAGCGTTCTCATCATACAGCACTTCCAAGAGTTGTTTTCCGATCTTGCCCAGTCGTTTTTCTAGTCGGGCATCGATCAGGCCGTTTTCTGACTCGATTAAACAGCCACCCTGGGCGATAGTAACGTCGCTGTCAAAGCGGATCCGGGTACGTGTTGCTATCGTCATTAAATCCGGATTTCCACTGATCACAGCGTAGTCATTGGGATGGAGTCGAACTAGAATATCGTCGACCTGACCCAGGGCTGTGAGGGCCTCACGGATAATAGGTTCCAGCCAGGATATGTCCTCTTCCACCACTTTCCTTACTATTTTATCGGCAAGGAGCAGGCTTAACTTTAAAAAGTCATCTTCCAGGGCAGCCAACGACTCGGCCCGGACCCGGGCAGACTCTTCCACTGTCCGCTCTAGAATGTCAAGAAAAGAAGCTCCCTGAGTTAGAGCTTCTTCCTTTCCAGCCTGAAACCCAGCCTCCCTGCCCTGAGCAAAGCCTTCCTGTTGGGCCTGAAGGCGCAGTTCTTCCCCTTCTATCTCAGCCGCAGATAAAATTGCCTGTGCCTTTTTTTCCGCTTCAGCAATGATGGCCGCGGCCTTTTCCTGTGCACCTTGGAGCAAATTGGAACTCTCCAAAATGGTGCCTTGAGCAGGCGCAACCCCATCCCGCTCAATGGGTTCAGCTGAGCGAATAACGGTCTGCTCGTCATTGGGAATCAAAACCTTAAGCTCAGCAGCTTTGATGATCCTAGACAATTACCTCATCCTCCCCTCCCCGGGAGATAATGATTTCACCCGTATCCTCCAGTCTGCGAATAACGGCCACGATCTTCTGTTGCGTCTCTTCCACATCGCGCAGCCGGACCGGCCCGAGATAATCAATGTCCTCCTTGAGCATTTCCGCAGCCCGTTTTGACATGTTGCGGTAAATGCGGGAGGCACCCTCCTCGCTGGCGGTTTTGAGGGCCAGGGCGAGATCCTTTGAATCAACCTCACGCAGTACTTTCTGGATAGAGCGATCGTCCAGGGTGATGATGTCTTCAAAGACAAACATCCGCTTGCGAATCTCTTCCGCCAGTTCGGGCTCCTGCTCCTCTAAGGAATCGATGATCGTCTTTTCAGTACTGCGATCCACCATGCCCAGTACATCCACAACTGCATCGATACCGCCGGCAGAAGTGTAGTCATCCACCACAAAGGCTGAGAGCCTTTCTTCCAGTGCACCCTCAATCTCCCGCAGTACCTCGGGTGTGGTTCGATCGAGTGTAGCCAGACGTTTGGCCACATCAATCTGCAGATCGGGCGGGAGAGAGGACAGGATCATACCTGCCTGCTCCGGATGGAGGTAAGCTAATATTAGGGCAATGGTCTGGGGATGTTCATTTTGGATAAAGTTTAAGAGCTGACTTGGATCTGCTTTGCGGGCAAAATCGAAGGGCCGGACCTGGAGGGAAGCTGTGAGGCGGTTGATAATATCTTGAGCCTTATCCGGTCCTAGAGCCTTCTCCAAGAGTTCGCGGGCGTACTCAATGCCCCCCTGCTCCAGGTA
>DGFC01000037.1 GCA_002391465.1 Firmicutes bacterium UBA3910 | reverse complement strand
CGTCAGCTAACCCCGTAGGAGTACCCCAGGCGTAGTGCTTGCTTTTTGCAGCCTGCGCTTTTTCAATTGTCTGGAAAAATTGCTGTGGGGTGATCTCTTGCTGACACGATGGGAAGTTTCTTTGCCATATTTCGGATACACATACAAGCCGTGTGAGGGGAAGGCCCGGCGCCAAACCCCGCCTTCCCGTACGGCTATATTTGTGATTTTTTTAACTTAGTGTTTTTCAACGATTTTGGTCTTACTACAAGTTCATGAAGAAGGTGGTTTAGCGTGAGTAAACGGTCCCTAACCCTAGCAGTTTTACTTTTGGCCTTTTGGCTCATCGCTGCGGGCAGCCTCAGCTGGCAGCATATTCTGGCCGGCGCAGTACTCAGTGTCATTACGATCTGGTTCTGGCACGACCTGGGGCCCCAGCTTCCTCGACTCCTGTCCTGGAGAGAGCTGGTTCAGCTGGGGAAATGCCTCATTCTCTTAATCTATTATGTACTCCAATCCAACTTTGCAGTAATTAAAACGATAGTGTTTAACGTCCCCCGGGTGAGCCCCGTGTTTCTAGTGCTGGATCCCCCCTTGGAAACCAATTGGGGCAGAGTGTTTTTGGCAACCTGCATCACTTTGACACCAGGGTCAGTCACGGTCGACGTTGACCCGAAGTCGGGGCGCTTCATCATCCACGCCCTGACTGAAGAAACCGCCATTGGTGTCATTTATTGGCGGATGATCGATGAAATAAGGAAGTTAGAAACTTACAGGCAGAGGAGGAGTGCCCATGTGGTGGATACTAGCAGGGCTTATGGTTCTGATTCTCGCAGTGCTCTTGCGGGCAATTCTGGGACCAACAGTAATTGATCGCATGATCTCTATCAACGCCATAACAAGTAAAATCAGTGCACTGATCCTGCTCACTGCGTTCGCTGGGGGCGAGTACGCCTTTGTGGATGTGGCTTTTGTATTTATGCTCTGCGGTTTTGCGGGCAGCCTCTGGATCATTAGAGTGCTTACCCCGGGAGACTGGCAGCTGAGAATACCGGGGCTGGCCGGATTTGAAGGTAACGGAGAGGAGGAAAAGGCCCATGATTAATTTTCTGGTCAACATCTGCTTTGCAGTATCATTGGTCGGCTTTATCCTAGGCGTTGTGGGCCTTTTTAGGTTTCCCGATCCCTACACGCGGATGCACGCCATCTCGGTGGGCGACACACTGGGCATGGGTTCTGCCGTAATTGGGCTCCTGCTGCTCAGCCCCACCTGGATGATCCGACTCAAGCTCATCGTTATGCTGTTTCTATTCTGGTTAATCAACCCCACCATGTCCCATTTGGTGGCCAAAGCGGGTTTATTACACGGAACGGAGCCTGTCCAGGGCACCAGATTGAGAAAGGGGTAGGCAGATGCAGTTTGTAGCTGTAGATTATTGGATTATGGCCCTGTCCTTAATCTTAATGGGCGCATCCTTGGCCCTGTTCTTTATTAAAGACCTTATCCACGCAGTCATTGTCTATGGCGCCTATTCAGTCACCATGGCCGTTATTTGGCTGCTGATGAATACGCCTGACCTAGCCATTACGGAAGCGGCTGCGGGAATCTGTACCACTGTAATGATGATGGTGGCCATTTACCGCACGCGCCGCCCAAAAAAGGGGAACAAGGATGAAAATTAGACACATTTTCGTTGCAGTCGTTGTCCTTTTGGCCCTGTTTGGCATGCTTTTGATGGTGGCCGAGCTGCCTCCTTACGGCAGCGCGGACAATCCTGGGCAGAACATGGTTGCCCAGCGTTACATCAATGATGCGCTGGAAGATACGGGCGTGCCCAACATGGTTACTGCCGTTGTCCTGGATTACCGCGCCTATGACACCATGTTTGAAACGATCGTTCTCTTCACCGCCGCTTTAGCAGTGGTGGTAGCGCTCAAACCAGCCGAAGAGGAAGGTGATGACGCATGAGAGACTTTATCTTAAAACGCATGATTGCAGTCATCTTGGCTTTTATCTTTGTTTATGGTTTCTATGTTATCCTCCACGGCCACATTTCTCCCGGCGGGTCTTTTGCGGGGGGAATTATCGTGAGCTTAAGCTTTATTGCCTTTGCCACAGTCTACGGCATTGACAAAGGCAAGGAAAAACTCCCCGAGAAATTCCTGGTCTGGGTAGAAAGCTATGGGACTCTCTGGTACGGCCTGATGGGTCTGGTAGGCATCTGCAAAGGGGCCCCGTTTCTGGCCAACAAGCTGGCTGGAATTGACTTAGGTGTACCGGGTACGCTCTCCTCCGGCGGCCTGATCGGGCTCATCGGCTTCGGCGTGGGAATTAGGGTAGCAAGTACCATGATCACCTTATTTTACACGTTGATGGAGGGAGATGCGTGACAACGTTCCTTGAGAAACTTCTCATAAATTATCCCTATGTTATTTCCGTAATCCTATTTTTCATCGGCACACTCATCATCTTGACCCAGTCTAATCTATTCAAAAAGCTTCTGGGCATCAACGTGATGGAAACGGCCACTTTCCTGATGTTTATTGCCGCGGGCAACATCCGGGGCGGCGCTGTTCCTATCCTTAGTGATACGAACGCCCCTTACATCAATCCCCTCCCGTCCGCTTTGATGCTTACGGGCATTGTGGTCAGCATCAGCGTCACCGCCTTTGCCCTGGCGCTAATTCTGCGTCTTTACAGGGAATACGGTACGGTGGACGCCAATGAAATCGCCCGGTTAAGAAATGGGGGGATGGAAAAATGATGACAAGCTGGACTACCCATTTACCTGTATTTGTTGTCATCCTACCCCTTTTTGTAGGCTTTATTCTACCCACCCTGGCCCGCAGACTGAGGCTGGTTGAGAACTTGGTTATCGCAGTTGAAGTAATCAGTTTCGTTATGGCAGCTGCCCTTGCGGTACTCCTTTTCAAACAGAACGGCAGCCCCATTCCCTATGCCATGGGCGGCTGGCCCGCTCCCTGGGGAATCCGCATTATTGCCGATAACTTGGGCGTCCTGTTCCTGTTGGTTATAGCCATTGTAGGTCTGCCTATTGCCCTCTATACCAAGGGTAATTTAAGGGAAGAAGTTGGCGGGCGAAGCAGAACGGCTCGTTTCTACGCCCTCTATCTGCTGCTGATGGGAGCCCTGGCCGGGATGGCCGTCACCAACGACCTTTTCAACGTCTTTGTGTTGGTAGAGGTAGCCACCCTCAGCGCCTGCGGCCTGGTGAGTGCCCATAGAAATCCCAGAGCGGCAGAAGCTGCTTTCAACTACCTGATCCTAGCCACACTGGGTTCGGGCCTGGTCATGGGCAGCATCGGCTTTCTGTACATCACAACCGGTCATTTAAACATGGAGTTTGCGGCCCGGGAGCTTGCCCAAGTTTGGCAGCACAGCCCACATGTGGTCTGGATGGCGGCCAGTTTTATGCTCACTGGCTTTGGCGTGAAGGCGGCTATGTTTCCGCTCCACGTTTGGCTGCCCGACGCCCACTCCATGGCACCCACTCCGGGCAGTGCGGTTTTGTCTGGACTAGCGGTTAAGGGCTACTTGATCTGCCTTTTGAAGATTTTGTACAACGTATTCGGCCAGACGCTCATGCGCCACTTCACCATGCACCACGTGTTAACGGCGGCAGGCATCGCAGCCATTCTCGCCGGCTCCATCCTGGCCTTGAGACAGGATGAACTGAAACGCAGATTGGCCTATTCCACCGTTGCCCAGGTTGGCTACATTATTCTCGGCTTCGGTTTTGTGAATCAAAGGGGATTAGCTGGCTCCCTCTTTTACCTGGCGAGCCACGCCTTGATCAAATCCACCCTGTTCCTGACGGCCGGTGCCATTATCAGTGCCACGGGCAAGACCAAGGTGAGTGAACTAGCGGGTGTTGGCCGGAAGATGCCCTTGACGATGGGTGCCTTTACGGTAGCCAGTTTGGGGCTCGTGGGTATTCCCCTCTTTTCCGGTTTTGTGGGCAAATGGCACCTGCTATTGGGCAGCTTCGAATCGGGCAACTTCGCTGCTGCCGCGGTGATCCTGGCAGGCAGCGTGTTCTGCGCAGCCTACCTATTCCCCATCCTGCGTAACGCATATTTCCAAGAGACACCGGGCGAGAATTGGCAGGATCCCGGTATGGCTCAAAGGGCCGCCTTTGTGCTGTTGAGTGCAGCCATCATCTTTTTTGGCATCCTGCCTACACCACTACTAACCCTGGCTCAGCGAGCCGCGGCGGATCTGCTGTTCTTGCAGTAGGGGCGAGGAGGAGGAGAAAATGATAAATCTGATCTTAGCCTTATTAAGCGGAGTGGTTGGGGCACTTCTCACTGCCCTCATTCCCGCTAAAAACGACCGCCTGCGCACAACGGTTGTGTTTGCAGCCTTGGCATCCGCCCTGATTTTCAGTTGGCGCACCGCCCTGCTCGTCTTCGCCGGAGCGGAGTTGGAGCTCACCTTTGGGCTCGCAGGTCTAACGTGGCGTTTGGCCCCGGATCCGCTGGGAGCCATGTTTGTCCTGATTGCCTCCACGCTCTGGTTGGTGGCAGGTCTTTATTCAGCGGGCTACATGGCAGGAAAAAGGAACCTCAAGAGCTATTACTCCTTTTTCCTACTCGCCAACAGCATCACCTTAGGGGTAGCCTGCGCAGGCAACTTGGTCGCTTTATACTTGTTCTATGAGCTTTTGACATTGTCAACCTATCCTTTGGTAATTCACGAACGTTCGGCGGAAGCGGTGAAAGCTGGCGCAAAATACATCATTTACAGCCTATCAGGCGCAGGAGCGCTGCTGGCCGCAATAGTCATTACCCATGCATTAACGGGCCATTCCGATTTCACCTCTGTTCCCGTTTTGGCAGGGCAGACTGGGAAAGGCCTGAACTGGCTGTTAGCCCTGTTTATTGCAGGTTTTGGTGTTAAAGCGGCGATTATGCCGCTCCACCGCTGGCTGCCAGAGGCCATGGTGGCACCGACGCCCATCAGTGCCCTGCTCCATGCGGTCGCAGTGGTTTATTCCGGGGTCTACGGGATTATTCGGGTTGTATACACCGTGTTTGGGCCTGAACTCATGTCCAGCCTGACCTTTGCCAAGGCTTTGCCTTGGATCGCTTCCTTTACCATTCTAGTTGGCGTCATGATAGCCACCAGGCAGGATGTACTGAAGAAACGCTTGGCTTACCATACTATCAGTCAGCTATCCTATATACTCTTGGGCGCCTTTACGCTCCAGCCTTTAGGCCTGAGCGGTGCCATGCTGCACATGATCAGCTATTCCCTTCTCAAAGTAACCCTTTTCTTCTGTGCGGGCATCATCGCCGAACAGACAGGTGAAACGGTCGTGAGCCGGATGGGAGGGGTCGGCTGGAGCCTGCCCAAGACGATGGCCGCCTTTGGCGTGGCCAGTCTGGGTATGGTGGGCATGCTGCCGCTGAACACCTTTTGGAGTAAGTACTACCTGATGCGGGGAGGCGTTGCCTCAGGCAGCTGGCCCCTGGCATTAGTCTTGATTACGAGCGGAATCATCAACGCTGTCTGCTTTATTCCCACAGTGGTTGCAGCCTTCAAGGGAGAAAGCCAAGGACGTGTCCATTTAGAGAGCGGCAGCAGCGTTTCCCTCATGCTCGTTCCTACCGTGCTTTTAGCAGGTATTTCCCTTTTAATTGGCCTCTGGCCCGGCCTAGTCTGGGACGGGGTGCAGGCTGTTGTTAACTCGTTTTTCTAGCGAAAGGAGGTATGGTCATGCTGCTTTTACTACTTGTGCTGCTTCCCTTGGTGGGGGCACTGGCTCTGCTTTTTGATAAAAAGCGGGCATGGAATATCCCCCTGCTCACGTGCAGCCTTGTTCTGGCACTGGCCATTTTCGGGCTCAAGCCAGTCTTTGGGGGAGGTACAATCAGCTACACACTGAACCTGCCGGGGCCCTTCGCCCCTGTACTGCAGGCCGATCCCCTCACAGCCATTTTCGTCATACTCGCGGCTCTCCTGTGGTTCGCGGTAGCCATCTACGCGCCCAAGTACATGGTACATGAAGGGAAGGTCAAGTTCTTTGAACTGGTCACCCTGCTCACCTATTCGGCTGTTCTGGGCGTCTTTCTAGCAGGCGATCTTGTGACAATGCTCCTGTTCTTTGAACTGATGACAATTACGTCTTTCTTCTGGGTTGTCCATCGCTGGAACCGGGAAGCGATCAGAGCCGGTTACTTTTACCTGTTCTTCAGCATCATCGGCGGACTGCTCATCGCGCTAGCCATAGTGTTTCTGGGTGCATCTGCGGGACTACCCCTGCCCCTTGGGGCTGGTAGGCTGACGCCCTCTAACCCAACTCTTTTTGCTTGGGCTATTGGTCTTCTGCTAGCAGGTTTCGGCATCAAGGGCGGGATGGCCCCGCTCCATGTGTGGCTTCCCCACGCCCACTCCAACGCCCCCACACCGGGTAGTGCCCTGTTATCCGGTCTGCTCATTAAAGTGGGTGCTTACGGCTTGATCCGTGTGGGCGAACTGGCCGGCTGGGGTATCACTTTAGGAGCCGGTACCGCTTGGCTCAGTACAACCATAACGCTGCTGGGCGTTTTGACCATGTTGATTGGTGTGGCCGCAGCTCTGCTGCAGGGTGACGGCAAAAGGCTCCTTGCCTACCACAGCGTGAGCCAGATGGGTTATATTATCCTGGGCATTGGTGTCGGTCTCTACCTGGGACCGGATGGCGGACTGGGACTGGTCGGCAGCGTTTATCATATTGTGAACCACGCCCTCTTTAAAGCCACCCTCTTTTTGGGTGTGGGCGTTATCTACATCCATACTAAAGAAACGGACCTTTACAAACTCGGCGGTCTTTGGCGTCGTTTCCCCGTGACAGCTGCGCTCATGTTCCTCGCTGCCCTGGGCATTGCGGGAGCTCCCGGGCTGAATGGTTATGCTAGTAAGACGGTGCTGCACCATGCGGTAAGCGCCGCGGCAGCAAGCGGAGAGACATGGCTGATTTGGGTAGAGAGGCTCTTTAACCTGGTGGGAATCGGCACCGCCGCTTCCTTCGCTAAGCTTTTTTACCTCATCTTCCTCGGTAAACCGACGGAGCTGGAAGTGGCGGAAAACGAATCACCCCGCCTGCAGATAGCCATGGGGGTGTTAGCAGCTGTTATGCTCACCATCGGGCTTGCACCCCAGCTGTTCCCTAACGTTTTGGGTCTGCCCGCAGCGGAGTCTTTGGGTTTTGCTAAGCTTGAACCCATCCCAGGTTCCCTCTTCTGGAACTTCACCGACCTGAAGGGTATTGCCATCACCCTGGCCTTAGGTATTGGCGTGTGCTGGGCTGGGCTAAAAAGCGGTGCATTCCACTGGCACCCGCCCCTTTGGCTCAGTCTGGAAGGCCTGGGCGGTAAGGTATACCTGGCAGTGGCCTTCCTCTGGACAAAGGGAATCGCCCTTTACCACAGCCTAACCAAAGGCCTGGGCAGGGCAGGAAGATTCTTGGCAGGCAAGGTGTCCGCCGCTTACAGCGACTTGGTCAACCCTAAGGATGGGGCGGCCTTAACAGGCATCAGCGCAACTGCTGCACTTTTGATCCTGACACTACTGGCCCTAATTGCCTGGTACACCATGATCAATCCGGTGTTTAATGTAGTGAAGATTGTGCTTCAGTGGTAAGGCGGGGCCGCTTAGGCGGCCTCTTCTTTATCTAATTTGGCTGATTGCACTAATTTCTTTGACATTGAGCAGCGGAATTGGTACAATAATACTGATATACAAAAATCGATGCAACGACGATGAACAGGAGTAGTACGGAAACCTTTTCAGAGAGTTGTTGGGTGGTGGAAAACAACATTTTTCCGGAACTCGCCTGGGAGTTGCTGGAGTGAATTTGATTAACCCCAGCCGGTCATTCCGTTATCATGTCGAGGGGACGGCTGTTTGCCGTCAATTAGAGTGGTACCGCGGATCTTCCGTCTCTAGCTAGAGAGGAAGATTTTTTATATATCCAGTCACGCAGATTCAGGGAGGCGATCATCTTGCCAAAATACAATCCACAAACAATAGAAAAGAAATGGCAGAATATCTGGGACAACGAGCAGGTTTTTCGCACCAGCGACGATCGCAGTAAGAAGAAATTCTATGCTCTGGTGGAGTTCCCCTATCCATCGGGGGAAGGCCTGCATGTGGGGCACCCACGCCCTTATACTGCCATGGACGTAGTCGCCCGTAAACGCCGCCTGGAAGGTTACAATGTCCTCTTCCCCATGGGTTGGGACGCCTTCGGACTGCCGGCGGAGAACTACGCCATTCAAACTAAGATCCATCCGTCAATTGTTACGGAGCAGAACATTGCCCGCTTTAAGCAGCAGCTGCAATCCTTAGGTTTTTCCTTTGATTGGTCCCGGACAGTGAACACTACTGATCCCCACTATTTCAAGTGGACCCAGTGGATCTTCCTCAAGCTGTTCGAAAAGGGCCTTGCTTACAAAGCGGAAATGCCCATCAACTGGTGCCCCCGCTGTAAGATCGGCTTGGCCAATGAAGAAGTGGTGGACGGAGCCTGCGAGCGCTGCGGTAACGAAACGGAAGTCAGGGTGAAGAACCAGTGGATGCTGAAAATTACCGCTTACGCCGAGCGGTTGATTGAAGATCTGGATCTGGTCGATTACATTGAACGGGTTAAAATCCAACAGCGCAACTGGATCGGCCGCTCCGAAGGGGCGGATGTAACCTTCAAACTGAAAGATACCGCTGAAGAGCTGGTAGTCTTTACAACCAGGCCCGATACGTTGTTCGGCGCCACCTATATGGTCATTTCGCCTGAACATCCCATTTTGGCGAAGCTGCAGGATCGCATTACCAACATGGATGAAATCGAGGCTTACCAAAGGGAAGCTCGGAAAAAGACCGAATTCGAACGGGCCGAGTTGAACCAAGATAAAACGGGTGTGCCCGTGAAAGGCGTAACCGCTATCAATCCGGTTAATAACGAAGAGATTCCGGTTTGGATCTCCGACTACGTACTGATGAGCTACGGCACTGGAGCGATTATGGCTGTTCCCGGCCACGACCAGCGGGACTGGGAATTTGCTAAAGAGTTCGATCTGCCCATTATTGAAGTGGTCCAGGGCGGAGATGTGACCCAGGAGGCTTACACCGATACCCAGAGCGGAATAATGGTCAACTCGGGCTTCCTCAACGGATTGGAAGTAGCAGAGGCCCAGAAGAAGATTATTGCCTGGCTCGAGGAAAAGGGTCTCGGTACTCCTAAAGTCAACTACAAGCTGAGGGACTGGGTTTTCTCCAGACAGCGCTACTGGGGTGAACCGATTCCCCTTGTTCACTGTAAAGAATGCGGCTGGGTCCCGGTTCCCGAGGAGGAACTGCCGGTACGCCTGCCCCAGGTGGCCAATTACGAGCCTACCGACACTGGTGAATCGCCCCTGGCTAACATTAGGCATTGGGTAGAAACCAGCTGCCCCAAATGCGGTGGCCCGGCTGAGCGGGAAACGGATACCATGCCCCAGTGGGCCGGTTCGTCCTGGTACTTCCTGCGCTACACCGATCCCCATAACGATAACGAACTTGCGAGCCGGGAAAACCTTGATTACTGGCTGCCGGTGGATTGGTACAACGGTGGTATGGAGCACACAACCCTCCATCTTCTGTACAGCCGCTTCTGGCATAAATTCCTCTACGACATTGGGGTTGTCCCCGGTCCCGAGCCTTACCAAAAGCGGACCAGCCACGGCATGATCTTGGGTGAAAACAATGAGAAGATGTCCAAGTCCAGGGGCAACGTGGTTAATCCCGATGACGTGGTGAACGAATACGGAGCGGATACGCTGCGCATGTATGAGATGTTTATTGGCGACTTTGAAAAGAGCGTACCGTGGAGTACGGATGGGGTGCGGGGCTGCCGCCGCTTCCTAGACAGGGTCTGGAAACTGCAGCCCATGCTCGTGCGGGGTACAGCTTACAGCTCTGAACTGGAAACGCTCATGCATCAGACGATAAAAAAGGTAAGCAATGACTACGAAGAACTCAAGTTCAACACAGCCATTGCCCAACTCATGACCTTCGTGAACGAAGTGTACCATCTGGGCCGGATCAATGAGGCGGAAATGAAAACCTTCCTGATTCTGCTCAACCCGGTTGCTCCCCACATTACGGAGGAGATCTGGGAAAGGCTCGGCTTTCCGGGCATGCTCAACGAACAGAGCTGGCCCACTTACGACGAGGCCAAAACAATTGCCCAGACCATCGCCATCGGCGTCCAGGTTAACGGGCGAGTTCGGGGCGAGATCACGGTCAACATCGACGACCCGGTGGAAGTGGCTAGGCAAAAGGTGATGGAAAACGAAAACGTTCGCCGCATGATCGAAGGCAAACAGATTGTCAAAGAAATCTATGTTCCAGGCCGCATTTACAACATCGTGGTAAAATAAGAAAAGCAGTCCCGCAATGACTGCCACAGTGGAAATAACTAGAATATTCAGGAGCACCAATCCCAGCGGTTGGTGCTCTTTTCCTGCTATCTTCTCCCATCGACTCATATTTGGCTATCCACCGCTTTATGGTACGAAACACTCGATCGTCCCATAAAAAAACTCCCCCTGCCATAGACAATTTTATCATCTCAACTGTCTACCACAAGGGGAGCAGATCAGAAGGGATCGTTTCTATTCTCGCAAGTAGCCTTTGGCAATGGCATCAACAAGCAAGCCCTCAACATACTCTCCCAGCTCCGGGCAGATCTCTGCCACCGGGGCCATACGCCTGCGAACCTGGTCGCTGGTGACAGGGTGCATCTTCCAGGTTCCCCCTCGGTTGAGGTAGTTGAGGAGAAAGGGTTGAACCCTATCCAGGCACGCGGCAAAACGAGCTTCCGCCGTTTTCCGCTCCTCAAATTCATGCCAGAGACCCCGAAGCTCTGCTTCTTGATCCGCAGGCAGTAAGCTGTAAAGCCGCTGGGCTGCTTCTTTTTCCCGGGCTTCCTTATCCTTAACCGCTTCTTCGTCGTAGCAGAACGTATCTCCGGCATACACTTCCACCAGGTCGTGGATCAAAAGCATTTTGATCACTTTCTCCAGATCCACCGGTTCCTCCGCATACTCCCGCAGAAGTACTGCCATGAGCGCAATATGCCAAGAGTGCTCTGCGTCGTTCTCCCGGCGGGAAGTATCGGCAATCAGGTTTTGGCGGTAAATCTGCTTCAGCTTATCAATTTCCATCACAAACTCAATTTGCTGCCTTAAGCGCTCTGGCACCAGCTCCATAACAATCACCTAGCTTTTCAACCCTTTAACCACTCTGTGGGAATGGGCTCTTTGTCCAAAAACAAATCCGGCTCCCTTTTCAAAAACTCCAACGTCAAATCACACATGGGCTTAATGTCAATAAGAATGCTTTTAGCATCGCCAATTTTTCCTTCCACTGCAATGCCCAACTCCAGCAGGGGTTTGGTGAGTTTCACGTAATTCTCGTGAATGTTTGGAACGGGTGCGCCGTGCCTTCTCATGGGCCGATCAATCAGCCTACCATCTGGAGTGCGGACTTGCAGCGCTTGAGGGGCAGTCAAGCGATTAGTAATGTTGGCCCATTCTTCCACCCCATGGATAATAGTATTTCGGTTCAGCTCTACGCCTAAGAAGAGCACCCTAGCCCCCCGATCATAGAGCTTGCCGTAGCAGCCCTCGCGAGCGCATGGACTATCAAAGCGTTCTTCACCCTGGATAAACTCCTCTGCACCTTGGCCCAAGGCCGCCAGCGAGTGGGTGGGATGCCAAGAACGCACAACGCCTGGTCGTTTGCGGAAAAGTTCAGTGAGAATACCCACACAAGATGGTTCGTTTTCCACGTCAAACACTCTGTATTGGTCGTTCATCTGTGCCCAAGTATGGGTGGGTAAAACCAAAAGACCCTGGGATAAGTACTCACTAAAGGCGTCTAATACAGTATCTGCTCCCCCGTCCACCTCACCAACCGCTTTCATGGAGGAGTGTATTAGGAGCGTGTCTGTGGGCCTAAGTCCCAATTCACGCAGGTGGTTAATCAAGTCTTGTTTGCTGTACATATGCTGCTCCCTCTTTTCCAATTGATACAAATACCCTTGGTACGCATTTGGATTGTCTGTTTTGGATTATAGCTTAAGGCCTGATGACCTTCGTGGCCTCCATTTGGCTTTGGGCTATCTCGTACATATTGGTGACAGAACCCACTCCCAGCTCAGATTTGAGCTGGTAAAAATCCAAGCATGTACCACAACTAAGGATTTCCACTCCCTGTTCGGCCAACTTCTTCAGGTCGGCTAAACTGTCCGAACCCTCAACTGCCAGCTTCACTCCCCCATTATACAACAAAACCTTGCTGGGTAACTGGGGAAGTTCCGTGAGGGCATAAACAAAGGATTTCATCAGAATCTTACCCAACTCAGGATCGCCCGCCCCCATCTCGTTCGCAGAGATAACCACAACCGTCTTGTCCCCTTGTCCCGCGGAGCTGGGCGACTCCTGCCCTGCTTCTTGTGGGCCATCGACCATGATGGTGATCACATGCTGATCCGCGCTAACCGTCTTCAGCTCATAGCTGAGGGCCATCTGCTTGGCCATCTTCTCCAGGTTCTGCAGGGCAATCTCGTTATCTACAATAACCTCCAGCACACCTTCCGTGTTTTGCAGTGCTTTTTTCGCTTCAATAACCGGCAGGGGACAGTCTAAACCTCTGGCATCAACTGTTTTTTTCATCGCACCATAATCTCCTTTGCTTTCCTTTCCACGATCTCGCCCACAATCGCAGCAGGGAGATCTAACTTACTCAGCTCCGCCACTAACTCTTCCCCAACTGCCCTAGGGACGCTTACCAACAGCCCTCCTGAGGTTTGGGGATCCAAAAGGAGCTCCTCCATGGCAAACTCCACATTGGATCCAAAATCAAGATAGTTCGCCAAATGGTTGCGGTTCCGTTGGGCTGCCCCAGTGATCAAAAACTCCGCCGCATATTCCAGTGCTTCAGGAATATGTGGAATCTGCTCTGTATAAACCACCGCCGAGACTTCCCCTAACATTTCGTGGAGATGGCCCAAAAAGGCAAATCCGGTCACATCGGTTGAGGCGTGGACTGGAAACTTACGGATTATCTCAGCTGCGTATTTGTTCAAGGTTGTCATGGACTTAACCGCCTGCTCCATGGCCTGTGGCGAAGCTTCACCCACGCGCTCAGCGGTGCACACTATCCCTACGCCAAGGGGTTTGGTTAGAATCAAGACATCGCCAGGCCGGGCGCCCCTGTTGGTGTAAACCTGTTTGGGATGCACAATTCCAGTCACAGACAGGCCGTATTTCACATCCACATCGGTGATGGAATGGCCGCCGGCCAAGACTGCGCCTGCTTCCACCACTTTTTCACTGCCGCCTCGCAGCACTTGACCTAAGATTTCCACATCCATTTTCGCAGGAAAGCAAACAATATTGAGCGCTGTTTTGGGCTCGGCACCCATGGCGTAAATATCGCTCAGGGAATTGGCCGCAGCAATCTGACCGAACAGATAAGGGTCTTCCACCATGGGCGGGAAGAAGTCCAAAGTCTGAACAATAGCTAAGTCCTCGGTAAGCTGGTACACTGCAGCGTCGTCGGCATGCTCAAATCCCACGAGAAAATTGGGGTCCGCAACCCTAGGCAGTCTAGCTAAAATGTCTTCCAGGACCGCCGGTCCAAGTTTAGCTGCTCAACCACCGCCTGTGCAGAAACGAATCTCGTCACTCATCACAGCTCACCTCACTTCAGTTCCACAAGCCGTTCGTACTTCAAACCTAGTTTCTGGGCTTGCTCTAAAAGCCTGTTCCTATCTTCCGGCCCAATCAGCCAGGCCAAACCGCACTGGGCACTTATGGCCACGGGCATGGGTATCAACCTGCCTGGCAGGCCCAGCTCTTTACATGCCCGTTCAAAAGCCATGGCCTCAGTTGTGCTGTGAAAGGTAAGCACAGCCTGCACCTCAGCCATCTCCTTCCGGTCCGTATTCTTCACTGATCTCTGCCAGGGCTTGTACTGCCACTTCCAGCTCCGCTTTGCTGTTGAAATGGGAAAAACTAAAACGGACCAATCCCGTTTTATCCGTCTGCAGTGCCCGGTGCATTAGGGGGGCACAGTGCCCACCGGAACGGGTGGCAATATTGTATTTCTCCGCCAGAAGCTGACTCAAAAAGCTGGAATCCACACCGGCAATATTGAGGGCCACAATTGGGCAGCGCTCCTGGTCCGTGAAATCACCGTAGACGGTCACTCCAGGGATTTCCTTCACCTCTGCAAAGAAAAATTGGGTTAGCTCCCCTTCAACCTTCCGCACGTGAGCCAGTCCTACCTCCCGCAGATAACGCACTCCTGCGGCTAAACCTGCAACCCCTGGGGTATTCAGAGTACCCGCCTCCAGTGCTTCGGGCATAGTCTCGGGATGGGTTTTGGAAAAGGTCTTAATTCCACTTCCGCCCGTTTTTAGGGGACGTAGTTTTAAGCCTGGCCGCACATAAATCCCGCCCACTCCTTGGGGACCCAATAGGGCCTTATGCCCTGTGAAACAGAGGATGTCAATGGGCTGTTTAGTTAGGTTATAAGGATACCAGCCTGCAGTTTGGGCCCCATCTATGATTGAAACCAATCTCTGACGCTGACAAAAATCTAATACATAATCCAAATCAATGACATTGCCTGTCACGTTGGAGGCGTGGGTACAGACAACCGCTTTAGTGTTGGGCTGGCTAGCTGCAGCTAAAGCGCTAAAATCCACTCTGCCCTGGTAATCGGCGGGTAAAACGGTTACTTCCACGCCCCTTTTCTGCAGAAGATAAAGGGGTCTGAGCACGCTGTTATGCTCCAGCTCAGTTGTGACCACATGATCCCCCGGCTCCAACAGACCCAGCAGGGCCATATTTAAACTCTCGGTGGCGTTGGCAGAAAAGGCAATTTGGCTGGGATCGGAAGCGCCAAAAAACTCGGCCAACTCCCAGCGGGCTTGATAGATCAGCCTACTTGCCGCAAGGCTCATCCCATGGACTCCCCGCCCGCTGTTGCCCGCCGTTGCGAGGGCAGAACAGACTGCCTCAATAACGGCGGCAGGCTTGGGATAGGATGTGGCTGCTTGATCAAGGTATATCACACCCAGCCCCCCCTTTTCCTTTACCAAACTACTACTGCACCGTCAATCCTGGGCTCGGTAGCCCCTACCAACACGTCTCTGTCCCTGAACACGATCTGACCCCTGCCGTAACCCACGTTTTCTTTCGTCACGGTCACTTCGTGGCCCCGCTTCACCAAACCGTTAATGATCTCCGCCGGCAGAGTGTTCTCCAAATTGACCTTTCTTCCCCGCATCCACTGCCAGCGGGGCGCATCCAAGGCTGCCTGGGGGTTATGGGCAAAGTCGACGAGGTTCATCACAACCTGGACATGCCCTTGGGGCTGCATAAACCCACCCATGACGCCAAAGGGACCCACAGGCTGGCCGTCCTTGCTGAGGAAGCCGGGAATAATTGTATGGTAGGGACGTTTGTTAGGCTCTAGGCAGTTATCATGCTCGGGATCGAAGGAGAAGTTGTGGCCGCGGTTGTGCAGGGCAATACCGGTACCTGGCACAACCATACCCGAGCCAAAACCGTTGTAATTGCTTTGAATGAGGGAAACCATGTTTCCTTCTCCATCGGCTGCAGCCAGATAAACGGTACCGCCGTCCTGTTCCCTGCTGGGCAGGGGTTCCAGGGCCCGTTCCCCAATTCTTCTGCGCCTCTCGGCGGCCCAATCGTCTGAAAGCAGCTCTTCCACTGTCACCTTCATCTTCTTTGGATCGGTCACATAGCGCTGGGCGTCCTCAAAGGCCAGCTTGATCGCCTCAATCTGCCGGTGATATGTTACAACATCGTTCTTCTCAGTGAAGTCAAAGCCCTTTAGGATGTTGAGCGCCATCAAGGCCACAATCCCCTGACCGTTAGGCGGTATTTCCCAAACCTCATAACCCCTGTAATCCACCGAGATAGGATCCACCCATTCAACGTCAAAACGGCTCAGATCCTCTCCCCGCAGGTAGCCGCCGTGCTGCCGGGAAAAGGCGTCGATTTTCTCCGACAACTCACCGCTGTAAAAGGCCTCTGCACCCGTTGCCGCAATCAAAGCTAATGTCTCTGCATGATGGGGCAGCCTAACAATTTCACCTGGCATGGGCGCCCTGCCGCCGGGAGCGAACGTGTCAAACCAAGGTTTGAATTCTTCTCCCTTATACCGGCTGTAAACTTGAGCCGCCCGCTGCCAGCCCCTGCTCAAGAGGTTAGAAACGGCATAGCCTTCTGCGGCGTAGTTAACAGCCGGGGCAAACACATCTGTTAGGGGCAGTCTACCAAAGCGCTTAGATAGGGCAGCCCAGCCGGCCGGGGCACCCGGCACATTCACCGGAGCCAAACCATAGCGCGGTATTTCCTTATGTCCCGCTTGCTTTAGTCTATCAATGGAAATGAGCTCAGGGGAAGGCCCACTGGCATTTAACCCGTACAGCTCGCCTTCGAAATGGACTATGGCGAACAGATCACCGCCAATACCGTTGGAAGTAGGTTCGCACACTGTTAAACAGGCGGCAGCAGCTAATGCTGCATCCACAGCGTTGCCTCCCCGTTTCAGCATGTCCATTCCCGCCATGGCTGCAAAGCGATTGGACGTGGCAACCATGCCCCTGCGTCCGTAGGCGGGATAGCGGAAACTAGGATACGCTTGCCCTATATCATGGAAATTCATATTAATTGGACTCACTCCTTGCCAGGCCCCTTCTGAAATCGCTAAGGGCCGGGTTGGTATACAGAGAACGGAGATACCAGCCTGCCAGAATCAGGCCCTTGAATATACTGGTTATACTCACCGCCCACCAGACTCCCTTAAGCCCAAGGGAGGTTGCGGACAATAACAGTGCACCGGGAATCCGCAGGGCGTTAAAGGTAATACTGATAATCGCCGGCGGGGCCGTCCTGCCCTGCCCGATGAAAGCCCCTGCCGTCAGGATTTCAACCGCCATCCAGAACTGGGAAACGCTGAGGATGCGCAGATAAACAACGCCTAGGGCAATCGCTTCCGCTTCCGGGATAAAAATGGCAAACAAAGGTTCTGCTGCCAAAGCTAGCAGCAGCGTAGCCACAACACCGATGGAGCCCGCAATTGACAGGCCGGTGAAGTATCCTTTGTAAACCCTCTCCCATCGTCTTCCCCCGTAGTTTTGGCCAATAAAGGCGCTCATGGCCGATTGGAAACCTCCAACGGTGAGCCAGGAGATGGACTCGATCTGGGAACCGACCTTCTGTACCGCGATGGGCAGGGCGCCCCATTGGGCAACGATGCGGGCCACAACCATGGATATAAAGGTGAAAAGCCCACTCTGCACCGCTACCGGTAGGCCCATCTTGGTGATGCGTTTGAGCAATACTGGATCGGGTTTAGCAGTAAACTTTAAACCTGAAAAGAGCTCAGGCCTGCGGCGCGCTTCCCAAATAAAGAGGGCTGTCACAGCCATCTGGGCAATCACCGTAGCTGTAGCTGCTCCGGCAACCTCCAAACGGGGAATGGGGCCTAGACCGAAAATGAAAAATGGATCGAGAATAATATTCAATACAAGACCCACCGAGTTGATGCGAAAGGGCGTGGAACTGTCGCCCGAACCGTTGAGTATGGCGGTAAAGATCGGGTTCGCTGTGAAAAAGGGCATGCCTAAGGCCACGATGACCAAATATGTACGGGAAGCACTTTCAATCGCTTCACCTAAGCGGAAAAAGGAGAGGAGGGGCCGGCGAAACACAATCAAGCCAGCAGCATAGAGGACGGCTAGCATCACAATCATTTGGAAGCTGTGGCGAACATAGCGCCTGGCCTCCGGGAGCTCACCACCGCCCACGGACTGGGCCACACCCACCTCTGCCCCGACTTTGGGGATTAAAATAATGGCGTTGGCTAACCAGGTGAAAAAACCGGCCGTTCCCACCGCCGCCACCGCATCGGAGCCCACCCTACCCACCCACATCATATCTGTCAGGTTGTAAGCCATCTGGACAAATGAAGTAGCAATAATGGGCATAGCTAGTCTGGTGAGTACGCTAAATATGCCGCCTTCAGTTAGATTGACAATTCTCGATTCCCTGTTGGACATGGGCTTCCTCCCTGAACTTGCATTCTGCGTTTATTATATCACTCAAATGGATCAATTTGAAAGGAACGGCCTTATTTGCGGCTGGGGAATTTGTTATTTATTTCCCAATCTCAGCAGGAGAACGGTAGGGAGTGGAGAATGGTTGATGTGGAAACAAAATCAAGGGTTAAAGGGACAATCATAGTGCAGCCTATCCTCCTGTCCCTTTGTAATCAAATCTCTCAACCCCGGGACCCACTCACCCGGGGTTGAGTGCTTTATTTATAACTGATCAGGTTTATTTTTCCGGTCAGACATGGTACACTTAATAAAACGGATGCAAGGAGGCTTATAAGTGGGCAAACTAAAGATCCCCGTTGGTGAACACGGTTATGTCCTTCTGAAGGATTGGATGGGAACGGATTTATCACCAGTCAACGATGCCAAGGTAAGCTTCGATAAGGAAAGTACTGAGCTGGGAGACCGGGAGAAACGCCTGATAAAATACTTAGCTGATCATCAGCACACCTCCCCCTTCCGCCACTCTGTTTTGAAGTTTGAAGTGTACGCCCCTTTGATGGTGGCTAGGCAGTGGTGGAAGCACATTATAGGTAGCGAACACGGGGAAGGTTTTGACCGCCTTACTGCTTGGAACGAATCGAGCCGGCGTTACATCACGGAAGAGCCGACCTTCTTAATTCCTAAGCCCGACGCCTGGCGTTCTGTGCCGGAAAACCGCAAGCAGGGCAGCGGCGATCCTGTGGCAGTTGAAGTAGGGGAGAAGTATACCGAAGCCCTGCAGAAGCATATAGCAGAAAGCCTGCGCCTTTATGAAGTGGCCATGGCAGACAACATCTGCCCTGAGCAAGCCCGCCTCTTTTTACCTGCCTACGCCCTTTATGTACGGTGGGTATGGACAGGCAGTCTGCAGGCGGTAGCCCATTTCCTCAACCTGCGCCTGGCTGAGGATGCCCAAAAGGAAATCCGGGATTACGCCCAGGCAGTGGAAAAGCTGGCCCGGGAAAAATTCCCGGTTGCACTGGAGGCACTCTTAAACGCATAAAAAAACCCCGGCGGCATTACTGCCTCCGGGGTTTTCTCTTCTCTATTTACTTACCGCTGAAGAAATGCACGCAGCATCCAAACGGTCTTTTCGTATTCAGCCAAAGCACCGATCATGAGGTCTACACTTACCTCGTCGCCAACCTCACCTGCGACTTCTACGCCTTCCCGCAGACCCTTGATGATGACGCTGTAGTCCTCGAGCAGCTGCTCTACCAATTCGTTACCCCTAATGGCAACGCTGTCTGCTTCCTGCAGCCTTGCTTTCTCAAGGTAGGATTTAAGGGAAGCGGATGGACGCTGGCCAACCATGAGGATGCGCTCAGCCACTTCATCAATCTGCTCGGCAACGAAGTCATACATCTCTTCCAGCTTGGCGTGGAGAGCAAAGAACTCCGGTCCTTCTACGTTCCAATGGTAGTTATGGAGTTTGGTGTACAGCACATGCAGATCTGCCAAGTACACGTCAAGCTGGTCCGCTACCTTCTTAAGTCCATCGTTCGGTAATCCAATCAAATTCATTCAGACTCCTCCTTTGAATTGTCGGTTTCATTTCGCACCTTAATGATAACACTTATCATTAAGGCTGTCAACCCCTACAATGACATAATTAGCGATAATATCCAATTTCCCTGTTTTTCTCACCATTCCCCTACCTGCGGCGGCTAAATTATAGCCTAACCAATCTCCGCCTAAAAAACTAATCAAGATAATGTTCCCGCCTTTTCCCTTTCTAAGCAGGATTGGGGCGGAATCTACCTAAGTAATGAAATAACACTTTCAAGGGAGGTTTGGCTGTGAGTGCTTTGAAATTTGCTATCCAAATGGAACTAGACGGCGAACGCTATTACCTTGAACAAGCTGAACTCAATAAAGACAACAATCTACGCCCGGTTTTTGTAATGCTGGCCGGTGAAGAGAGGAAGCACGCAGAAATTCTGCAGCAGTACGCTGACGAATCGGACTACAATCTAACTGAAAGCGGCGCTTATACCGAATTCAAAAATGTCTTTGCCGACCTGGATGATTTCAGCGTAGAAGTAAAGACCACACCGGAACAACTGGATGGCTATCGTTTAGCCTTGGAAAAGGAACGGGAAATGGTGGAGCTGTATGAGAAAATGCTGCAGGAGGCCAAGACAGACCAGGACAGGGAACTGTTTGGGTTCCTCATTAAGGAAGAAAAGAAACACTATCAGATTTTCTCAGACATAATCGAACATCTGCTCAAGGCTGAGCAGTGGGTCGAGGATGCCGAGTTTGGCCTGAGAGAAGAATATTAGCCCCAAGCCCAAGAAAGGCTGGTTCACTCGAACCAGCCTTTTTCCTTAGGAATGGGAGACTGTCAACAGCTTGGCCTCTGACAGAGGTTCTTCCCTCTTCTTCTCTTCCTTCGGTATGGCACCTGCCATATGCAGCGCCGCTTTGGCCGAGGCGGGCCCCACAATTTCATATAGAACAGCGGACGAAAGTACTATCGTTGAAAGGAGCGAACCCATGTCTGCTGGCAGAAGCCGTTGGCCCAGGATGGCAAGGCCGATGGAGACCCCTGCTTGGGGAATAAGGGCCATGCCAAGATACTGCTTTACCTCTCGGGAAGCCCCACTCAAACCGGCTCCCAAGTAAGCACCGGCGAATTTCCCCACGATCCTAACTAGAAAATAGCTTACCCCAATTACCCCCGCACCAGCCAGAGCCGGTACATCCAAACGCATACCCGAGAGGACAAAGAACATGGTGAGAATAACAGGGGCGAAGCCGCTCACCTGATCAAAAAGTTCAGTGTTGCCGCTGAGATTGATGTAAGCAGTGCCCAGGGCCATGCAGGCCAGCAAAGGAGACACACCAAAGGCTGCACAGATACCTGCCAAGGCCGAGATGGCCGCCACCGAGAGGAGCAGACGGTTGTCGCTGGTCCGCTTGTCATTGATCAGTCTATTTAGAAGAAAACCGAAACCAACGCCCAGGGCAATTGTAAATAGGTTCAAAACTACGGGTAGGATTATCACTGCAGCTTCGACCTGCCCACCACCGACGGTCGCTTGGATTACGGCTGCCACAACGCTGAACGCAATCAAGGCCAGGACGTTATCCAAAGCGATCACCTGCAGGGTCACGTTTACAAATGGTCCCTTCGCCCGGTAGTCGCGGATTGTCATCAGGGTAGAAGTGGGTGCGGTTGCGGAGGCAATAGCACCTAACATCAAGGCCAAGGGCAGGGGTATTTTAAAACCGAGAAACATGATCAGCGTCACGGCCGCCCCGGCTAGGAGTGATTCAAACAGGGTAATAATCACCGTTTGAATACTGTTTGCCCGCAGTGCGTCTAGTTTCAAATATCTTCCCACGCCAAAGGCGATTAGGGCCAAGGCCAAATCCGTAAGGAATTCCATGCCAGAGATAACGCTGGCGGGAATGAGGTTGAGCACGTGGGGCCCGATCAGAATACCGGCGAAGAGGTAAGCTGTGACGTTCGGCAGCTTAAACCTCTTTGTAATTCTGGTCAGGAGAAATGCGATAAAAAGCATGATCGAGATTGTTAAAATGACAGACGCGCTCGTGTCGAGATTTAGACTTAGTAGTACCATTAACCTCACCCTCCCTGTTTTGTGCTGTTTGTGATTTGATCATAAACAAAAGTTATGATAATATCAAATTATCATTTTTTAGATACCGATAAAACCGTTTGATATAAAGGGGGTTAGGAACATGATCGATCCGAAAATCAAAACCTTGTTGACCTTAACGGAAGTGGGCAACTACACCCAAACGGCCAAGCGGCTTGCCCTGACACAACCCGCGGTCAGCTACCAGATCAAGTCCCTGGAGGAGCAATACGGTATAGAGATCTTCTATAGGGGAAACCGCCAGCTAAAGCCCACTCCGGAAGGGGAAATCCTTATTTCCTACGCCCGCCGTCTGGCCAATTTGGAGAAGAATGCCCGGGGGGCAATTGAGGATTTACAGAAGAATGTGCAACGCTTTAGGGTAGGTATCACCACCACCCTCGGGGAGTACTTGGTTCCCGAGATCTTTGTGAATTATTGTAAGAGGAATCCCCACGTCCAGATTAGTATTATCACGGAAGCGATAAAAGAAATTTATAATATGCTCTCCAACTACGAGCTGGACTGGGCCATCGTGGAAGGTCACATCACCGAAAAGGGCTATGTTTCCCTGCTTTTGGATACGGACTATCTCTGCCTGGTCGTCTCTCCCCAGAGCCATCTAGCCAGGCGGAGCAGTGTGAGCGTCCAGGAGTTAAGACAGGAGAAATTCGTCCTGCGTACACCAGAGGCGGGCACCCGCTCCCTCTTCGAACAGTTTTTGACCAGCATGTCCGAGACGATCGAAAACTTCAATGTGGTGATCGAGACCAACAACATCAAGACGATCAAAGAACTTGTGGCAGCCAATCTGGGTGTTACAATCATCTCCCACAGCGCGGTAGAACAGGATCTGGCCCGGGGCAAGCTGATCTCGGTGCCGGTGGATGGGCTCAACATCGTGAGGGAAATCAACCTTGTTTACCTGCGGGAGTTCCGCCATGCCCATATCCTAGACGATATCCGCAAGGCTTACACCGATCAGCAAGAATGGATACTGGATGGATAGGGCTAAGGTCTGATTTTGGGAAATTATTGGCAAATGTCCTTCCAGTCCGTATACCCCTGTGCTATACTTTACCTAATGAGAGGAGGATGTTTAGTTGATTATCAGAGATCTGCGACAATTTTCATCCCTTTTTCGTCAATATACCGAACTGCGCAGCCAGGAAAACCGTGTTCTGAGCATAGCCTATCTCCAAGGCAATCTGGTCCAGAACGTAAGGAACGCCACAAGCGGCATCAGCGCCCGGGTGTATTCCGGCGGAAGCTGGGGTTTTGCCTCCACACCTGATCAATCAAAGGTAAGAGAGGTAATTGCGGAAGCGACGAGCAACGCCGTCTTCCTTGACAGTCGAGAACAGATGGGCTTGGGTTCCTTTACTCCAGAAACGCCCGTTGTTGAGGTAAACTACGGTACAACTAAGCAGCGGTTAACGCAGAAAGAAATAATGGATTTCACCAAGGCAGTGGACGACTACATAGCTAAGAAATACCCGAATTTGAGCAGTCGAAGTGTCAGATTAGACTGCCTCGATATGGAAAAAACACTGCTCACCTCCGATGGGGCTTATCTCTACTCCTTAATACCCCGCAGCATTTTCGTGATCAGCTTATCCATGGACAAAAACAGCGATCCGGTGGAAGTATACGATATCGCCGGCGGCCGGGGTCAGTTTGAAGATGTCTTTTCCAAACCTGAAGACTTATTCCCCACGATTGATGAGCTTTATGAGCATCTGGTAAAGAAGAGCGAAGGCGTTTACCCTGAGGCGGGCGTGAAAGAATGCGTGTTAGACTCGCAGCTGGCCGGTATCTTGGCCCACGAAGCCATCGGCCACACAACGGAAGCTGATATGGTCATTGGCGGTTCCGTTGCAGGCGATTTCCTAAATAAACAGGCAGCCAGCCCCCTCGTTAGCCTAGCGGACTTTGCCCACAGCTACAACGGTGAGCCCTGCCCCATACCTATTCATGTGGATGATGAAGGTACTGCGGCGGAGGACGTGATGCTTATTGAAAAGGGCATCCTTACCGGTTATATGCACAACAAACACAGTGCCCGCCATTTCAACGCCAAACCTACCGGCAATGCCCGGGCTTTCACCTACCGGGACGAACCGCTGATCCGCATGCGGAACACTGCAATTTTGCCGGGAACAAGCAAGCTGGAAGACATGATCGCTTCCATTGAGGATGGCTATTACCTAATCCAGCCCAGTAACGGCCAAGCCGATACCACCAGCGAGTTTATGTTCGGGATTGTGCTGGGTTATGAAATCAAAAACGGTAAGTTGGGCAGGGCAATCAAGGACACCACTATCTCAGGTGTTGCCTTTGATGTGCTGCAGAATGTAACGATGGTTAGTGATGACATGACCTGGTCCTGCGCTGGCATGTGTGGGAAAAAGCAGCTCATCCCAGTGGGCATGGGCGGCCCCGCTGTGAAGACCAAGATCAATATAGGGGGTAGATGACATGAGAGCGGCTTTGGATTTTTGCCTGGAAACACTGCGCCAAAAAAATGTTGACAAATTCCAATGCTCCCTGCAGAAAACAAAGCAGTATGAGATGAATCTGGAGGGACTGGATTTTACCTTGATCCGTACTACGGCGGAAAACACCTTAAGCATCACGGTCATTCAGGATCAGCGCAAAGGTTCGATTACCGTAAACCGCCTGGATCAAGACGGCATAGTTGAGGCGGTGGATTCAGCCCTTGAGCTGGCCAGCACTTCCCAGCAGGATCCTGACTACGACATTTCGCCCCCACAGGAAGCCCAGAAATTCACATCGGGCCCGCAAGAGCCCGATCCGGAGCGTATGTACGAACTGCTGAAGGAGTATACGCAGCAGGTGCCACAGCTGTTCCCTTCCATTAAGCTGATGGAATCGGCGCTGCTGCACCGACAAGTCCATGCGTATTTTGTCAATTCCAACGGCGTACAATTTGAAACGGAACAGGGCAACTACAGCTTCAGCAGCATCTTTTCTTCGAAAGAAGGAGAGAAAACCACTTCCTTCAACTACACGGGATTTGCAGCCAAAGATCTGGAGAAATCCCTGTTGGAACAAGCCACGCTGAAGACACTGCTGACCCAATCGGTGGAACACCTGGAGGCACAGCCCTTTTCCGGGAAATTCGTCGGCGATGTGATCATCACCCCCGATTGTTTGGAGTCGCTGTTGTGGGGCTATGTCATGACCTTTTTAAGTGACGGGCCCATGATCGCAGGCATCAGTCCCTTCCAGGATAAGCTGGGTCAGAAGGTGGCAAGCAATAAACTTACCCTGTCCAGCGAACCGGTCTCCCCCGCCATGGCCGATGGCTATTTTGTCACCAGTGACGGCTTTGCAGCAGAGAATGTGACCCTGATCGAGGAGGGAGTCCTAAAGAGCTTCCTGTTGAGCCTCTACGGTTCCAAAAAAACCGGGAAGGAACGGGCCAAAAACCAGGGCGGATGCTTTGTGATTCAGCCGGGAGATAAGAGCTTAGCAGAGATGATCTCCCAAGTGAAACAGGGCCTTTTAGTGGGCCGTTACTCGGGCGGTTCCCCCAGTCCCAACGGAGACTTCTCCGGTGTAGCCAAAAACAGCTACTACATCGAAGACGGGAAGATAAAATACCCAGTGACCGAAACGATGATTGCTGGGAATATGGCAGAGATGTTTGCCAATATCAAGGAGATCTCAGCGGAACGGATCGATTACGGCGCTGGGTTGATACCCTACATGCTGAGCACAGGTGTTACGGTCTCCGGCAAGTAAAAGAAAGAGCGGTCGTGCTTGGCACGACCGCTTATTATTTCCCGTCCTATTACCCTTGTTCTTTAGTGATCCGCCGCACGTCCTCAAGGAACCGATCAACCATATCCGCAGGTGTAGACCAAGAAGTGACCAGGCGAATGGCGGCATGATCGGCATCCACCTTCTCCCACACGAGGAACAAATATTTCTCCTCCAACTTGGCGATGATTTCATTGGGGAAAATGGGGAAAATCTGATTGGTTGGGGAGCGGAGCAGAAAAGAAACGCCAAGTTCTCTTAACCCCTCCTGCATCTTCCCAGCCAACCCATTGGCGTGTTTGGCCAAGGAGAAAAACAGGTCATCGCGGAAAAGCTCCCTGAACTGGATCCCCATCAGGCGTCCCTTGGCCAAGAGGGCGCCTTTTTGCTTGATGTGATATCTAAAGTCTGCTTTAAGGTTGTCACTGCAGATAACTAAAGCCTCGCCGATCAGAGCTCCGTTCTTGGTACCCCCGATGTAAAAGGCATCAACCAACTCAACAAGATCAGAAAGGGCCAAATCATTTGCCTCAGAGGTGAGGGCAGCTCCCAACCTTGCTCCGTCCATAAAGAGAATCAAATCATGCTCCCGACAGAAACTGCTCAGAGCCTCCAGTTCCCCTTTAGTGTAAATGGAACCAATCTCGGTTGAATTGGAGATATACACCAGTTTAGGCCTGTCTCTTATACACATCTCCGAGCCCACGAGACC
>DGFC01000169.1 GCA_002391465.1 Firmicutes bacterium UBA3910 | reverse complement strand
AAAGGGGACAATGTTAAAACGAAACTGGGGAGGTGAACTTTACTTCTTTTCCTTTTCCAAATCTTTAATCTCCTAAGGAGGGTAAGCAATGCTTAAAAAGAGAATTTCGCTCTTGTTGATTGCAGCTCTGCTCGTCTTTGCCACCGCTGGCTTGGCTTACGCAGAGGATCTGGACGAATTGATTGCCGCCGCTCAAAAAGAAGGCAAATTGGTGGTTTATGCAGTGACCAGCCGGATTCACTTGGCAGCAGAAGCTTTCCAGGCCAAGTACGGCATTGAAGTTGAGGCTCATCGCCTGTCCGAAACTGAACTGATTGAAAGGGTTTACCAAGAAGCCCGCGCTGGTGTGAACGCTGTGGATATCGTACTGATCGAAGACTACCCCAGCGTTAAGGAACTGCTCATCAACACCGGTTACCTGGTAAACTACGTTCCCCCTGTAGCTAAAGAGTACGTACCTGCAGAGTACCACGATCCCCTGGTATTCGCCTACATCTCCAGAATTATTGGCTACAATACCGAAGCATTTGAAAGCGATCCCTTTGACAGCATTTGGGACCTCACCACACCTGAGTTCAGAGGTCGGGTTATGATCCGTGACCTCGCCATCACCGGTGAGCACCAAAACGCCTTTACCGAGCTGATTCGCCGCTCCGACGAGCTGGAAGCCGACTATCTCCGCCGCTTTGGCGAGCCTCTCCAGCTGAGGGAAGAAAATGCCGGTTTGGAGTTCCTGCGCCGCTTGGTTGAAAACGACATTATCCTCATGACCAGTGACACCCGCATCGCTGAAGCTGTGGGGCAGAAGGGACAAGAGAACCCACCAGTGGGCTTCTTCTACGTCTACTCCAAGCACCGGGATATTCCCCAGAAAGACTTGGCTTTGGACTACTCCTCCAACATCAAGCCTTTCTTAGGCTACTACTACGGCATGTACATTCAGCTGGCTGCTAAGGCTAACAACCCCAACGCAGCCAAACTGTTCGCCAACTACCTCATGACTCCCGAAGGCTACGAGCCCTGGTCCAGTGAAGTTGGTTTCTATTCCATGAACCCAGAAGTTCCGCCCTATCCCGGCGATATGCCTTGGGAGTGGTGGAAAGAGCGTCTGTGGACCTATGATCCTGACTTCGCGATTGAGCATCGCGGCATCGTATTAGACGCTTGGCTGAGAGCTGTTGTAAACTAGTACTTTTTGCTCCCTGTGCCTCTGGGCACAGGGAGCTCACCCATGTTCTGTAAAGGAGTGAGCAGCATGAATCTCAGGGCCATCTCTGGCAAGATCCGTCGCAACCTCAATCCGCAGACCATCCTCTCAGTAATCTTCATCGTCATTCTGGGTTATTTGGTCGTGGTCCCCCTTGGGGTAATGATCCAAGAAACATTCACAGTTCATCCCATGGAGAGATTCCAAATTCCCGGCAGCTTGCCCGGTGATTTTACAACTCACCATTGGTGGAGAACCTTTGTAAGCCCCTCCGCCTACAGCTTCTTTTATAAGCCCTTAATCAACACCTTGATTATTTCCACCAGCATCGCCATTGTTTCCTTGGTTATTGGTGGGGGCTTAGCCTGGTTGATTGTGCGGACTGATCTGCCTTTTAAGAAGTTCCTTTCCAACTTAGCAACAGTTCCCTATATTATGCCTTCCTGGGCCATGTCCTTGGCCTGGATTACGTTGTTTAAGAACCCACGCATTGGTGGTTCGCAGGGGTTGTTCCAGTATCTCACAGGTATTACCTTACCAGACTGGTTCTCCTACGGTCTGTTTCCCATTATCATCTGCCTGTCCCTGCACTATTTTCCCTTTGGCTTTATGCTGATTGCCGGTGCTCTGCGCAATATTGACTCCCAATTGGAAGAGTCTGCGGAGCTTTTAGGTGCCAGCAGAGCCCAGATTCTGCGGCGCATCGTCTTTCCAATTGTAATGCCGGTTATTTTCTCCACTTTCCTGCTCACCTTTTCCAGGGGACTGGGTACCTTTGGCACCCCCTCCTTCTTAGGCGGGCCGGTGCGCACCTATGTGCTGTCCACCATGCTCCATGCCAATCTAGTTGGGCAGAGGCCGGGCATCGGCTATTTAGTGGCTTTAGTGATGATCTTAATGGGCGCTTTAATTCTGTATATGGACCATAAGATGCTGGGTGCCCGCAAGAGCTTTGTTACCATTTCCGGAAAAAGCGGCCGCAGCGGCTTAACGAAGCTGGGTAAGGCTAAAGTGCCCATCACCATTATCGTAACCGCCTTCCTGCTCGCGGTAACGGTGGTACCCTTTACCGTGTTAGCTTTAGAGTCGCTCATGCTTATTCCCGGCAACTACAGCCTATCCAACCTGAGCCTGCACTACTGGATTGGACCGCCCAGCCAGAATATTGGCGTTGGCTCCGGTGAGCCTGGCATTCTGAAAAACACTGCCATCTTAAAGGCGCTGGGCAACAGCATTAAGCTTGGCGTTGTGGTTTCGGTGATCTGCGGCGTTGCGGGTATGCTCATTGGTTACACCGTGGTTCGGACCAGGGGAACCTTTTTCTCTAAGCTCCTGGATCAGATGGCGTTTCTGCCCTACCTCATGCCTAGTATTGCCTTTGGTTCCATTTTCCTGGCGCTATTTGCGGTGCAGAGGGGGCCAATTCCCAGTCTGTACGGGACCTTTACCCTGCTGGTCATCGCCTGCGTGGTAAAATATCTGCCCTTCTCATCCCGGGCAGGAATTGGCGCCATGATGCAGATTGGACCTGAATTGGAAGAGGCTGCCACCATGGCTGGCGCGGGCTGGATCACCAGGATGAGAAAGATCATCCTGCCCCTCCAGAAAAGCTCCTTCTTCTCCGGACTGCTCCTGCCGTTTATCTCGGCCATGCGGGAGCTGAGCCTGGTGGTACTCTTGGTAACCCCAGGAACTCAGGTGGCCACAGCCATTACGCTGCGCTACACCGATCGGGGCTGGTACCCCTACACCAATGCGGTGATGGTGCTCATCGTGTTGGCGGTACTGGTCACCACCTATATCAGCCGGAAACTCATGGGTACAGACTTAGCGAAGGGAATTGGAGGTTGATTCCATGGCACGGATCGTGTTGAAGAACATTACGAAGAAATTCGGGCAGGTCACTGCCGTTGATAATCTGAACTTGGTAATTGAAGATGGTTCCTTTGCCACGCTGCTGGGCCCATCCGGCTGCGGC
>DGFC01000008.1 GCA_002391465.1 Firmicutes bacterium UBA3910 | reverse complement strand
GCGGTAAAGGTGCCCTTAAGCCCAGCCAACGTTACAGTAGCGGGCCGCACCGCAGGGCCCTGACTGAGAGTGAGGCCGAAGAGAAAGTCATTCCAGACCGAAGTAAACTGCCAGATTAAAGTGACCACAAAGGCGGAGATGGAAAGGGGCAGCATAATTCTGGTGTAAATCTTCCACACCCCGCAGCCGTCAATCCTAGCCACTTCCAAAAGGTCCTCTGGGATAGTCGCGTAGTGGTTGGTGAAAATGAGCGTGCAGATGGGCAGACCATAGGCCACATGGGTAAGAATCAGGCCTGCATGGGTATTGTACAACCTCACCCTGGACATAAACTGCACCAAGGGAATCAAGACCACTTGATAAGGTATAAACATGCCCAGCACAATAAAGCCCAAAACAGCACTGGTCCACGCCTTCTTATACTTAGAAAGAACATAACCGGTAAGGGAGCTGAGGACGGAAGAGATCAAGGCAGCTGGCACTGTCATCTTCAGGCTGTTTAGAATGCCCTGGCCCATGCCGCTTTGCAGCGCCTGTTTGTAACCATCCAGGTTAAAGGAGCTGGGAAGTGCCCACAGACCGGTGGCGAACTCGGCTGGCGTTTTAAAGGACGTGGTCAACAGTACATAAACGGGAAATAAGAATAGGAGGGAAGTCACGCACAAAGCCCCATAAAGAAGGATTCGGGACAGCTTCATTACAGCTCCACCTCCTTCCTACGGTTGTAAACCAGGTAAGGACCGATAATCACCATTACAAAGACAAACATGACCACCGCAATGGCAGCACCATAAGCCACCCGGTCCTGCCTGAAGGTGGTGACAAACATGTACAAGGCAGGCACATCGGTGGCATAGCCGGGCCCACCGGAAGTCATCACCCACACCAGGTCAAAAATCTTCAGGGCCACATGGGTTAAAAGTACGATTAGGCTGACGGTGGCCGGCTTCACTAAAGGCAGGGTGATCCGGACCAGAATCTGCCAGAAGTTGGCTCCATCAATGCGGGCAGCTTCAGTGAGCTCCTCAGGAATGGCCCTTAGAGCCGCTAAATAGATGGCCATGGCAAAGCCGGAGAACTGCCAGATCGCGGTTACCGTAACCCAGAACAGGGCCCGATTGGGATCGGCAATAAACAGACTCTGCAATCTCTCTAAGCCTAGAGCCTGAAAGATGCTGTTTATGCCCAGAGTTGGATTATACAACCAGGCCCAGGCGGTGGCAGTGACAATCAAAGAAAGCGCCATGGGGAGCAGGAAAATGGAGCGGAAAAGAGCTTCAAACCGGACATTTTGGTCCAGCATCAGGGCGAGGATAAAGCCGATGGGAATCACCGAACCGATAAACACGGCCAGCACAAACAGGTTGTTCTTGGCGCCCACCACAAAGCGGTAATCGGAAAACAGGCGCAGGAAGTTTCTAAGCCCCACAAAGTTGTAACTGGGCCTGAGTCCCTGCCAATCGGTCATGGAAACCCGCACCGTCCAGCCGATAAAGTAATAGATAAACACTCCCACCAGCACCATTGCGGGCAGTAAAAGGAGGAACAAAAAAAGATTCTCTTTCAGGACCCACCGCATTTCTCTCCCCTCCTGCGCTTATTGTGGGGGCCTTGCGGCCCCCCGTTTTTACTGCACTAAACCATGTTCAACAGCCCGGGCATCCAGCTCCCGTGCCGTCTGCTCCACGTCGCCGGTATACAGGAAGCGGTGGATAACGTCGGTCCAGTCGGACATAAAGGCATCAGGTGCTGCGCTGCCGTGGACTGCGCTGGGCACCAAGGTGTCTTGAGCTAGATCAGCCATCATCTTCCGGGAGATCTCATCGTAGATGGAGTCATCCAGATCGCTCCTCGCGGGGATGGAGCCCTTGATGGGGTTAAACGCCTGCTGGCCTTCGGGGGTGAGAATTGTCTCCAAAAAGCGCAGGGTAGCATCTCTGCCTGGAGCTCCCGAAGGCAGACCGAAGCCGTCCACCACCAAGCCGAAACTGCCCACAGGGAGGACGAAGACATCGAAGTCAACGCCTGCTTCATAGCCCGCCCCGGTGAGGTAGCCCTTCACCCAGTCGCCGTTATTGTGGAAGGCAGCTTCCCCAGTCATGATGCGGTTGGCAGCCTGATCCCAGGTAAAGGCGCTGTGATCCTTGTTGCCGTAACCAATGAGTTTGCCGAAAACGGTTAGCGCTTCGATGAACTGGGGATCAGTTGCCCGTGCCTTTCCTTGGAAGTAGTCAACGTAAAACTCTGGTCCAGCCGATGCCAGGAGGATTGTTTCGAAGAGATGGGCTGCTTCCCACTTATAGCGCGAACCTAAGGCTAGGGGAGTGATGCCGGCAGCATCAAGTTTTTCGCAGATCTCTAACAGCTCTTCAATGGTGGTAGGAGGAGTGATGTTGTGCTCGTCAAAGACTTTCTTGTTGTAAAAGAACAGGTTGGCACGATGTACGTTAACCGGCACTAAGTAGTAATCTCCGTTGAACTTGAGGAGATCCTGCAGGTCCTGGGGAACAACCTCAGCCCAGCCGTGCTTCTCCCAAAGCTCGTTGATGGGATCCATCAGGCCGTTGTCCACATAGAGCTGGGCCTCGGCCCCAGCATGAACCTGGAAAGTTGAGGGCGGCTGACCAGCCAGGATTAGGGACTTCATAACCGCCTTCATCTCAACCCCAGCTCCACCAGGTACAGGGTTGTCAACAATAGTCACATCGGGATTCTGCTTTTGATAGACTTCTAGCAGAGCGTCTATCGCTTCTTTTTCGCCGCCTGCCGTCCACCAATGGTAGATCAACATTTCATCGGCAGCTGCAGCCACCTGACTAAACAGCATTACTATCAGGAGCAGGGCTGCAATGAAGAAACCTCTACGCATAAACCTTCCTCCTTACGATTCTAGTCTGCGAACGAGTAACGCCTGAGCCCCCTTTCTAAACAGTGTTAACGCAACTCCTGCAGCCTCGCCCAGAGGCTGGGAATGGTTTCTTGGTGCTCCCCTTCAATGTAGAAGCTGGTACCCCCATCCCGCACCGTGCGCACTAGGATGGTCTTCCAGAAGCGGTGGTAGTACTCGGGCTGATCCTTGGTGGGCTCCACATGGTAATTCCTGGTCTGAATGGGCTGCATATCAAAGACCGCAGTGGTAAAATCCCGGATGCCCCTGCCCTCTTGGTGAGCGGCATTGCGGGCCATGGAGAGTGCTTTAAGGTAAACTTCAGGCCCCATCACCGCGGTTCCCACATTGAGCAGCACCCCGCCCTCTAAGTTGCAAATGGTCTGAGCAAGCACCAAAAAATCGGTATGACTGGCCTGGCCACTGCTGCCCCCGTGGAAGTTGGGGTGTTCATGGATAATGTCCTGCCCGATGGAGATATGTACCGTCACCGGAACTTGTAACCGATAGCCCGCGGCTAGAATGCTTACGTCTTTACAAGGATAGTCCCCCTCATAAATGTGTTTGCCCAGAGCATAGCCGTAGCCATAACCCTTCTCTGCTCCGGCTTTTACAATGTCGTTAATCTCCCCCGTTTCCTGCCAGAGCCCAAACTGTCCTTCGCTGATGTAGCGGGCCACGCTCTCAGTAGTAGCTCCAATCCGGGCCAGCTCATAGTCGTGGATGGCGCAGGCCCCGTTGAATCCTACATGAGTTACCAACCCCTGTTCCATAAGATCGATAATTTATACACATCT
>DGFC01000106.1 GCA_002391465.1 Firmicutes bacterium UBA3910 | reverse complement strand
TCTTGGGCCATGACTTTTTCGTGTTCAGGGATGCGGACAGCGGTGAAGTTAGCGTTCTTTACAGGCGCCGCGACGGGAATTTCGGGCTGATCGAAGCGGATTACTAAAATGGCGGCTGAAGTCAGTCTTATAGTCTTTGAAGGTGGTTTGGTTGGCGGTAAACTGGAAGAGCAGATGCAGCTGGTCAGACGGGGGATTGTACTTGATCTGATTGCAAAGGCTCGAGGAGCAGGTTATGGCCGCATCATTGTGGTCACCTCCTATTCTGAACTAGAGCGAGAGCTGCAGGCCGCTGGGGTAGAAGTGCTCCTCGATTCCGGAGAACAACCTTTCCACTTTGGTAAACATCTGTTGGCTGTAGTCCAGCATTATCGGTTGGAGAAGGTTTTGTACATGGGGGGAGCAGCCGCTCCCCTCATTTCTACGTCAGAATTGGAGTATATCCGGGACATTTTAGAGAAGAACGAAAACGCTCTCTTAGCTAACAACTATTATTCTGCAGACATTGTGGGCTTTACGCCTGGGGACACTTTAACTAAGATCACCCCGCCACCCATTGACAACACGCTGGCCATGGGTCTAAGCAGCGAAGGTGGGCTGCGCTGGATTCCGGTCCAGCGTACTTTGGGTCTCAATTTTGATGTGGATACCCCCGCCGATGTGCTGATCCTGTCTGTTCACCCAGATGCTGGGCCTAACACTAGGGCTGCCGTGGCTGAGCTCAATTGGGAGGTTGATCGCTATGCCGAGATCAAGGATCTGCTCATGGATCCCACCGGGGAGCTGATCATTTTCGGACGGGTAGGTTCTAATCTCTTTCAGTACCTGGACTCTAATACCCGCTGCCGGCTTAGGCTGTTTTCGGAGGAGAGGGGCATGAAAGCGTTAGGCAGGGATGCCCGGGGAGAAGTGAGATCGCTCATGGGGCGGTTTATAGAGGAACTTGGTTATGAGGAATTCTTCCGCTTTTTGGGAGAAATTGCCCGGGGAGCGGTCTTAGACAGTCGAGTTCTTTTCGAACACTTTCGGTGGAGGCTTCCTGCTTCAGAGCGTTTTGCCTCCGATCTAGGCCGCCTTGATTTGATCACCCATCCGGGCCTACGGGAGTTTACCCAGGCAGCTTTGGCAGCTCCCATCCCTGTCCTGTTGGGCGGCCATTCATTGGTTACGGGTGGGCTCTGGGCCTTGATCGACGCGGGAATTAGACGGGTTAAATACTAGGAGCAGTTTGCGTCTGGGCAGACTGCGTAGTAAAATAGAAGGCACATGGAATTATTCACAATAGCCCTCGCTGGGGAGGAATGTAAATGCTGAAAACGCTTAGAAACTTAATAGATCCAACGGAACGGGAGTTGAGACGACTCCAGTCCACCGTGGATATTATCAACAAGCTCGAGCCTGAGATGCAGGCCCTCAGTGATACCCAGCTGCGGGCGAGGACTGACGAGTTTCGCACCCGGCTTAGCCAGGGGGAGAGTTTAGACGATCTGCTGCCCGAGGCCTTCGCGGTTGTGCGTGAGGCATCCTGCCGCACCCTGAAGATGCGCCATTTTGACGTGCAGCTCCTGGGCGGCATTGTGCTGCACCAAGGCCGGATTGCAGAAATGAAGACGGGGGAGGGTAAGACGCTCGCAGCCACGCTGCCCGTCTATCTCAACGCCCTCAGTGGCAAAGGGGTCCATGTAGTAACAGTAAACGACTATTTAGCCCGGCGTGACGCCGAATGGATGGGCGAAATCTACCAATTCCTCGGTCTGTCGGTGGGAGTGATCGTCCACGGCCTCAGCTTTGAAGAACGGAAGGCCGCCTACAGTGCCGATGTTACCTATGGTACCAATAACGAGTTTGGCTTTGACTACCTGCGGGACAATATGGTTGTCTATCCGGAGCAGATCGTGCAGCGAGAGTTGAACTATGCCATCGTGGACGAGGTGGACTCCATCTTGATTGACGAGGCCAGGACACCCTTGATTATCTCCGGGGCAGCGGAAGATTCTGCCCGCCATTATCAGCGTTTTGCCCAAATCGTTCCCCAGCTTAAACCGGAGCGTGACTACACAGTGGATGAGAAGGCAAAGACGATTGCCATGACAGATGAGGGTCTGCGCCGAGTGGAGAAACTCCTCAATATTGAAGACCTGTTTGATGAGGTGAACTTCGAGCTCAACCACTACCTCAACCAGGCACTTAAGGCAAAAGAGTTTTTTGCCCGGGATCGGGATTACATCGTCAAAGACGGTGAAGTGATAATTGTAGACGAGTTTACCGGTAGGCTTATGCCGGGACGTCGCTATTCAGACGGTTTGCACCAATCCATTGAGGCAAAGGAAGGCGTTGCCGTTCTGAAAGAGAGCCAAACATTGGCCACGATCACGTTCCAAAACTATTTCCGGATGTATAACAAACTGGCCGGTATGACCGGCACAGCCAAAACAGAGGAAGAGGAATTCCGGAAAATCTACGGCCTGGACGTTGTGGTTATACCCACCAATAAACCCATGATCAGAACGGACCTGCCAGACGCGGTGTACCGTACTAAGCGGGCGAAGAACCAGGCAATTTTAGACGACATAACTGAACGCCACGCCAAAGGCCAGCCCGTCCTGGTGGGTACCATCAGCATTGAGGCCTCTGAATATGTCAGCGATCAGCTCAAAAGGCGGGGCATTCCCCACCAGGTCCTCAACGCCAAGTACCATGATCAAGAAGCGGAAATTGTGAAGCTGGCAGGACAGCTGAATACCGTTACAATAGCCACGAACATGGCCGGCCGCGGTACCGATATTGTTCTCGGTGAAGGGGTTTTGGAGCTGGGGGGTCTGCACATTATCGGTACCGAACGGCATGAATCCCGCCGCATCGATAACCAGCTCCGCGGTAGGGCCGGACGACAGGGAGACCCAGGGTCATCCCAGTTCTATGTCTCTCTGGAAGATGATTTGATGCGCCTGTTTGGCTCGGAGCGGATTATGGGTTTGATGGAGCGCTTGGGCTGGGAAGAGCACCAGGTGATCGACCATCCCCAGATCAGCAAGGCGATTGAGAATGCCCAGAAGAAGGTGGAGAACCGCCACTTCGAGATCCGCAGACAGGTCTTGGAATACGATAACGTGATGAACGAACAGCGGGAGGTAATTTACGCCCAAAGGCGGGCTGTGCTCTTAAACGAAGATATTACCGCCCACATTCAGAATATGTTTGAACCTCTCTTTGAGAGGCTTGCCGCCCACTACGCCAATGAGAACATGGAAAAAGGGCAGTGGGATCTGGAAGGCCTGAGGCAGCAGTACCGGGAAATTGTGGGCCAAGACTGCCCCCGTTCCCTTGAGGAACTGGTTAAGCTTGACCCCAAGGGAATAGCTAGCGCCTTGGCGGAGGACGCTTGGAGTGCCTACGAACGGCGTACGGCGGAATACGGACCGGAGATACAGCGGCATATTGAAAAGATCGTACTGCTCCAGATCACCGATCAAAGGTGGATGGATCACCTCAGTCTCATGGACGATCTGCGCGAAGGTATTGGCCTGCGGGCTTACGGCCAAAGGGATCCGCTGTTAGAATATCGTCTAGAAGCGTATGAGATGTTCCAAAGTATGGTGGAGGCGATCCAGGAAGACTGCATCCGCATGCTCTTTAAGGTGCGCCTTGCTTCCGCCGAGTCTACCCAGCCCAAGGACCGCTTAGCTGACGCCCAGTTCAGCGGGGGAGAGGGAGAGGTGGAAAGGACACCCCGTCGTACAGGCGAAAAGGTAGGGAGAAACGACCCCTGTCCGTGCGGCAGTGGTAAAAAATACAAAAAGTGCTGCGGGGCTTAACACTTAAAACCCGGGGAGTTTGTAGGAAATTCTAGAGGGTCCCTTTAGAGTCAAGTCCTGTTTGCTCAAACTTTTGGATATTCTTTTTGGCCAGTAATGAAAAACCTGTAGGCCTCTCCAATTTTTTTTGGCGGGCACCGGACTGGCTTAAGACTGTCTCTTATACACATCT
>DGFC01000009.1 GCA_002391465.1 Firmicutes bacterium UBA3910 | reverse complement strand
AGATGTGTATAAGAGACAGCCCTTAGCTTTAGAACGAGCCTTTTGCCCCTTCTGGCCGCGGCCGGAAGTCTTACCCCAACCGGAAGACATTCCCCGGCCTACCCTTTTGGAGCGGCGGTTGCTGCCCTCTGCCGGTTTTAATTCATGAATCCGCACACTTACACCCCCTATCAGTCTAGTTCTTCCACTTCGACTAAATGCCTAACCTTGTGGACCATACCCCGAATGGCCGGGTTATCCTCTTGTACCACAGAGGTTCCTAATTTCTTCAAACCAAGAGCCGCGATTGTGTCCTTTTGATCCTTGGCATAACCAATCGCGCTTTTCTTGTACGTAATCTTCAACTTAGCCACAACTCTCGCCCCCTAACCCAAAATTTCTTCGGGAGTCTTCCCACGTAGACGGGCTACATCTTCAACCGTTCTCAAGCTGCTGAGTCCTTCAATTGTCGCCCTGACAACGTTAATAGGATTGGCGGAACCTAACGATTTGGTCAGTACATCCCGCACCCCAGCTGTTTCCAGAACTGCACGCACCGGACCGCCAGCAATAACTCCTGTACCCTCAGATGCAGGTTTCAACAGCACCCGGGCACCGCCGAAAGTCTGGGTAACCTCGTGGGGGATTGTTGTGCCCACAATGGGAACGCTAATCATGTTCCGCTTGGCGTCTTCCGTCGCCTTGCGAATTGCCTCCGGTACCTCCTTGGCCTTGCCAAGACCGGCACCAACTTTTCCGTTACCGTCTCCCACTACTACTAAAGCACTAAAGGAACGTGAGCGCCCACCCTTAACTGTCTTGGAAACGGGATTGATACTTACCAGGCGTTCTTGCAGCTCCGCTCCACCATTTTCAGTTCGTTTCGACAAGCTTGTTTCCCTCCCTTGTACCTAGAATTCCAAGCCACCTTCACGGGCACCGTCAGCCAATGCGGCTATTCTGCCGTGATAGATGTTTCCGCCGCGGTCAAACACAACTCGTTCAATGCCTTTTTCCTTGGCCCGCTGTGCAAGCACGAGGCCAACTTCTTTAGCCGCTTCTTTATTCCCTGTGGAACCCAGTTTAGCACGCAGCTCAGGCTCGACAGAGGAGGCGGAAACCAATGTGTGTCCAATGCTATCATCGATAATCTGGGCATGAATATGATTTAGGCTCCTATAAACGTTCAATCTTGGACGTTCAGGTGTACCTACCACCCGCTGGCGCAGGCGTAGATGCCTCCGCTTACGCGCGTCACGCCGATTAAAACTAGCCATCAATTCTCACCATCCTTCTAAAGCGGCTTAGACCCTACCTGCTTTACCCGCTTTTCTGCGGATCCGTTCGCCTTCATAGCGAATACCTTTGCCCAAATAGGGTTCAGGCCTTCTAAAGTCGCGTATATTGGCAGCCGTCTGGCCAACCAGTTGTTTATCAATGCCCTTGACCGTAATTTTGGTCGGTGTGGGCACCTCAATTTCAATGCCCGGTGCGGGCTCTACTTCTATCGGATGGGAATAACCGAGCTGCAAAACGAGCTTGTTGCCCTGCTTCGCTGCCCTATAACCAACTCCCACAATTTCCAAGCTCCGACTGTATCCCTTCGTCGTCCCCTCAACCATGTTTGCAATCAGGGTTCGGGTAAGCCCGTGGAGGGAACGATGTGTTTTGCTGTCGCTGGGCCTAGTTACTACAATGGCCCCATCCTGGACTTCAACAATCATCTCAGGACTGATTTCCTGGGTCAGTGTGCCAAGGGGGCCCTTGACTTCCACAACATTGCCCTCAACCTTGACCTCGACACCGGCGGGAATCTCAATCGGATTTTTTCCTATTCTGGACATCTATTTCCCCCCTTACCAAACGTAGCAAATTACCTCTCCGCCAATACCTCTCTGCCGGGCAGTGCGATCGGTGACGATGCCTTGGGATGTGGAAAGGATGGCTACGCCAAGCCCGCCCAATACCCTGGGAACTTCGTCCTTCTTCGCATAAACCCTGAGCCCGGGTTTGCTGATCCGCTTGATGCCCTGGATCACTTGTCCTTGTACAGGATCATATTTGAGGTAAACGCGGATGATGCCCTGCTTACCGTCGTCAATAACTTTATAATCTCTGATGAACCCCTCTTCCTTGAGGATACGAGCTAACTCTTCCTTCATCTTGGAACGGGGAATGTCAACAGATTCGTGTTTCACGGAACTTGCATTACGCACTCGTGTCAACATATCTGCAATTGGATCCGTCATAACCATACAGGCAACCTCCTTTCGGGTGCGATCCCTACCAGCTCGATTTGGTTACTCCGGGAATCTGCCCTTCATTAGCATATTTCCGGAAGCAGACGCGGCACATCTGAAAACGGCGCATGTAACCGCGGGGCCGCCCGCAGACTCTGCAGCGGTTTACCTGACGCACTTGAAACTTTGGTCTACGCTGCGCCTTGGCGATCATCGATTTCTTGGCCACTATATCTCTCCTTTCAGCTTCTAAACGGCATTCCCATGAGCTTGAGAAGTTCGTACGCTTCCTCGTCAGTCTCGGCGGTAGTAACAATAGCGATCATCAGGCCCCTGACCTTATCAATATCGTCGTAGTTGATCTCAGGGAACACGATCTGTTCTCTCAGGCCGATGCTGTAGTTCCCCCGGCCGTCGAACGCCTTGGAAGAAACACCGCGGAAATCTCGGATCCTTGGAAGCGTGATGCTGATTAACCGATCGAGAAACTCATACATCCTCTCACCGCGCAGGGTAACCTTGCAGCCGATGGCCATACCCTGACGAAGTTTAAAGGCCGCAATAGATTTCTTTGCGTAGGTAATGATGGGTTTCTGACCCGAAATCGTTTCTAAATCACGCATGGCAGCTTCCAGTGCCTTTGGATCAGCCACTGCTTCCCCCACACCGATGTTTATAACGACTTTATCAAACTTGGGTACCTGCATTACGTTGCTGTAGCCAAACCGCTCCATCAAAGCAGGTACAGCTTCAGTTTGGTATTTTTCTCTAAAACGTGACAAGCACTACTCCCCCCTTCTTGCCGCTCCTCTATGAATTAAAACTTTATTTCTAGTCAATGGCTTTACCACATTTTTTGCAGTGCCGAATCAGGTTACCGTCCTGCCTCACCCGTTTCACCCTTGTAGGCTCTTTACAGCTGGGGCAGACCAATGCAACATTGGAAGCACTGATGGGACCAGGTTTCTCAATGATACCGCCCTGCGGGTTCTGTTGAGTTGGCCTGGTGTGCTTCTTCTGGATGTTGACGCCATCTACAATAACCCTACCGGTTTTGGGATAAACCTCGAGAATCTTACCTTTTTTGCCGCGATCCTCACCGCTGATTACTGCAACGGTGTCGTCACGTCTAACATGCATTTTAGCCATTCCCTTCCTCCTTTCTAGAGAACCTCAGGAGCCAAAGAGATGATTCTCATGAAGCCTTTTTCCCGTAATTCTCTAGCCACAGGCCCGAAAATACGAGTCCCCCTCGGATTTTTCTGGTCATTTATAATAACTGCTGCGTTTTCGTCAAAGCGGATGAACGAGCCGTCAGGCCGGCCATACTGCTTTTTCGTTCTGACGATAACTGCTTGTACAATGTCGCCTTTTTTCACGACGCCACCGGGGGCAGCGTGCTTAACAGAAGCAACAATCACATCACCCACACGAGCGTAACGGCGTCCCGAGCCGCCCAACACCCTGATGCAGAGGATTTCCCGTGCACCGGTATTGTCGGCCACTTTGACGCGGCTCTCTTGTTGGATCATGTCAGCTCCTCCTTCCTTTGGCTGTACTCTTTACTAACGGGCCTTCTCGATAATCTCCTCTACCCGCCAGCGTTTGTCTTTGCTGAGTGGTCGAGTCTCCATGATCCTAACCCGGTCACCAATGCCGCATTCGTTGTTCTCATCATGAGCTTTGAATTTGACCGTTTCACGGATCGTCTTCCCATACAGGGGATGGCGAATCAGCCGTTCTACCGACACAACCACAGTTTTATCCATCTTGTCGCTAACTACCGTACCGACGCGAGTTTTTCTGCTACCTCTAGTTTGGTCCATCTGCTCTCCTCCCTTCCCGGATCTGTGAAACCTAGGCGCGCTGGATATTTAATTCCCGTTCGCGCATGACAGTTTTCACACGAGCAATGTTCTTGCGCACCTCACGAATGCGCATCGGATTATCTAATTGGCCGGTGGCCAACTGAAATCTAAGGTTAAAGAGTTCTTCCTTCAACTCTTCCAGCCTAACTGCCAATTCATCTGTGGAAAGATTCCGAACTTCTTTAGCCTTCACTTGCGTCACCACCTGCTACTGTTCGAGATACGAATTTGCATTTAACCGGCAGCTTGTGAGCGGCTAAGCGCATCGCCTCACGGGCCAATTCCTCAGATACTCCGCCGATCTCGAACATAATTCGCCCTGGTTTTACCACGGCCACCCAGTGCTCAGGGGCGCCTTTACCGGAACCCATGCGGGTTTCAGCTGGCTTCTTCGTAACGGGTTTGTCAGGGAAAATCCTAATCCAAACCTTACCACCCCTGCGGATGTGACGGGTCATGGCAACACGGGCTGC
>DGFC01000057.1 GCA_002391465.1 Firmicutes bacterium UBA3910 | reverse complement strand
AGATGTGTATAAGAGACAGATACATGGGTGAGGCCTGCTGGTAGCCCCGCAGCCAGATCAAAAGGGATTCTACCAGATGCAGCACTGCAACCACCGCCATCAGCGTGGGAACATGCAGGCGGGGAAAACCAGTCAAAAGTGAGAGCAGGCTGAGCAGGCCCCCTGCATAGGCAAAACAGAGAAATCTGGGGTTGATCAGCATCAGGGCTAAAGCCACCAGCCAGAGATAGGCGATACCCGCATCCCTAATGGAAATTCCCAGGGCGACAAAGAAAGCGGTAGCTACAAAACCGCCACCAATGCCGTACACCAATTCTGTTACCGTTTCCATAAACGGGTTTAGGCGGTCAAGGTTGAAGGCCCGTCGCTCGTAATCCCTAACCTGGGCATACTGCCTATAAACCAGGACTGAGACTACTAGGATAATCAAGATGTACCGCAGATCGGTGATCATTTGGGCAAAGGTAAAAAATACGAATTTAATCAGTTCGAAAATGTTGTTCACCTAGACCCTCCCTTCAATAGAGAACCCCGGAATAGTTCCGGGGTGAGAGTTTACAGCTGCGCCCTGAGCACTTCCAGTGCTCTTTCCAATTGGGGGTCGTGTTCCGCTTCCCCGAGGTAGATAGCCTCTTCCTCTTCCAGAGAAACTTCAACGACAATATCGGGTTCTATACCCACCCCGTTAATATCTTTACCACCTGAGGTCAGGTAACCCTGTTCTGTCAGACTCAGAGCACTTCCATCCCGGAGTGGATACAAAGACTGAACCAAGCCCTTACCGAAAGTGGTTGTGCCCACCAGGGTCGCCAGGCCGTTATCCTGCAGTGCCCCGGCCACAATCTCCGAAGCACTGGCACTGCCGCCGTTGATCAATACCACCATGGGTATGGCCGGCTGTTTCTGGGAATTGACACTATCAACGGAGGTCCGATTGCCATCCTTGTCTTCCAACCACATAAGGGGTGCGTTGGAGACAAACTCGTTGGTCACCTGAAGGGCAGCGTTTAAGGCTCCGCCAGGGTTGAAGCGCAGATCGATAATCAAAGCCTGCTGGTTCTGGTTATTCAGTGCTTCTAAAGCCTTGACCAGCTCTTCGTGGGTCCGTTCGGAGAAGTTTGTGATCTCCACATAACCGATACGGTAGTCTTCATCCACAAGCTTGAACTCGGGTACAGATTCCACGTTAATCAGTTCGCGGACAATATGCACGTCGAATACTTCTTCATCCCGCTGGATGGTCAAATCAAGCTCGGTGTTGGGTACGCCGCGCATGAGGCTGACCGCCTCATCCAGGGTCATATGGGTTGTATCCCGGCCGTCAATGGCGATGATTTTATCGCCACGCCGAAGGCCTGCCCGTTCTCCGGGGGTTCCCTTAATGGGAGAGACAATTGTGACCTGATCGTCTAAAATGCCTACCGAGAGGCCGATACCGCCGTATACTCCGGTGGTTGTGTTCATCATGTCTTCAAAGGCTCTAGCATCCATATGACGGGTATAAGGATCGTCTAGCGCCGTCTTCAGCATACCGCTAATAGTGCCAGTCGCCACATAACCTTTAACAAGTTCCAAAGTGTTTACAGGTTGATAATAGTGCCTGGTTTTTACTAAGGCTATAACCTCTAATACTGTACCTATATTCTCATAACGGGGTTCGGCACCCCTGTCCTGCAGCCCCGCTCCATAGGCAGCGTATATAAACGTCAGGGAAAGAAGCGCCACCAAAATGATGGCAAATACTTTTCTGCGGCCCATTCCATCACCAGCTTTCTACTAGCCAAAATATATGCCTGAGCCTCTTGTTACATACATTTAATCATATCAAAACTGGACAGATTAGCAAGTCCACATCGGCTGTTACAATCTTCTAAAGCCCTCACCCAAAACCTCGTGAATATCACCAATAATGACAAATGCCCGTTCATCAAATTCCCGCACAATTTCCTTCACTTCCGCTATTTCCACCCGGGAGACGATCACAAGCAGCACTTCCTTATCCTCTTTGGTGTAATAGCCCTTGCCGCTTAGACTGGTTACTCCCCTTTCCAGCCGCTCCATAATGGCCTGGCCCACTTCCTCTGCGTGGTTAGAAATAATCCACACCGCCTTGGCGTAGCTCTGGCCTTCCACCACAACGTCAATTACTTTTGTGGAGATGAACACCGCTATCAGGGCGTACAGAGCCGCCTCCAAACCAAAGGCCAAACCTGCCAGCACAATGACAAGCCCGTCCACATACAAAAGCGCCTGTCCCACCGTTGTGGGGAAAAAGCGGGCAATCAGTTGGGCTGCCAGATCGGTACCTCCAGTGGAGCCTCCGGATCGGAAGGCAATACCTAAGCCTATACCAGAGATTACACCGCCGTAAATGGACGTTAAGAGAAGATCGCCTGTGATGGGAACGGCAAATTGGCTGAAGAGATCAACGAATAGGGAGAGCATGACTGTACCAAACAAAGTCTTAGCCCCAAAGACAGATCCCAGCACCCGCCAGGCAATCGCAAACAGAATTGCGTTCAGCACCAACATGGTCACGCCTACAGGAAACCGAGTCAGGTGATAGACCACAGTGGCCAGACCGCTTACGCCCCCCGCAGCAATTTTCGCCGGAATTAGGAAAAAACTGACACCGACTGCAGTGATTATGACACCGGCAAGTACTCCCCCATAGCCGAAAATGATCCTTCTTGCCATATCTCTACCTCCCCCGTCTGAGTTTGGTTTGGTATACCAAGGCCACAAACTTGGGCAAAACGAGCAGGCGTTTGAAGCGGCTTGGCTGCCGCAGCACACGGTATAACCACTCCAGGTGCAGCTGCCGCACCCATTTTGGTGCCCGGCGCGTCACACCTGCCCAAACATCAAAACTGCCCCCTACCCCAATCGCCACCGGTACCCTCAGCGTGCCCAAATGGGCCGCTAACCATTTTTCCTGCCTAGGGACACCAAGGGCAGCCAGCAGAACCTTAGGCTTGGCGCCTTTGATCCGCTCCAGCACCTCCTCCTCTTCCGGGCCAGGCCGGAAAAAGCCATGGTGCGTACCGACAATCTGCAGACCCTGATAACGCCGCCGCAATGCATCGGCCGCCCGCTGGGCAACACCATCAGACGAGCCCAGCATGAAAACAGGCCAGCCTTTGGCTGCCGCTTCTGCGAGAATGCCTTCCGTCAACTCAATACCGGCGATACGTTCAGGCAGCCTGCGACCCAAAACACCGCTGGCCCAAACAACGCCGATGCCATCTGCTACGACCAGATCGGCCCGATTCACAATCTGTGCCAGCAGTTGGTCCCCCCGCGACTGCATAACCGTCTCGGGGTTGGCGGTCACGATTAAGTGGGGCCGCTCGGATCCGGCAAAGGAGCTCACCCGCTTCAATGCCTCTTCTTTTGTGAGTGAATCGAAACCGAGACCAAGAACATCGATTCTATCCACACTAATCACTCCCGCAATAACACCCGAGCAAGTACTTTCTGATTGCCCTGGGCCCATTCCCTGAGCTTGCTCAGGGATTTCTGATATCTCAAGCGATGCTGTTCGTAATTGGCAGCAATCTCCTCCAAACCGGCTGTAAGGGAAGGCAGATCTTCCAAATCCCAACAGGGCACATGCAGCTGACCACTAACCTCCCTTACCTTGGGGTCGTAATCCACCGCAAGTGGCAGCACATCGTGTAAGGCTGAGAAAATCACACCGTGGAGCCGCATGGATACACAGAGTCGTGCTCCTTGAAAAGGCTGTACCAAATTGGCAAGGGACACATCAGGTTGAATCGCAAAATGTCTGAGTCTTCCTTCCAGGTACTCCCCTAACTGCCTGTCCCCTGGCCCCAGCGGCAGAAACTCTACCTGGTAGCCCAGTCGCTGCCAGCTGCAGATAAGTTCGAGCCACAGTTCGCGCTGTGCTTCCCAACCTTGGTAAGGACGCAGGTTCAGCAGAATCCTATTCTCCCGCTCCTGCTGTAATCTCAACTCCCGCCCAAAAACAGGATCGGCCGTCACCATACCCTTTTCTTCAGGTACATTGTAAGCTGCCAAAAAACGGGCGCTTTCCCGATCCCGTACCGAATAGGCTGCGCTGCGGACAAAGGACTTGGCTATCCATTTTCGGTAAAAAGCACTCTGCACCGGGCCGAGACCCTGACCGTACATAACAACGGGCACCCTGCGCATAATTGCCATTTCTACCACACCTAGGTAATAGGGAATGGTGCGTTTACTTGTCACATCCTGCAGGAGAGAACCGCCGCCGCTGATCAGAGCCCGGGCGGAGCCTAGAACACGCCAAATGGCAGGAAGGTTGTAACGACCCAAGGCCCGTACACCGTGCTCTTTTTCGGTCTGAACAGGGTTTTGCGAGAGGACAAGGATTTCCTTCCGGGAAAACCCCAGCGTTTCAATGTCGTCACAAAGCGCCGCTAGAATGGCTTCATCCCCCAGATTAGCGAACCCGTAATAGCCCGATACTACGATCACGACCAAGCCACCTCTTCCCCAAACGCAGGACTTGTTGCACCAACCAGCCAATAACATAACCAAAAACAAGGCCGTAAAGGGTACGGAGCAGACTGATGCTCAGTGGGCTGTGGATATGGGTAAAGGTGTTGACCATGGAAAGTTGCCCCACAACCGCAACTGGCAACAACCAGGATCGCTCTGGTTTTTCCGACCTTAGGGCCAGATACAGGGCAGGATGCCCCAACATTAACTCCTTTGTCCTAGGCCGGGTACGCAGAATCTGCTCTAAACCTTCCCGCATCCTAATCTCCCAGTCTGGCACCGGCAAACCGAAATTGCCTGTCCTAAGGATGTAAATCACCCCGAACAGACCTGCTATTCCCATAAGAACCAGATACTTAACGGGGATTGCCGAGTTTAACCATTCCCGCAGGGGTCTGATCAAGGAAAAGACTACAAGCAAAATTGGCAGAACATGCATCACCTTCACGCCGCGAAACTCCTGCAGCTTGAGCATGAATTCAACACCGGTTAGCGTTCCCACAATCAACAGGGCTCCTAAAAGGGATACGGCGGCAGCTTGAGCGTATCGCAGACGGGGATTCCCATCCCCGACGAATCGGACGCTCAGGCAGGGAAAGACTACAGCTGCCACAAGAGCAGAGATTTGGGCTGCCAAAATCGGTTCTCGCCAGGCCAAAAGGATATTCACCAGCCAGCCCAATGCCCCTGCCACGCTCATGAGACCATGGTACTTGGGAAAAAGGCTTAAACCGTAAAGAACGGCACCGGCCCAGATACCCGCACTGACCACAGCCTTCCAAAGACCTGAAGGCGCCCACTCTGAAAAAGGCTCTGCTGCACCTAAGATATACCCTTCCCTTTCCAGGCTTGCTTTCAGGTCAGTCAAAAGGGCAAGGGAACGCTGCCACGGATCCGGACCTTCCAAGAAAGGACGCAGATACAATACGCGGAGATTCCGCTCCCGCACTGCCCGCAGGTAGCGGGAAATAATCCGCTCCGCCGGAAGTTTGTCCATTTCCTTCTGGCTGATGCCATGGAGGCGTACCATGCGCCCCACCTCAGCGCTGAACTGTTCCATATCCGGCGTGTGAAACTCTACCAGGGCCAGACGGCCTGGAAAGTGGTGTAGATCTTCCCGGGCAAACTCACCACTGCCGCTAATTATCACAAGATCCACCTGGCTCGCCAACCAGATGGGCTCCACGTCCCAGCTCACTACAGCCAGTTTTGGCGCTGGTTTTAAACCGCTGGCGGCAAGCAGGGCAAAATCATCTGCCCGAAAGGCAACAGGCAGGACGAGCCATTTACCCAGTTCGCTCTGATCCTTGGGGAGACTATCCCTAACTCCTGGCGGTAGGGGTTTTCCGGACAAGAGACGCTCTCCCAAAGTCTCTGGCTGCACCCCAATTGTCTCCACGCCGGCCCCTTTCAGATCGGCAAGGAGGGCCTCTATGGGCTTGTCCAACGCCTGGGCCAAATGCTGCACGCTCTCAAGATCATAAACCAGTTCAACAGTCCGATTTTGCCCCTCAATCTGCCAACGCCCAGCAGCAAGAACAGCTGCCGTTAACGCTGCGGCAAAGATGAGCAGCCAGAAAAACCTTTTCATCGTACCACTCCAATATCGATGAGCACCTTACCCTGCTCCAATACAACCGCAGAAATCTCTGTCGGCTCAGGAAAGATTGATAAGTCCAGAGTCACGTCGTAATTCTCATTAAGAACTTCGAGCAAAAAGGGTGGAACCCTTGTACTTTCCACTTCTAAGTTCTGCAAAACAAGGCGCAGGCCAGAGCGACCCCAAACTTCTAAAGACCCACGTAGTTCAATGCTGATCTCGGTAGTCCAAAAGGGTACTGCCCCAACCAGAACGAGCTGATCAGGCTCAATCTCAACGCGCAAATCCCGCTCCGGATCCACTTCACGCCAGTAAATCTCATTGAGTGCCTCCTCAGTGACAGTCAGTGTCCCTGTCAAATCAGAAGCGCCTTGATAGACAAACTCCCCTTCCTCCCAGGCAAAGCGGATATCCCTGCCCTGGACTTCGACCTGGGCAAGGGTCAAACCGTCTACCCTTACATTGGTTAACACCATATCCGCAGCGGGAATTCGCCCGAACAAGAGCTCCCAGCCCCACGGGGCGATAAGGTACACTTCTCCCCCTTCAGCTGAGAAGTAATCAATGAGCTCCGCCTCGAGCCGCTGGCTCAGTCGGGGAACTACGAACAGTTTGGGTATGGCCAGAACGAACAGCACTAAGCAGAAAACAGCTGCGAAAAGCCAGCGCCTGCGCACGTATTATCCCCCTTCAAAAACAGCCTTCCCCACCTCTCCGTGGGCAAGGCTGCAGTCGTCTATTCTTTTTCCTTGCGTTTTAAATATGCTTCGATGAATGGATCCAAATTTCCGTCCATAACACCCTCAACGTCACCGGTTTCTAGGTCAGTGCGGTGATCCTTCACCATTGTATAGGGGCAGAATACATAGGAGCGGATCTGATTGCCCCAGGCAATTTCCCGCTGCTGTCCCTTCAGGCTCTCCAGTTTCGATCTCTGCTCCTCCAGCTGTCTCTCTAACAACCTGGCCCGAAGAATCTTAAAAGCCGCTTCCCGGTTGGAGTGTTGGGAGCGTTCCGATTGGCACTGCACCACAATCCCGGTGGGCAGGTGGGTTATGCGGACAGCGGAATCAGTCTTATTCACATGCTG
>DGFC01000044.1 GCA_002391465.1 Firmicutes bacterium UBA3910 | reverse complement strand
AGATGTGTATAAGAGACAGGTGCAGGGCGTTGGCAATACTCGCCCGCATCATACCCTGCCAGCGCCTCTGATCTTCGTAATAGGTGGGAATGACCTCGTTCAGCAGCACTTCGTAAAGGGAAAAGGCATCCACCATCGTCTGCTCTGGACCGTCGTACCCTCCCCCAAACTGCCAACCATTAACCCCATGCAGGCAGCCTTCGGGCCACCATCCGTCCAGCACACTTAAGTGGAGAACACCGTTCAACGCGGCTTTTATGCCCGAGATACCCGAGGCCTCCAAAGGCCGCTGGGAGGTACCCAGCCAGACATCGCAGCCCGAAGTCAGCAGCCTAGCCAGCTCCATATCGTAATTTTCCAAAAAGACCACGCTCTGGGGAAAGCGATAAGCCATTTCCGCCATATTAGCCACAATCTTTTTGCCCCAATCATCTTCGGGGTGGGACTTACCGGAGAAAATGAGCTGGATGACACCCTCCCGGAGTAGGGGTTCGATCACGTTGGGCCGATGGAAAATAAGGCCGCCCCGTTTATGGGCTTCCGCCCGGTGGCCAAAGCCAAGGGTGAGGGTGTCCAGATCCAGGGTTACTCCTGTACGGTTCTCAATTTCACGCAGAAGCAGCTTTTTCAGCTGAAAATGCGTTTTCCAGAGGTTACCATTGACCTCAAAGGTCTGCCTGATCTGGGGATTCTGCCAAGTCTTCACATGCACCCCATTTGTGATGCTGATAATGGGAGCTGCGCCCTCACTGCCCCGCCACATGGCCCTAGCGGTAGCCCCGTGCAGCTGGGAAACGCCATTGGCCATGTGACTCAAGCGGAGACCAGCCAATGTCAGGTTGAAGGGCCTGCCACCGATCCGTTCCATTTGATCGTGTTCGAAGCCAGCAAAGGCTCCCATCTGGCGAAGAAGATCATGATCATACACTTCATTTCCCGCCATAACCGGTGTATGGGTTGTGAACACAACCTGCTGACGCGTTTCTTCCCAGGCAGTTTCAAAATCGCTGCCCAAAGCCATTTTCTCCCTAATCAATTCCAAACCGGCAAAGGCGGTGTTTCCTTCATTGAGGTGATATACATCCGCTTGAAAGCCTATCTTCCGCAGGAGCCTAACTCCGCCCATGCCCAACACCATTGCGGCAGCTATTCGCTCCTCCGGAGAGGGAGCGTACAGCCGTCTGGTCACCCAGGCATGGAGACCGTCGGGCAGGTTCGCATCCAGCAGATAAAGGGGAGCGTTGTGATAAGCCTCCGTCTTCCAGATCCTGCAGGTAAGAGGTTCCCCTTTGATTGTGATCTCAACCGTAAGCCCCGTATCCATCAGGCGGGAACGATCATACTCCTGCCGGCAGTGCTGGGGAAAACCATCCTTATCCAAGTACTGATCTGAGTAACCCTCGTGCCACAGAATGCCAATACCTATTATAGGCAGCTGCAGATCCTTAGCCGTTTTCAGGATATCCCCTGCCAAGATTCCCAGGCCGCCGGTGTAGATGGGAAAGGATTCATGTAAACCGTATTCCATGCAAAAGAAAGCAACTTTTGGCGGGGCTGCAGTCGCCATTTCCCTGTTCCCTCCTCAGTTCGCCGTTCTCTAAGAAAGGATACCCGGATAGGAAGGCGTTTATTAGATGGTCGGTTCTGATGAGCAAAAAACCCCTCACAGAGGGGTTTTCACAGACAGACTCAAACAGAACCTAGATACAGAGAGGTGATAGGAGGTACTGATATAGCAGTTTAGCACTGTTGATCACCGCATCCACATGGGTTCGTTCAAAGGCATGGGACGCGTCTATGCCCGGACCGATCAAACCGTGGATCACATCGTGACCAGCCCTTAGGGCAGCGCTTGCATCCGAGCCGTAGTAGGGATAAATATCAACCTTGTAGTTGATTTCATGTTCCTCTGCCAGGGCAACCAAATGCTCCCGGAGGCGAATGTTATAAGGTCCGGTTGAATCCATGGCACAGATAGTCACGCTGAATTCATCGCTGGTCTGCCCATCACCGATGGCAGCCATATCCACCGCCAGGTATTCCACCACTTCCGGTGGGATGTTGGAGTTCCCACCATAGCCGATCTCTTCCGCGTTGGAGAACAAAAAGTGCGTAGTGTAGGGCAATTCAAGCCTATGCTCCACCAATTCCTGCAGGAGATACAGAATCAAGCCTGCCCCTGCTTTGTCGTCCAGATGTCTGGATTTAATAAACCCGCTGGGCAGAACCTGTGCCCGGGGATCAAAGGCAACAAAATCACCTACGCAGATACCCAGTTTTTCCACGTCGTCCCCGTTTTCCACCTTGGCATCGAGGCGAACCTCCATGTTATCCTGATTGCGCTTGGCATCACCGCTGTCACGGTAGACATGAACCGAGGTCTGGTGCATCAAAATAGTCCCGGTGAAGGTACCGTTCGCGCTGAAAACCTGGCAGTACTCCCCTTCCACATGGGGCCATTTGGAACAGCCAATCATGGTCAAACGCAGCCGGCCATTGCTCTTAATCTCCTTAACCATGGCCCCCAGCGTATCTATGTGAGCGGTGACAAAACGCTGCTGTTCAGTGTTTTTCCCCGGCACAGTGGCAATTAACCCACCTTTGCGGGAGACGGAATTAGTTATACCCAACTCATTCAGATAGGAACGGATATGTTCAATAATCTGCCCGGTGTAACCGGTCGGACTGGGGATGGAAACCAACTCATTAATTAACTGCAGGATCTCTTTTCCGCTGAATGTTACAGACACACTGACACCCCTTTCAATGTGTACATTATTTGACGCTGGCAGGGCAATTCCTTTTAAAAGGCATGGGCAGCGCGGAATACTTACCCTAACCTTTCCCCAAACTAGAAAGGAGAGGAGGAAGGGAATTGGATGCCTTTAGACAGAAGTGGAAAAAGGTACGGGGCATCCCGGTGGAAAACCACTCCACAGCCGCCTGGGCAAACATCAGGCAAAAAAAACCTGCATCAAAAGTGCCCCTGCCCGGTGATGACGATGTGGAGCTGGCTAGGGAATGGGTAAATCAGAATCAGAAGTAAAGAGAGGCGGGATAACCCGCCTCTTTACCTTTAAAGGCCAGCTAAGCGCTCATACTCCCGCAGCCTCTCTGCTGCTTCCGCTTCCGCCTGTTCAAACAGTTCTTCCGCCTCTTTGGGTAAGGCCCGCTGCAGAGAGGAATAGCGGACTTCACTCAGGAGGAAATCCCTAAAGGAAGCACTAGGTTTTTTCGAATCAAGTTTGAACGGGTTTTCCCCTTTCTCTTTCAAAAGTGGGTTATAGCGGTAAAGATGCCAGTAACCTGCCTCCACTGCCCTTTTCTCCTGCCTAATGCTGGTGCCCATCCCGGTGCGAATACCGTGGTTAATGCAGGGCGAGTAGGCGATGATGAGGGATGGACCTGGATAACTTTCCGCCTCCAGGATAGTCCGGATGGTGTGGTTCATGTTCGCACCCATGGCAATCTGGGCCACATAAACGTAGCCGTAGGTCATGGCCATCCGCCCCAGATCCTTTTTGCGGATCCTTTTGCCCGCGGCGGCAAACTTAGCCACAGCCGCGGTTGGTGTCGACTTGGAAGATTGGCCGCCTGTGTTGGAATACACTTCCGTATCCAACACCAGCACATTCACATCCTGGCCCAGGGAAAGGACGTGATCGAGACCGCCGTAACCAATATCATAGGCCCAACCATCACCGCCGATTATCCACTGAGATCTCTTGTTCAAAAACTGTTTGTTGGCCAGAATTTCTGCAATGAGGGGATCCCCGCTGTACTGGGCTAAAGCCTGCACCAGCTCCCTCGATGCCACCGCACTCTCATAGGGCTTTTCGCTGTTTGTAAGCCAGTTGACGCAGGCCTTTTTCACCTCCTCGGCGGGGGCCTGTTTACTCAGCTCCTCAATGAGAGAAGCGAGTCGTCCCCGCACCTGCTTGAAGCCCATGTGCATACCCAAACCAAATTCAGCGTTGTCTTCGAAGAGGGAGTT
>DGFC01000066.1:567-14346 GCA_002391465.1 Firmicutes bacterium UBA3910 | reverse complement strand
AGATGTGTACGCAGGTGGAGGTTTTGCCTGAGGGAGCAGGCATGTTAGAAATATCCCAGCTCCTTCTGGATAAGTACAATGTTCACTATCTGCTTGTGGAAGGCGGACCCAGTGTTAACTACCAGTTTCTCCAAGCGGGTATTGTGGATCAGCTTTTCCTGACCCTGGCACCAAGGCTCGTTGGCGCTCGAAACGAACACTCCCTGGCCATGGGAGATGAAGTACTGCCTCAGCCAAATGAGATCTCCCTGCTTTCAGCCCATCCCCACGAAAACGAGCTTTACCTGCGCTACCAGCTTGTTTGGTAAGTGGCCGGAATTGTGCCTTCTACCTGTTCTTTGTTGACATGCCACCCCGACGTGGCTTAAAGTAACAATAGGAAGATTTTTCAAGCAGAGGAGGGCAGCCCATGGAGAGGGGAAATAGGCGTTGTTGGCACATTTCTATCCTGGCCCTCCTTTTTTTGTTGGTTTTGGCGTACGACACCCAAGATGCGGTACCGCTGCCCACCACCGTGATTGATCACGCTGGCCGCAGCGTAATCTTGCCCCAGGAGATACAGAACGTCTACGCTACGACAGAGGCAGGCACCTTTCTCGTTTATACCCTCGACCCCGAGGTCATTCTGGGCTGGAACAGGGGCCTCAGCCCGGATCTGGAGTTTGCTGTGTCACCCGCTTACCATGAGCTGCCTACTGTGGGCACTTGGGACCTACACTACCAAACAATCCAGTTCGATGTACTGCAGGAACTCCAGCCCGATCTGATCATCCACTACTCCCCCATTGATCAAGAAAACATGGATTTAGCTGACGAGATTGAAGAAGCGCTAGGCAGACCCGTTATCCTAGTTGATAACAGCATCCGGGCTCTGCCCGACACACTGTACTTTTTGGGAGAGATTCTAAACAAGGAAGTGCGGGGACAAGCCCTGGCAGCCTTTGCCGCTAACCAATTGGGAAAGGCAGAACAGTTTTTGGCTGTGCGCACTTTCTACAACCCCATACCGGTACATATTGTCTCGCCCCAACCGTCCGGTTTTTTTGACCAGCTGTTAGAGCTGGCTGGCATGGAGGAAATGCCTGTTTGGAGCGATGAACCTCCCTTCCCCGACTTTGTCTTAATCATGCCCCACCTGATCGCCGATCCCTATCGAGCCATTGAACAGGACGGCCATAAACGCATTTATCAGATTCCATCCTTTCCCGCTAACTGGCTCGATCCAGGCTCCTTATTCGGTCTTTTAGGTGTGGAGTGGCTCCACTCCGTAGCTTATCCTAACAGCTATCCGGGGGATTTGACCGAGACTTACCGTGCCTTTATGGAAGTGTTCTTCCAGTTGGATATTACCCCCGAACTTTTGGCCTGGACACTGAGGCGCAGTGGAATTTCCTTCTAAGAATCGCAGAAGATACCTTTGCCTTCTGTCCCAGCTGGATCAATAATAGGGGCTGGAGGTGAAAAGAATGAAAAGACTGATTCCAGTCCTAATCTGCGTTTTGGTTCTCCTCGTTACCGCCGTATCTTTTGCCCAGGACAAGCATGTGATTGAGGCAGGCGATACGCTGCGGAAGTTGGCGGCCAAGTATGACACCACCGTCTTAGAACTGTTAGATCTTAATCCGGGGATCACCCCCGATAATCTCCAAATTGGACAGGTAATCACCCTGCCCGTGCAGCCGCTCTGGAGCTACCACATCGTGCAGCCCGGAGACAACGCCCGTTCCCTGGCAAAACAGTACCGGGTACCCCTCCAGGCTCTCCGCGATGCTAATGAGCTCGAAGGGGACAAGCTGCAGACTGGTGAGATGATCCGTATTCCCATGCACCTTTACGAAGGTGAAGAGGAACGGGTTACCCACAGGGTAGAAATCGGTGATACCCTGTACAAGCTGGCACAGAAGTACGGTGTGACACTGGCTGAACTGCTTGAGTGGAACGAAATTGAAGATTTGAACGTGATCGAAGCAGGACAGACGCTGATCGTTGGCTAAGAAAAGGGGGGTAACCCCCTTTTTTCTACATAATGGGACAGATCTGACTAATCAGATGCGAACTGTCTAGGGAAGCGACGGGAGGTATGGATATGAGGATTGGCAGGTTGACTGGTTTAACTGTATTAACCTTATTGCTTATCTGTTTGACTGCCAATGCAGCGTTGGCCAAACAGACCGAATTCAGAAAGACATTCCTGCTGGAAGCAGGCGCCCGTTACGAAGTAAGTGTCCAGGTTAGGGCGGAAATACCCAATACTCCAACGGTAGCCTCCGTTTACATCACCACCGAACACGGAGAATACCTCCGTTCCACCCAGCTGAGCGGCAGCCTTTCCCGGCCCGATCAGTGGCAGACAATCTCCACCATAGTCACTGCACCGCCCGGTGCCCAACGTGCCACTGTTGTCTTTACCGCTCCCGAGGGAGTGGAAATGCAGTGGGATGAGTTCAATATCCGCCGCGTAGAGCTGGATCTGGCAGACGAAGAACTAATCCGTCAAGGACTGGTTTACACAGGCCTAATAGTGGATGGACGGGGCCTACCCCTGAAGCGGGGTATGAGCCCGAAAATTTACAGCCAGTCAGGCCATTTAATCTACGCAGGCGTGGCTGTGGGTTATGAGTTTCTCCAGCAGGCAGGTATCGCAGCCTACGGCCAGGAACTGAGCCCAGAATTGCTGCGTCGCATTCAGCCCGATGAAAAAGTGACTGTATCGCCCTTGGTCGTGAGAGCTTTAGAGGTTACCGGTACAGCGGAAACAAGCGTAGTGATCAGCGATGAAGATGCGGAAGCTATCTTGGACGCCCTCAACGTCTATGATTTCCTGGCTGAATACGCGGTTGTATTTCTTGTGGACTAGTGTAGAAAGCGGGCCCTATCCCCTTGGGGATAGGGCTTTTTTTCTTGACGAAATTCAGGCATGGGAATATAATATACATGAACATATGAACAACTATTCATATATAAAGGAGGGGGAAACATGCAGGATCAACAGGCACCGCACTGCGATGTGAGTGCAATTCATACTGACGTTGTGGATCAAGTGAGGGACTCCATGCCCCTGGAAGAGGAACTGTTTACCCTGGCCGAACTCTTCAAAGTGTTTGGGGATACCACCCGCATCCGCATTTTGTACGCCCTCTCCCAGGCGGAGATGTGTGTGTGCGATATTGCTTTTCTTCTGGATATGAAGCAGTCAGCCATATCCCATCAACTGCGGGTTTTGAAACAGGCAAAGCTGGTCAAGTTCCGCAAAGAAGGTCGGGTAGTTTATTATTCCCTCGACGACGACCATATTAAGGCAATCTTCGATCAAGGTTATCAGCATATCCTTGAGGGGAAATAACGAGGTGTTAAACATGCGCCAAATCTATCATCTGCAGGGGCTCGACTGCGCCAGCTGCGCTCAAAAAATTGAAGTGGCAGCCGGAAAATTAAATAACGTAAAAAAAGCGGTGGTGGATTTTCCCACCAGCAGGATTATCCTCGACACGCACAAGGACGCTCAGAAAGAGGACATTAAGTCTGCCCTGAGTGAAATTGTTGCTGCGCTGGAACCGGGTGTGTTGGTAAGCGAAGCCCCTACTCCTAAGGTAAGGGTAGATGTCTTAACTGGGCGCAACCTAGCCTTTGCTGCCGGATTGCTCAGCTTCTTCACTGCCCTTTTTCTACCTGCGGGTCTTGGCAAAAACGGCCTAATTCTCCTAGCCTACTTTTTGGCGGGCTGGGAGATCATTCTGCAAGCGGGGAAAAACATCATCCAGGGGCAAATTTTCGATGAAAATTTCCTGATGACAATTGCTACCCTCGGCGCCCTAGCCATTGGCGAGCTGCCGGAAGCAGCTTCAGTCATGCTCTTTTATCGCACAGGGGAATTCCTGCAGGGATTAGCGGTCGACCATTCCCGCCGCTCGATCCAGGCTCTGATAGCGATTAAGCCGCAAATTGCCCACCGTAAGCAAGGAGAACAGCTGGTTGATGTGCCGGTGGTAGATGTAAAAGTGGGAGACGTTCTTTTTGTCCTCCCCGGCGAGCGTATTCCGGTGGATGGAATAATCTTGGACGGTTCGTCCTCCCTCGATGCGTCCGCTTTAACGGGAGAGAGTCTCGCCCGCCCGGTGGAGACAGGTGAAGAGGTGTTAGCCGGCTGTATTAACCTGAGCGGCCTTTTAACCATTGAGGCGACAAAGGAAGCGGCCCAATCGGCCGTGGCCAGAATTCTCGACCTGGTGGAAAACGCGGCGGCCAATAAGGCGCCCACGGAAGACTTCATCACTTCCTTTGCTAGGTATTACACCCCTGCAGTGGTAGGTGCGGCCGCCTTAATTGCTGCTATCCCTCCCCTCTTTTTCGCTGCTTCCTTTGAGAGTTGGTTTTACAGGGCCCTTGTTTTCTTGGTAATTTCCTGCCCCTGCGCCCTAGTGGTCTCCATTCCCCTTGGCTTTTTCGGCGGTATAGGGCGAGCGTCCAAACAGGGCATCTTAGTTAAGGGCAGTAACTACCTGCAGGCACTGCACGAAGCGGATACGGTGGTTTTTGACAAAACGGGTACCCTCACTTCCGGTGATTTTACTGTTCAGAGGGTAGAGGCGGAGCCTCCCTTTACAGAAGAAGAGGTACTGGCGGCGGCAGCCCATGGGGAAAGTTTCTCCTCCCACCCCATCGCCCGTTCCATAGCTGCTGCTTACGGCCAAGAAATTGCCTTAAGTGAAGTCTCGGAGGTAGAAGAACTGACCGGATTGGGCGTCAAGGCCCGCTGGCAGGACAGGGAAATCCTGGTTGGCAGTGCCCGTTTCCTAGCCCAAGCTGGCATCGAAATGGAGGCAGTCGGTTCGTTTTCGGGCGTGTATGTGGCCATCGACGGGAAACGGGCGGGCATCATATGGCTCAGCGACAGTCCCAAACCTGGCGCGATAGAAGCGGTACAGCGACTCAAGCAGCTGGGCAAGAGGGTGATTATGCTCACAGGCGATTCGGCCAGTGCGGCCCAGGGTACAGCTGCAGCCTTAGGAATTCATGAGTTCCATGCAGAGCTCCTGCCGGAGCAGAAGGTGGAGCAGGTGGACGCCATCATCCAGAATAGCGATGGAAAGTCCAAAGTGGTCTTTGTGGGTGACGGTATCAACGATGCCCCTGCCCTAGCCAGGGCCCACGTGGGCGTAGCCATGGGGGCCCTTGGCTCGGAAGCCGCTGTGGAGACGGCTGATGTGGTTCTGATGACCGACAATCCCTTCGCTGTGGTTGAGGCGATGGAAACGGCTGGAAAGACCAACCGCATTGTCTGGCAGAATATTAACCTAGCTTTAGTGGTCAAGGTAGTGGTGCTGCTTTTAGGCGCCGTAAGCGCCGTTTCCCTCTGGCAGGCCGTCTTTGCCGATGTGGGCGTGACCATATTGACAGTACTCAACTCCATGCGCATAATCAGAGCGGTGAGGGACTGAAAACGCTTTGACAAGCCCAAAAAATGTCTGTATAATCATTTCATTATGATACAGACGACGAAAAAGGGGGATTTCGGTGCAGGAAATGAGAATAGGGTTGATTTCCGACACACACGGGATTTTCCGCAGCCAAGCTCGGGAATTACTCCTGGACTGTGACCATATCATCCATGCTGGCGACGTGAACGATCCAGAAACACTGGAGGAAATAAGGCGGATTGCTCCCACCACGGTAGTCAGGGGTAATATGGATATGGGCAGTTGGGCCTCGGAACTAAAGGATGTGGAGCGAGTTGAAATCGGAGGTTTTTCCATCGTAGTAGTGCATAACCTCCAACACTTGGATCTCACCGAGCTTGAGGCTGACGTGGTTGTCCACGGGCACACCCACCAGTACAAAGAAGAAAGGCGCGGAAAGATGCTTGTAATCAACCCGGGCAGCGCCGGACCCAGGCGGTTCACCTTACCCATTACCATGGCCATTATGACCCTGGGGGAAGGAATTACAGTGCAGAAGTTCGTACTAAAAAACAAACCCTGATCAATTCGATCAGGGCAGACGAAAATCGGTCCACGGTTTCTCTTTCGGGGGCGGTTCGGAAAACTCCAACCGCTCTTTTTTTGTGGGATGGACTAGGGAGATCCTTTCAGCCCAAAGGGCAAGCTGTTGCCGCACGTTAGTACGGGGTCCGTAGCGCTGGTCGCCCAAAACAGGATGACCAAAGGCGGCCATCTGGACCCGGATCTGGTGGGGTCTACCAGTTAGGAGCTGAACCCGAACTAGACTGAATCCGTTTTTCATGTCCAGCACCTGGTACTTAAGGATTGCTTCCTGTGCCCCCGCTACATTGGGTTTAACCACACTCACCATGTTCGTCCTATTGTCCTTAAGCAGATAATCGCGCCTTTCACCCTGGAGAGGTTCGGGATAGCCGGAAACGATGGTTAAGTAACTCCGCTGGAGGGTGTTGTCCCGCAGCTGCTCGGACAAGCGCCCAGCCGCCTTGGAAGTTTTGGCAAACACCATTACACCCCCGGTGGGCCTGTCTAGGCGATGCACAAGGCCTAAATACACATTGCCCGGCTTGTTGTACTTCTCCCTGATGTACTCCTTCAACAGGCTGTGCAGGTCATCATCACCCGTCTGGTCACCCTGGGAAAGGAGATTGGGCGGCTTTACCACCACCAAGAGGTGGTTATCCTCGTATAGAATGGGAATTTGGCTCATTAAATCTCTCCTACTTCTTTCACTGCCGCAATGGGCATCTGCCGCTCCAAACCAGAGATGGGAGTGGTGATCCTGGGGATTAGGGCCGCCTGCCTGCGCTTGTATTCGTTCCTCTCCGCTGTTCTAATAACCCAGCGCACCGTTTCGGGCGGGAAGTCCTGCATAATTTCACTGGGGGCTAAACCCTGATCCAGATAAGCACTCAGAATACCGTCCAAAACATCATAGGGCGGCAGGGACTCATCGTCCCTCTGGTTGGGCCTCAACTCTGCTGATGGGGGCTTTTCAATGGTATGCCAGGGGATAATCTCCCGCTCCCGGTTGATGTAATAGGCGAGCTGGTAAACTTGGGTTTTGTACACATCACCTAGAACTGCCATACCCCCGCACATATCCCCGTACAAAGTAGTATAACCCATGGCCAGTTCGCTTTTGTTGCTGTTCGTTAAAACCAAGCCACCGAAGCGGTTGGAAAGGACCATGAGCAGATTGCCCCTGAGCCTGGCCTGAATATTTTCCTTGGCCACATCCACTTCTGAGTGGGTGAATTCTTCGCCGAAATAGCTCACGACCGCTTGGTAAAGGGAATTGATGGAAAGCACATCCAAATCGAGACCTAGGTTTTTGGCCAGGTTCTTCGCGTCTACTAAACCCTCCGGCAGGGTATAGGGCCCGGGCTGGGTAACTGCCCGGATGTTCTCCGCACCCAAAGCCTCACAGGCAATTACCGCCGAGACGGCTGAATCTAAGCCACCGGAAATCCCGATGATCCCCTTCCTGATTCCCGTCTTCCGGGCGTAATCCCTCAGGCTGAGCACCAACGCTCTGTATATCTCCGCGGTTTCATCCGCTCCTTCGAATTCCTCCCCACTGTCCACTGCAGCCAGGTTAACGACTGCGCCGCCTTCGCTGAAATCGGGAGAGGAGCTCAACTGTTTTCCGTCACCAGCCAGTGCTGCTGTTCCACCGGCAAAGACCAGTTCATCGTTGGTTCCTACCTGCCCTACCCGCAGGACCGGAAGGCCGACTTGTTCTGCCGTTGTTTTTAGCTCTTCCCACAGCTCGTTCCACCTACCCACCTGATAGGGAACTGCTGCCGGGTTGATAATCAGCTCGGCTCCTAGGTCTTTAAGTTCCTTGGCGGTTTCTGAACACAGCTCCAAACCAAGGGAGATAGCTAAGGAGCGACCTGCGTAGGTTATGGGTTTGAGGTCCTTACCCGGGGTGAAATAGCTATTCTCATCAAACAACCGGAAAGGGGACAGGTTCCGTTTGTCATAGACAGCGAGAATTTCCCCAGCTTGGATTAAAAACGCAGAGTTGTACAGCTTACCCTCTACCCGCCTGGGCAATCCCACAATTACGGATGTGGTTGGATATTGCCGGAGAAACTCCTTTACCTTAACCAGGCTCTCCTCAACTGCCCGGAGGAAGTCTCCGTTTAACAGTAGGCCTTTGGGCGGATAGCCGGTCAAGAAGAGCTCGGGAAAGACGATCAAATGGGCTTGGGAATTGGCCGCAACCGTTTTCTTGAGGATCTCGAAATTGCCTGCCAAATCCCCTACCGTTGGATTTACTTGAGCTAAATAGATCTGCATGGGATCACCCCTCAGGTTAGGCTTGTGATGTTGCGATCTTCTGCCCCGCCTCAGCTGCGTTCAAGCCAACCAATTCCCTTCGCAACAGGAACACCGTTAAGGCGGTAGCGCCAGCATCAGAGAAGGGGAAGGCGAGGTAAACGCCTGTCAGTCCCCAAAACCGGGGCAGAATAAGGAGCATGGGAATGAGTAGGATAAACTGCCTGGATAGGGAAAGCAGGGCCGATTTTTTCGGTTTACCCACTGCTTGGAAGTAGTTGGAACCCACAATCTGGACCCCGATAATGGGAAACAGGGCCATAACCGTTTTCATGCTGCGCACTCCCAAGGCGGTCAATTCCGCATCCTGCCTACCAAAGAGGCTGACCAGCAGTTCCGGGATGAAGCGCGTGGCCAGAAAGCCCAATGTAACCAAGATTGTGGCGCCAACCATGGCGTAAAAGAGCGTCTCCTTAACTCGGTCATACTGCTTTGCTCCGAAATTGAAACCGATAATGGGCTGGGAACCTTGGTTAATGCCGAAGATGGGCATCATAAAAATGGTGTTAACACTGAACACTATGCCCATGGCTGATATAGCCAGATCGCCGCCGTAGGCAGCTAGGCTCTGGTTAAGTATGATATTCTGCAGACTAGCGGCCAGCTGCATGGCAAAGGGCGCAAAACCGATGGCCACAATCTGCCACACTACAGGCCAGCTGATCTTGTGTGCTTGGCGGAAATCCAGGCTCAGCTGGCTCTTGCCCCGCACAAAATAGGAAAGGACCCAAGCGGCCGAAACCATCTGGGAAAGTACGGTTGCCACTGCTGCCCCTTTCACTCCCCAACCAAAGCCAAAGATAAAGACGGGGTCTAAGATAGTATTGGTGATGGCACCGATCAGCATGGTGGCCATGGCCAACCGGGGGTTACCCTGGGCCCGGATCATGTGGTTTAGGCCAAAGCCAATGGCTTGAAACACACTGCCGTAAAGGATGATGCTTAGGTAATCGCGGGCATAGGGCACAACCTCTTCACTAGCCCCTAAAAGGCGCAACAAGGGATCCAGAAAAGCAATACCCAAAACGGTCAGTACTAGGGATAGCAAGATGAGCATAGTAAAGGCGGTTGACAGAATCTGTTCCGCCTCTTTCCGGCGCCCTTCGCCCAAGCGAATTGAGATGAGGGCGGTGGCACCAAGCCCGATCAGCATATTGACTGCAAGTTTGATCAGCATCACCGGGTAGACAATAGCCAGTCCCGCTAAGCCAAGGGGGCCCACCCCGTTGCCTACGAAAATTCTATCTACTACGTTGTATAAAGCCTGTACAAGCATTCCCACACTGGCGGGAATGGAAAACTGGAGCAGAAGGGGTAAAATTCTCTCCGTACCTAGACGTTCAGCCCGATCCATAGCTTCTCCTTTCCTCCATTAGAAATTGAAAGCTGGTATCATCTTCAACTGCACCCTAGTATACCCTTGCTCCAGTTAAAAGACAAATTAATTCCTTCTGTCACGAACCCGTTCTTGTCAGCTCCCGGTGCCTGTAGCGGGCCTTAATACCCTTAGCTTTGAGCCGCTTGGCCATCTCAATGGAGACCGCCACGGAGCGATGCTGGCCGCCTGTACAGCCAATACCAATGCTCAGGCCCGTCTTCCCCTCCCGGGCATATTCGGGTACCAAGATCCCCACCAGTTCGGTGAACCGCTGCAGAAACTCCTCCGTCTTGGGGTTTTCCAAAACGTAGGCCGCCACCTTCTCATCTTCCCCGGTTAGGGGCCGCAGTTCATCCACATAAAAGGGATTGGGAATGAACCGCACATCAAAGATGATATCCGCATCAATGGGCGTACCGAATTTATAACCGAAGGAGAAGATATCCACGCGCAGGGCATCATGCAGAGATACACCCTGGTATATCTCCTGCAGGCGCATGCGCAGATCAACTGGACGGAGATCTGTAGTATCGATGATCACGTCTGCCATCTGCCTTGCTTCCGACAGGAGGCGCCGTTCGGTTGCAATCGTTGCAAAGATACTCTCGGGCCCAGTTTGCCCCTTCACAAGTGGGTGGGGCCTCCTTGTTTCACTGAAACGGGTGATCAGCGTATTGTCGTTACAATCCAAAAAGATGATGTGGTAGGAATAACCACTCGTTTCCAGCCACTCCAGCGTATCACGGAGATCGCTGAAATACTCCCGCACCCGTACGTCAATGGCCACTGCATACTTTCGCTCCTGCCCCGATTGGGCATGCAGTTCTACTAGGGGAGGCAGCAGCGACGGGGGTAGATTATCTATACAGAAGTAATGGAGATCTTCCAACGCCTGCATCGCTTGACTCTTCCCCGCTCCCGATAGGCCTGTTACAATCACAAAATCAGCGTGTCTCATTTGGCCCACACCCCCTCTTTTTGCTTATATCGGTATTTTACTTCCACACATGAACAGGACTCCCTGCCATTTTATCCTAATTCTGGCAGTTCCCTTAATATTTCACCCTGCCCGAACCGCCGGAAGCGGGTGCACCCTGGAAACGGATGTTGCGGCCGTAGACCAAAATGGTCGGTCCGGGAATTTCTTCTCCCCGTCTGCCGTATTCGCCGCCTTCCACCCGCATCCCGAAGGTGAGTACAGTCAAACCGGCACCCGGGGGCGTCCTCAGTTTGACATGGGCCTTAGGCCTCACAAATTCAATGGAGTTGGAGTAACCGACCCGCCGTAGGCCCCCTTCCACCAGCGTCAGCGTGACGGGTCCCCGCTGCCGGCCTTCTGACGTACTGTAATTATCGTCGATCACAAGGCGTATACCATCGCCCACTCCCCATAGAAATCCCAAGTCGATTGCCGCTTCCCAATCCGTGTTAGCCGGTACCACAAACTCCTTCACCATCAGAATTTCCGAACTCTGGACATCAATTTCCCAGCTGCGGTACCCCTCCTTGATCAAGATCCTTGGTTCCGCACCTCGCCGGGGAACTTCAGGCGTAAAGGACTCCTGGACAATCGTCCTGCCCGGTATAGTAACCCGTCTGCTCGTAAAAACAGGCCTCCCCCAAACATCAAGGGTGGGCGTGGAAATGGTCACGGTGCTGCGAGTGTTATTTGGATTTCCCACAGCAACCTGCCACGTATTCCCCTCCTGCCAGGCTATGGCCACAATACCATCACCCGGGATAATGTTTGGTGAGAGGGCGAAGACTGGGAAAGTGACAAACAACAGCAGAAGCATAACAAACCTGCGCATTTAACTCCTCCTTTGTTAATAGCGAAAGACAGTCGCATTCCCATAATCGCCGCTGTGAAAGGCGGGCATATGGGAATCGGGATCATTCCAGTTGCGGAAATATTTCCGCATTTCAGCGTAGAGGTAGTCGTAAAGCTCCCGGGCGGTAATATCCCCATCGCCGTTCCAATCTGCACCATACCAGCGGTCAGTGATACCCTTGACCAAGAAATGGGAAAAGACACTGCTTTCCAAGGGAGGCTCGTAGAACACTTCCTCCCCCTTTCTGGCAGCGCTGATCACGGTGTACTTCGGTTTTCGCAGGGCATAGGGTTTGAAGATTCTCCCGTCTGCCATGGTAGCCGATTCGGTTCCGTCAATGATTAAGGTCACACTGCCGGGAAAGGGCCTGAGCCAGGACTCCAGTTCCGCGTCGGTGATCGCTTTATGCCAGCCCGATAGATCATCGTCGCTGGGCGAAAGATAGTCCTGCCCTGATTTGCCGGCGAAGTAAATAACCAAATAATCGTCGGAGTTTCCATTTGGATCAACCAGAGCCAGATCCACAATCTCTTCAATTTGACGCTTTATTTTGGCCTTAGTTGCTTGGGTGTTGATCAGCTTGGCGCCAAAGGCGTATAGTCCATTTTTCTTAAACAGTTCCTCGTAGACCATCTCCGCTGTTTGGACAACGCCGGGAGGGTCTTCTGATTGACCGGGGTATTTACCAATACCGATCACTAGGAAGTAACCTACACCGCCAAAGAGGGGACCCTCTTCATAGCGCCCAAGCCAAGTGGTTTTATCGCTCTCAATCAGGACCGCTCGTCTAATTGGTGAGCGCAGGTAAGAATGGGACACTGTCACAGTGCGCCAGCCTGGACTGATATTCCAGATTTCAAAGCGTCCACTGCCGTCTGTGACGCCATACCTGCCACCGACCCTCACTTCGGCACCGAATAGGGGGATATAGCCCTCAGGCGGCTCCCGGTCTGCGGAAAAGAGGATCTCCTCCAATTCTGCAAGCTTCACGTAGGTTCCACCGGGAATATAGACATAACCCACTAAGTGGCCAGGGGGACGGTAGACACCCACCGAACAGCCTGCAAGGAGCACAAAAACAGTCAACAGGATGCTTAACCTTCTTAGGTTTTTCATAGACCTTAACCTCCTTTCTAAGGAATATATATATGCTTCAGCTCCCTGCCTGCTTTCGCGGCTGTCTCTCTAGCGCGTATTTCATATTCCAAGTAAAAAATCTCCAAAAAGATGAAGAGCGGCTTCAGCAGCCGCTCTCCACCTCTTCATCTCACATTTCCTTAAGTGCCTGCTGTATCCCCTTGGCCAGAAGCACTGTGCGCTTAGCCTGATGCTTTACCGCTTCTTCCACCTCAGGGGCAAAGCTATTTGATTCACTCACCGTGACACTCACACCGTAGGGGTTCCCCACAGCAGCGAGGGCCGGATGGTGTAAACCCGGCGCTGCAACAATCCCTCCCCAGGTGTGGACAGTACTGTAGATGGAGAGAATGGTTGTCTCTTGCCCACCGTGCACACTTTCACCAGAAGACATGGCACTTACCACCTTGTTGGCCAGTTTGCCTTGGGACCACAAACCTCCCGTTGTGTCCAGGAACTGCTTGAGCTGGGATGGCATTTGACCGTAGCGGCTGGGCGCACTAAAGATTACTGCGTCTGCCCACTCCAGATCGGAGAGGTTTGCTTCCGGCACATCCCGCGTTTCGGTCGCGTGACGCTTCCAAAGGGGATTGGTATCGATGGCCTCCCGGGGTGCCAATTCGTGAACCTTCAGTACCCGCACTTCTGCCCCCACTTCTTCCCCTGCAGCCCGGGCCCACTGGGCCAGCTGATAGTTGGTGCCTGTGGAGCTATAGTAAATAACGGCTAGTTTTACCGTCATGATAAGCCTCCTTTCATCGCCGGGTTTCATCCTCGTGGGAGAAACTCAAACGACAATTACTTAGTGTACTACTTATATTTATCATATCACGTATTGAGCACAACAAAAGGGACGGCTGCACAGTTTTACCTGCACAGACGTCCCTAAATTTCTACGTTTTGCCTAATGGGCTTTAACTTCAGTCCAAATGCGGTCGTATTCCCTCAACGTTTGGCCCAAATTGACGAACACTTCCGCGTTGACCAGGTCTTCATCCTCTGGATAGATGGAGCGATCCCCACTGATTTCCGGATCCAGCATGGCTCGGGCCGCCGCGTTAGGCGTGGCATAACCGGTGAAATCGGCATTGCGGAAGGCAATATCGGGCCGGTTCAAAAAGTCCATGAA
>DGFC01000066.1:0-304 GCA_002391465.1 Firmicutes bacterium UBA3910 | reverse complement strand
GCCGGTTCAAAAAGTCCATGAACAAATGGGCTCCTTCTATATTCTGCGCTCCCTTGGGAATAGCCATAACATCAAACCAAATGTTTGTGCCTTCCCGAGGAATGGCGTACTCCAGATCAGCGTTCTCTTCGCGGGCATAGGTAGCTTCGCCGGACCAGACTAGTGCCAGGGCTGCTTCTCCAGCGGCCATCTTATCCTTGCCTTCGTCCACAACGTAGGCTAGCACTAGGGGCTTCTGCTGTTTGAGCAGCTCTCCCGCTTCAGCCAGTTCACCCGGATCGAGGGTGTTGATACTGTAGCCAAG
>DGFC01000153.1 GCA_002391465.1 Firmicutes bacterium UBA3910 | reverse complement strand
AGATGTGTATATCAGGAGTACTTTAGAAACAGCGCGGCCACTCTTCGGAGGCTCAAGGAGGACAATCCTGGCTTAAAGCTGCACTTTGAATATGTGCCCACGAAAGAGCCCCAGTGGGAGCGGGAGATGTTTGCGGAAATCAGTCCCGAAATCCACAGCTTTGGCATTAACGAGACAGAAATTGTGCGGGTGTTAACTTCCTTTGGCCACGAAGATCTGGCCCTGGAAGTGCGGGAGCGGGAGCGGGCCTATGTTTTGTATCAAGGCGCGCTGGCGTTAAAGGACAAGCTAGGCTTCCAGCGGGTGCATGTACACAACCTGGGCTATTACGTCCTAGTTCTGGCCAAGCCCTATCCCTATCCAGTGGAAAAAGTACGCCAGGCCTGCCTCTTTGGCTCAGCCGTCAATGCCCGGAAAGCGCTGCACGCGGGTTTTGTCACTAGCGATGAAGTGCCCCAAGCAGCAAAGCTGCCCTTAGCTGAACGGGGCCTGGAAGAGCTCAGGGCCTTTGCGGAGGAGTTTAGGGAGAAAGATGCTCAGTCCCTTGATGTGGAGGAATTTCTCAAAACCGGTATTGCTGAACTGGAGGATTACTATGTCTTGGTGGTGCCTGCCCAGATCGTGCCCAATCCCAAGGCTACAGTGGGCATGGGTGATACCATCTCCTCTTCCAGTTATACAGCGGAAGTGATTGGGACTGCAGGGAGGGATAGCGATTGAGAGATATCTTTATCAATCTGAAGCGCTTTGAAGTGCCCAGGAGTATAGGCGGGGTGTGCCCAGAGGAGAGCCCCACCGCGTGGATTGCAGGGGTGCTTAACTCCTGTCGAGAGCTGGGCCTGGCGAAACTTACAGATCTGCGCTTTAGCTTGTTCGTTCCTGAGGCTTTGATTCCCGCGGCGGTTGAGGCCAGCCGGGGCGAGTTTGCCATTGGGAGCCAGGGAGTGTTTAGGGAGAACGTTGCCCCCGGTGCGAACTTCGGCGCCTTTACCACCAACCTTCCGGCAGCTGCCGCAGCAAATCTTGGCTGCAGCTGGAGTATCATTGGCCATTCGGAAGAGCGCCGGGATAAGCTGGGTATAATCGCGGCTTATCAGAAAGAAGTACTGGAAGATCCGGCCTTAAATCAAAGGGCGGTCAGTGCAGTTAATGGGCTGATTAATCAAGAGGTCCTTAGGGCCCTGGAGTCGGGCTTAAATGTGCTGCTCTGCGTAGGGGAAACGGCCCAGGAGCGCGGGGAAGGGAGCTTTGCGGAGCAGAAACCCCGCATCGAACAGGCCCTCCGCACCCAACTCTTAGAAAGCCTAAAGGGCGTGGAAGCATTTCTGGATGAGCGGGAAGTGGTCATCGGCTACGAGCCAATTTGGGCCATTGGCCCAGGAAAGACTCCCCCAGATGGGGACTATATTTCCTTTGTTGCTGAACTCATTAAGAAGCTGGTTTCTGAAGAGTTAGGGCTGAAGCTTAAGGTCGTGTACGGAGGCGGGTTAAAGAAAGAGAATGCCGCGATGCTGGGCAGTCTCTCCGCGGTTGACGGGGGACTGGTTGCCCTCACCAGATTTACCGGTGAAATTGGCTTTTATCCCAGGGAACTAGGGGAAATTGTGGACGAATATTTAAAGGGTAAGGGGGAGCTCTAGATGATTAAAGTTGAGTTTGAATACGGGCATGGAACCATGCCTGCGCTGCTGCCTAAGGATCGCACTGAAATCTTTATTCCAGGCGAGACTGTACCTGAGCCGCCTGTTTTGGAAGATATTGAAGGGGCAACCAGAGAGGCTATTTTGAACCCCATCGGGATGGATCCCATTTCCAAGCTGGTGGGACCAGGCTCGAAAGTGGTTATTATTTTCCCCGATAAGGTGAAGGGGGGCTTTCAAGAGACTTCCCATCGGAAAACAGCCATTCCCATTGTGGTGGAAGAGTGCTTAAAGGCGGGGGTTGAGAAGAAAAATATTAAGCTGATCTGCTCCAACGGCCTGCACCGGAAAATGACCCAAAGCGAGCTGAAAAGAATCTTGGGGGAGAAAATATATAGCGAGTTTAAGCCCTTGAACAACATCACCTGCCACGACTCGGAAGACTGGGACAACTTAGTGGATCTGGGCCGGGACGATCTGGGCAACCGGGTGATTATGAACAAAGAAGTCTTTGAAGCGGATCTCGCTGTTTCCATCGGCCATACCTTGGGTAATCCCTACGGCGGATATTCCGGGGGCTACAAGCATGTGGCAACCGGCATTACCACCTGGGAAAGTATAGCCTGTCACCATGTGCCGGAAGTGATGCACAGAAAAGACTTTACTCCCGTCAGCCACCACAGCTTAATGCGGAGAAAGTTTGATGCCATCGGCCAGCATATGGAAAAATGTATGGGCCGCAAGTTCTTCACGGTGGATGCGGTGCTCGATTCCCATCAGCGGCAGCTTGCCGTGTTTGCAGGCGATACTGGACAGCTGCAGCCCTTGTCTTGGGAAGTGGCCAACAAGCGGACCTATATTCCTTGGGCCAAGGAGTGTCTCTTATACACATCT
>DGFC01000013.1 GCA_002391465.1 Firmicutes bacterium UBA3910 | reverse complement strand
CGCCAGCTGCCCCTGCGTCTGTATCAAATCCAGAACAAATACAGGGATGAGATCAGGCCCCGTTTTGGTCTAATGCGCGGCCGTGAGTTCATTATGAAGGACATGTATTCATTTGATCGGGACGAAGCTGGCTTGGATGAAAGTTATCGTCTGGCCTTCGATGCTTATAAGCGGATATTTGCCCGCTGTGGGGTGGATGCGGTTCCGGTAGAAGCTGACTCCGGCGCCATTGGGGGAGATGTGACCCACGAGTTTATGGTCCTGGCTGACTCAGGCGAGGATCTGGTTCTGCATTGTGAGAGCTGCGGCTACGCAGCAAACGTTGAACGGGCAGAAGGGGTGCCCTCTGAAAAGGTAGATGCAGAAGGGCAGTGGGCGGACTGTGAAGAGGTAGCCACACCCGGTGCTTCTACCATTGATCAAATCACCGCTTTTTTGAACGTGGAAGCAAAGGACTGCATTAAGACGCTGATTTATAAGGCGGACGGCAAACCCGTCGCTGTCCTGGTCCGTGGTGATCATAACCTCAATGAGATTAAGTTCCAGAAACTGCTCAAGTGCGATGTGCTTGAGTTGGCAGATGAAGAAACCATATATTCGGTTACTGGAGGCCCCTTAGGCTTTAGTGGGCCCGTTGGTTTGGAAATCCCCCTATACGCGGATTATGCTGTGGGACGCATGGTGAATGCAGTTGCAGGGGCAAACAAGGCTGACTATCATATTATCAACGTCAATTTGGACCGCGACTTTTCCATTAAGCTGTTTGCCGATCTGCGCCTGATCGAGCCAGGCGATCCCTGTCCTCGCTGCGGCGCAGCGCTTAAGGGTGCCCGGGGAATCGAAGTGGGCCAAGTGTTCAAATTGGGGACTAAATACTCCGAGGCTCTCCGTGCCACTTTCCTGCAGGACACAGGGGAAGAAACACCCTTTGTGATGGGCTGCTATGGCATTGGGGTGGGCCGCACGGTAGCTGCCGTAATCGAGCAAAATAACGATGAAGACGGTATTATCTGGCCAATAAGTATTGCTCCCTATCAGGTCATTGTGGTACCCATCAGCGCCAAGGACCCTGCCCAGGCGGAAGCGGCTGAGGATATCTACAGGCGTCTCCAACAGGCGGGTGTGGAGGTGGTACTCGATGATCGGGACGAGCGGCCCGGTGTGAAGTTCAAGGACGCCGATTTAATTGGCTTTCCCATCAGGATCAACGTGGGGCCAAGGTCGCTGCAGAGCGGAAACGCCGAGGTTGTATTGCGCCGCAGCAAGGAAAAAACGGAAGTACCCTTAGACGACATTGTTTCCTACATTGAAAGGATAATAAAGGACGGCGATCAGTAGTGAGTGTGGCGGCCATTGTTCCTGCATACAACGAAGAACGGACGGTAGGAGTGGTCTTAGAGACCCTCCTCAACTGTCCATCTGTAGATGAAGTTATTCTAGTAAACGATGGATCCACCGATGGTACTGCTCAGGTAGGTTCGAACTACCCTGTTACTGTTGTGAACCTGGAGGTAAACCTCGGGAAGGGCGGTGCCATGAAGGCGGGTGCGGGTCAAACGGACTGCGATGTATTAGTCTTCATTGACGCGGATCTGGTTGGTCTGCGCACCGAACACGTAGAAGCGCTGCTCCAGCCAGTGTTATCAGGCCTGACCGAGATGAGTATCGGTGTCTTTTCCGATGGCCGCCCATCCACCGATTTAGCCCAGAAGCTTGCTCCGTCCCTATCAGGGCAGCGGGCAGTTACCAAAGCCCTGTTTAACCAGGTGCCCCACTTGGAGGAAAGCCGCTACGGAGTGGAGGTAGCCTTGACCCGCTACGCCGAACGGCACGGTGTGGAAATTGCCAAGGTGCCCCTACCGGCCCTGTCCCAAATTGTAAAGGAAGAGAAATTGGGTTTTGCTAAAGGGCTGAAGGCTAGAATGGAGATGTACAAAGACATTATCAAGTCGTTGGCAGATGTAGACGGCGAATAATCGCTGAACGTTTGTGTTTGGGAGTGAGTCTTGTGCCATCATATTTCCTAAGACCTGAGAAAGACGACTTTTTGAGCTCACTGCACGGGGACCCCCTCCTTGCTGAAGTTTCAATCAAAGAAATCGGGATCGATCCAGAGCGCCACAAGTGGGTGTTTTTTTTGCGCGGAGCGCAGAAAGGAAGTGCCGAGCTGTGGGCTGAAGTGGCTGATGCTGTAAAAGCGGCAGTACCGGAAGTTGCGGAGGTTAGCTTTGTTTGGGAAGAAAAGGAGAGCGACGATTACTACCTGAGAAAGGCGATTGAGCAGGTAAATTCGATCCAGGTAGCAGCGGCCGCTGAAGCAAAAAATGGTAATGGAAATAACGGGAGCAATAACAACCGGGGACGAAATCGTGGACGTCGACGCAACCTGTTGGTTGATTCCATCCGGGGAGAAGCTGTACCCATTGCCGATTTGCAGGAAGAAGCCCCCGGCGTCGTCATTTTAGGTGAAGTGATAGATTTCTCCAGCCGGACAACCCGCTCCGATTCGATACTGGTTATGTTTGACGTTTATGATGGAACGGATACACTCAGCTGTAAGGTGTTTGTCCTGTCTCTTATACACATCT
>DGFC01000124.1:7391-8719 GCA_002391465.1 Firmicutes bacterium UBA3910 | reverse complement strand
GGTTTGTCTCGGGATCGGGCCGGTTTTGAGGTGCGTGACGTGCACCATTCCCACTACGGTCGTATGTGTCCCATTGAGACTCCAGAGGGGCCCAACATTGGCTTGATCGGGGCGTTGACTACCTATGCCAGGATCAATGAATACGGCTTCATCGAAACTCCGTACCGCCGTGTGGAAAACGGGGTTGTTACCGATGAAATTGTCTATTTAACCGCTGACGAAGAAGATAACTATCGTATCGCCCAGGCCAACGAGGAATTGACAGAGGATAACCGCTTTGTCAAACCCAAGGTTATGGTACGGGAGCGGGAAGAAATTAAGAACGTACCGGTTGAAACGGTTGATTTCATCGACGTTTCGCCTAAGCAGATTGTAAGTGCGGCCACCGCCTTGATTCCGTTTTTGGAGAACGATGACGGAGCCCGTGCGCTCATGGGTGCTAACATGCAGCGCCAGGCAGTACCTCTGCTTGAGTCGGAGGCACCCTTGGTGGGTACGGGTATGGAGCGCAAAATCGCGGTTGACTCGGGAGCAGTCGTTTTGGCTAAAAACGACGGCGTCGTGGAGAGCCTCTCTGCCCGGGAAATTGTGGTAAAAACCGCCATGGGCAGGGATAGGTACAAACTGCGCAAATTTGAGCGTTCTAACCAAGGAACCAGCATCAACCAGAAGGTACGCTGCAGAGTAGGCCAAGTAGTGAAGGCAGGGGATCTATTGGCAGATGGTCCGTGCACCGACTTGGGTGAACTGGCCCTAGGCCGCAACGTGGTCGTTGCGTTTGTGCCCTGGGAAGGATACAACTACGAAGACGCTATTTTGCTCAGCGAAGATTTGGTTAAAGAGGATGTATTCACCTCTATTCATATTGAAGAATACGAAGCCCAGGCAAGGGATACGAAACTGGGCCCGGAAGAGATCACCCGCGATATTCCCAACGTCGGGGAAGAAAGCTTAAAGAACCTCGATGAGCGGGGCATCGTACGCATCGGGGCAGAAGTGAAACCAGGGGATATTCTGGTTGGCAAAGTGACCCCCAAGGGTGAGACTGAGCTTACGGCAGAAGAACGCCTCCTGCGGGCAATCTTCGGCGAGAAGGCCCGGGAAGTACGGGATACCTCGCTGCGTGTGCCCCACGGCGAAGGCGGTATTGTCGTTGACGTGAAGGTCTTCTCCCGGGAAGACGGTGATGAGCTGTCCCCCGGCGTCAACAAATTAGTCCGCTGCTATGTGGCCCAGAAACGGAAGATCTCTGAAGGGGATAAAATGGCTGGACGCCACGGCAACAAGGGCGTTATCTCCCGCATTATGCCGGTGGAGGATATGCCATT
>DGFC01000124.1:3287-7127 GCA_002391465.1 Firmicutes bacterium UBA3910 | reverse complement strand
ACCCACTTGGGTATGGCCGCCCGTGCGCTGGGCGTCCATGTTGCTACCCCAGTGTTTGACGGTGCCAGCGAAGACGAAGTTGTTGCCATGATGGAAAAGGCAAACTTGTCCCCGGACGGTAAGACGGTTTTGTTCGACGGCCGTACGGGTGAGCCCTTTGACAACCCTGTCACGGTGGGTATCATCTATATGGTCAAACTGGCCCACTTGGTGGATGATAAAATCCACGCCCGTTCCACCGGACCTTACTCCCTGGTTACGCAGCAGCCTCTGGGCGGTAAAGCCCAATTCGGCGGCCAGCGTTTCGGCGAGATGGAGGTTTGGGCATTGGAGGCTTACGGAGCAGCCTACACGCTCCAAGAGATCCTCACGGTGAAATCGGACGACGTTGTGGGTAGGGTGAAGACCTACGAAGCCATCGTCAAGGGTGAGAATATACCTGAACCGGGAGTGCCCGAATCGTTCCGGGTACTCATCAAGGAACTGCAGAGCTTAGCTCTGGATGTACGTGTGCTGGGTGAAAACGAACAGGAAATTGAGATTAAAGAAGTGGAAGAGGATATTAGCGAAATGGCCAGGGAACTGGGCATCGATATCCAAGGCCGCAGCACCAGCACCAGTATCACCCGCTCGCCTCGGCCCAGCGATAATGAAGCAGAACAAGCAGGGCAGGATGACGATGACGAGGACGAAGAAGAATACGTAGATGATGAGCCCGCGGCAGACGTGGACGAAGACGATGATTTGGACGTTGATCTTGCCGATGAGCTCGATGGGCTCGATGACGAAGACTTTTCATTAGACGATGATCTAGCTGATTTTTCAGATGGCGATGACGAGGCTGATGAGGCTTAGACAAAAGGAGGGACAGCCCTTGCTGGATGTCAATAATTTCGATCGAATTCGAATTGGCCTGGCATCACCGGAGCAAATCCGGGCTTGGTCCAGCGGCGAAGTTAAGAAGCCGGAGACCATAAACTATCGGACACTAAAGCCGGAGCGAGAGGGACTATTCTGCGAGAAAATTTTTGGACCTACCCGCGACTGGGAATGCCACTGCGGTAAGTATAAACGTGTGCGCTACAAGGGTATTGTGTGCGACCGCTGTGGTGTGGAAGTAACCCGGGCTAAAGTGCGGCGTGAACGGATGGGCCACATCGAACTGGCAGCTCCCGTTTCCCATATTTGGTTTTTCAAAGGTATTCCGAGCCGTATGGGTCTGCTTCTGGACTTATCTCCGCGGACACTGGAAAGGGTTCTTTATTTCGCTTCATATATAGTAACTGATCCGGGCGAGTCCGGTTTGACGAAAAAACAGCTGCTAAGCGAAGCAGAATACCGGGAATACCGGGACCGCTATCCAGGCGGCTTCAAGGCGGGTATTGGCGCAGAAGCGATCAAAACTCTCTTGGAGGAACTGGATCTGGATGAAATGAGTAAGGAGCTGCGGGAAGAAATCGCCGAAAGTTCCGGCCAGCGCAGGGTGCGGGCGGTAAGGCGCTTGGAAGTGGTGGAAGCATTCCGCACTTCTGGCAACCGACCCGAATGGCTTATTCTAGAAGTAATTCCCGTTATTCCCCCTGAGCTGCGGCCCATGGTCCAGCTGGACGGCGGCAGATTCGCCACCAGTGACCTGAACGACCTATACCGCAGGGTGATTAACCGCAACAATCGCCTCAAGAGGCTGTTGGAGCTCGGGGCTCCTGATATTATTGTTCGCAACGAAAAGCGGATGCTGCAGGAAGCGGTAGACGCGTTAATCGATAACGGCCGCCGCGGCAGGCCTGTCACCGGACCTGGCAATCGCCCCCTCAAGTCTTTGAGCGATATGCTCAAGGGTAAGCAGGGCCGTTTCCGCCAGAACCTCTTGGGTAAACGGGTTGACTACTCGGGCCGCTCGGTAATCGTTGTGGGGCCGAAACTGAAGATGCACCAGTGCGGTCTGCCGAAAGAAATGGCTTTGGAGCTCTTTAAACCCTTTGTCATGAAGGAACTGGTGGAAAGGGAAATGGCCCATAACATCAAGAGCGCCAAGAAGATGGTAGACCGGATGCGGGACGAAGTCTGGGACGTTGTGGAGGATGTTATTAAGGAACATCCGGTGCTTCTAAACCGGGCACCTACCCTCCATCGCCTAGGCATTCAGGCCTTTGAACCTGTTTTGGTTGAGGGTAAGGCCATTCAGCTCCATCCCCTGGTCTGTTCCGCTTACAACGCGGACTTTGACGGTGACCAGATGGCCGTGCACGTGCCCCTTTCGGCAGAAGCACAGGCAGAGGCACGTATGCTCATGATGTCTACCAACAACATCTTAGTTCCCTCGAGCGGTAGGCCAATTGTTACACCTAACCAGGATATGGTTATCGGTCTGTACTACCTCACCGCCCAAAAGAAAGGCGCCAAGGGTGAAGGTCGTTACTTCGGCTCAACTGATGAAGTGCGCCATGCGTACCACGCAGGCGATATAAGCCTCCATGCCATGATCACTCTCCGTCTGGATGACGAAGAGAGGACGCGCCTGGAGACCACACCGGGCAGGTTGTTTGTGAACGCCATAATGCCTGAGGGTATTGAATACATCAACCATGAGTTGGATAAGAAAAAATTGAGTATGCTTGTTGATGAGCTCTACAGAAAAGTAGGTGCTCAAGAGACGGCTAAGACTTTAGACCGAGTAATGCAGCTTGGCTTTAAGTACAGTACCCAGTCGGGTACCTCCGTTTCGGTTGCGGACGTTGTTGTGCCCACCGGTAAGAGAGATAAAATCCGGCAGGCAGAAGAAGAGGTTGAAATGATTGAAACCCAATTCCGCCGCGGACTGCTCACACCGGAGGAACGCTACCAGAGGGTGTGCGCCATTTGGACTGAAACAAAAGAGGCAGTTACAGAGGATATGCTGGCCAACTTTGACCGCTTTAACCCGGTCTACATGATGGCCATCTCTGGTGCAAGGGGTAACGAGAGTCAGATCAGTCAGTTGGCTGGTATGCGCGGCTTGGTTGCGGACCCCACCGGTAAAACGTTTGAAGTGCCCATTAAGGCAAACTTCCGGGAAGGCCTCACCGTTCTGGAATACTTCATTTCCAGCCACGGTACGCGGAAAGGCTTGGCGGATACAGCCATTAAGACGGCAGACTCGGGTTACCTAACCCGCCGCTTGGTAGACGTTGCCCAAGACGTGATTGTCCGCGAATTCGACTGCGGTACTGAAGAGGGTATTGTGGTCCGGGCCATCACCGAGATTTCCGGCGATCAGGAATCTGTCATCGAACCATTGTGGGAGCGCTTGGCAGGTAGGGTCTCTTTGGAGGCAGTTGTTCACCCAGAGACCGGTGAGATTCTCATCGATGAGCAGGAAATGATCGATGACGATACGGCGAAACGCATTGAGGATTCAGGCGTAAAAGAAGTGAAAATCCGCTCTGTCTTGGCCTGTAACACTCGCTACGGTGTCTGTGTCCAATGCTACGGCCGCAACTTGGCCAACGGCAGCTTAGTAGATGTGGGTGAAGCGGTAGGTATTGTGGCTGCCCAGTCCATTGGTGAGCCCGGTACTCAGCTCACGATGCGTACGTTCCACACCGGTGGTGTAGTCGGTGACGACATTACCGCCGGTCTGCCCAGGGTTGAGGAGCTATTTGAAGCCCGTAAGCCTAAGGGTCAGGCGATTATCTCCGAAATTGCCGGTACGGTCAGCATTGTGGAGAACAAAGGTGTACGGAAGGCAGTCGTGCAGGGAGAAGACGGGGAAGAGAAGAATTACACTATCCCCTACGGTGCCCGCCTGCGGGTTAGGGACGGCGATGTAATTGCCGCCGGTGACCGGATTACGGAAGGACC
>DGFC01000124.1:0-2972 GCA_002391465.1 Firmicutes bacterium UBA3910 | reverse complement strand
ATGCTCAGGAAGCTGAAAATCGAAGATTCGGGCGACACCCTCATGCTCCCCGGCTCCCTGGTTGACGTGTTTGAGTTCCAGGAAGAGAACCGCAAGGTGGAAGAGACGGGTGGCGAACCTGCCAAGGCCCAACCGGTGCTCTTGGGTATTACCAAAGCGTCGCTGGCCACAGACAGTTTCTTGTCTGCAGCTTCCTTCCAGGAGACCACCAGGGTGCTCACGGATGCTTCCATTAAGGGACGTACCGACAGGCTGCTCGGTCTGAAGGAGAACGTGATTATCGGCAAGTTGATTCCTGCCGGTACCGGTCTGGCCCGCTACCGCGATGTTGGCATCGAGGTAGAAGGACAGGAAGAACTGACCGAATCAGAGCTTGATGAGGTGGAGTTTGAACTCGCTTCAACTTGAGGGAAAATGTGCGGAATTTGATTGACACAAATTCAAGACAATGATATAATTTGCAAGTGTGCCCGCAGGGGCTTGCCCCTGCGGGATCTCTGAGTAAAGGGGAGACCAGTATGCCGCAGAGACTTGCTGAGTTACCGAAAGTGGTCGGCGCAAAACAGACCCTTAAGGCCATTCAGAACGGGCGGATAGAATTGGTTTACCTAGCTCGGGATGCGGATGAACGTGTAACAGCGCCCATCCGGGAAGCATGCGAGCAGCAGGGAGTAAACATTGTTGAGGCGGAATCCATGACAGAACTGGGCAAAGCCTGTTCCATTGAAGTGGGTGCCGCAGTTGCTGGGGTCTTAAAGACAGGAACTAGTTAGACGAAGGGAGGTTATCTATAGTGCCAACTATTAACCAATTGGTAAGAAAGCGTCGTAAAGCGCAGAAGTCCAAGAGCAACGCACCTGCCCTGGGTTATACCCAAAACACACTGCGTGATCGTCTGGTCTACAATCCCAAGGGATCACCGCAGAAGAGGGGTGTCTGTACAAGGGTTTATACAGATACGCCTAAGAAACCAAACTCTGCCCTGAGAAAGGTGGCCAGGGTCAGATTGACAAATGGTATAGAGGTGACTTCCTATATCCCTGGTGAAGGCCATAACCTGCAGGAGCACAGCGTCGTTTTGATTCGGGGCGGCAGAATTAAAGACCTGCCCGGCGTACGCTACCACATTGTTCGCGGTACGCTTGATGCTGCCGGTGTAGCCGAAAGGCGTCAGGGCCGTTCTAAATACGGTACGAAGAGACCTAAGTAGTATAGATTGGACTTTGTGCATAAAGGGGTGAAAACTGATGCCAAGAAAGGGAAGTGTTCCTAAGCGGGATGTACTCCCGGACCCAATGTACGGCAGTAAATTGGTAACGAAGTTTATCAATGCTCTAATGCTTGATGGGAAGAAAGGAACTGCCGAAGCCATCATGTACAACGCCTTACAGCTGGCCGAAGAAAGGACAGGTACCAAGGCGATGGAAGTGTTGGAACAGGCAATGAATAACGTTATGCCGGTAGTTGAAGTAAGGCCTCGCCGTGTTGGTGGTGCTACTTATCAGGTTCCGGTAGAAGTGCGTTCCGATAGACGGCAGGCACTGGCACTGCGTTGGCTAGTTCAGCACGCCCGGCTCCGTGGGGAAAAAACAATGACGGAGAGATTGGCGGCGGAATTGATGGATGCAGCCAATAACCAAGGCGGTGCTGTTAGAAAGAAAGAAGATGTTCACCGTATGGCAGAAGCGAACAAAGCTTTCGCCCATTACCGCTGGTAATGACCGTTACACGAAACGGGAACGGTGGGTGCACTCGGCTAGGAGGAGTAAAGCGTGGGTAGAGAGTTTTCAATTGAAAACACAAGAAATATAGGTATCATGGCCCACATAGATGCAGGTAAAACCACAACCACTGAGAGAATCCTCTTCTACACCGGGAAAGTTCATAAGATTGGTGAAACACACGAAGGCGGGGCTACCATGGACTGGATGGCCCAAGAGCGCGAACGGGGAATCACGATTACCTCGGCGGCAACAACCTGCCACTGGAAAGGTCATCGGATCAACATCATCGATACGCCGGGTCACGTGGACTTTACCGTTGAAGTTGAGCGATCCCTGCGGGTGTTGGATGGAGCTGTGGCAGTATTCTGTTCTGTAGGCGGAGTGGAGCCGCAGTCCGAAACAGTCTGGCGCCAAGCAGACAAGTATCATGTACCGCGCCTGGCATACATCAACAAGATGGATCGGGTGGGGGCAGACTTTCAGCGCGGCTTGGACATGATCACCGAGCGCCTAGGGGCGAATCCGGTGGCAATCCAATGGCCAATTGGTGCTGAAGATACCTTCCGCGGGATTGTGGATCTAATCGAAATGAAAGCCTATTATTATGTGGATGACCTCGGCACGGCTGAGGTAGGCGAAATTCCGGAAGAGATTCTGGACGATGTGGAATTCGCTCGCCAGATTTTGTTGGAGAAAATAGTGGAGACAGATGATGAATTAACTCTCAAGTTTCTCGAGGGCGAAGAAATCAGTCCGGAAGAGCTGCGGTCTGCACTGCGCAAAGCGTGCATTGAGGTTAAGTTGATTCCGGTCCTCTGCGGCTCGTCTTTCAAGAATAAAGGTGTCCAGCTCTTGTTGGATGCGGTAGTGGATTATCTGCCTTCTCCAAGCGATTTGCCGCCTGTTGCGGGTGAAAATCCGAAGACGGGTGAAAAGGAAACAAGAGAGTTAAACGACAAGGAAGCCTTTTCTGGGCTGATCTTTAAGATTATGACAGATCCGTACGTTGGTAGGTTGGTCTTCGTACGTGTCTACTCCGGCACACTGAGTTCAGGCAGTTATGTCCTGAATGTCAGCACCGGAAAGAAAGAACGGGTGGGCAGAATTCTGCTCATGCACGCCAACCATCGGGAGGATGGGGACCAGGTCTTTTCCGGAGATATCGCAGCCATTGTGGGCCCCAAAGACATCTCCTATGGTGATACCTTGCTAGATGAAAAACACGCCATTGTGCTGGAGGCCCTGGAG
>DGFC01000079.1 GCA_002391465.1 Firmicutes bacterium UBA3910 | reverse complement strand
TTGAACCTGATGGACGAGGCAAAAAGACGCCGTATGGAGATTGATGTGGACACGCTGGCGAGGAAATTGGGCGTACCCGTCATCCCCACCACCGCCATTACAGGCGATGGGCTACCCAGTCTGAAGGACGCCATTTGGGAAACTGCAATACGTCCTTGGTCAAACGGAACGCCCTGGGCTGGGGAGAACTGGCTCAAAGCTGCGGTTGTGGACGATACTGCCTCCGCCATTTTCGCCAAAGCAGAAGCGATTGCAGCTGAAGCCTTCCAAGGTAGGCCGGAACCCCACCGCTTCACTGAGCGGCTAGATGCGGTTATCACTTCCAAGCTGTGGGGCTACCCTATCATGCTCGGCCTGCTGCTGGCCGCCCTTTGGATCACAATCCAGGGAGCGGACTACCCGTCCGAGTTTTTGGCCCAAATCTTTTTCCGTCTGGAAAACGTGTTGAATGCCGGCTGCAGTCACGTCAGCTGTCCTTCCTGGCTGCATGGGGCCCTTATAGAGGGAGCCTTTCGGGGCCTGGTTTGGGTAGTGGCTGTTATGCTCCCGCCCATGGCCATCTTCTTCCCTCTCTTTACCTATCTGGAGGATTTTGGTTTTCTCCCCCGCATTGCCTTTAACCTCGATCATCTGTTCCGCCGGGTCGGTGCCCACGGCAAACAGGCCTTAACAATGGCTATGGGTTTTGGCTGTAACGCGGCCGGTGTGATCGCAGCGCGTATCATCAACGCGCCCCGGGAGCGGCTAGTTGCTATCCTGACCAACAGTTTTGTGCCCTGCAACGGACGTTTCCCCTTCTTGATCAGTATGGGCGCAGTACTGGCCAATTTCGTCGCGCCCCCCAATACGGGAGGTCTGTTAACGGCAGCCTTGGTCACCTTCGCCCTTTTTCTATCCCTTGCCGCCACTTTTCTTGTCTCCCGTTTCCTAACCGCCACCCTGCTCCGAGGTGAACCCTCCTTTTTCGTTTTGGAACTGCCTCCCTACCGCCGCCCAAAACTGAGGGGAGTATTGGTCCGTTCCTTCCTGGAACGCACCCTTCCTGTCCTGCTCCGGGCAATATGTGTGGCTGCCCCGGCGGGTCTAATCACCTGGGTCTTGGCCAATGTGTTCGTGGGGGATGTGACCTTAATCTCCCGTCTGGCAGGCTTTTTCGATCCGTTGGGCCGGCTCATGGGATTGGATGGGGTAATCCTCCTCGCCTTTCTCTTGGGCCTTCCCGCCAATGAGATTGTGATTCCCATTTTGCTCATGGGCTACCTCTCTGAAGGAGCTATGGTACAGTTCAGCGGCATTGCAGCCATCAAGGATCTGCTCGTTCTCAATGGCTGGACCTGGCTCACTGTGGTGAACTTCCTGATCTTTTCCCTCTTCCACTGGCCCTGCGCCACCACACTCCTTACAATTAGGCGGGAAACGGCCAGCTGGAAATGGACGTTTATCGCTGCCCTCCTCCCCACCGTTTTTGGTCTCCTTCTCTGTATTTGCCTGACGAAAACCGTACATTTCTTCTTCCTCTGAAATGGGCGCCAGAGCGCCTGTCCCCTCCGGTCATTTAATTTGACCTTATGCTAAATAAAGGTATATAATTGGGAAGGAATCAATTTACTAATAGAGAAGTGATTCCCAGAAAACATGCCTGACCTTGTGAGTGCTGTCACATGCTAGGTGTCACAGCGGTTGCATCCAGGCTTATTTTCAATACTTATCATCTAAGGGGGACAGTTTATCTATGCGCAAAATGACCGTCAATGGAAACTTCGCTGCCGCGCATGTGGCCTATGCGTTCAGTGACGTGGCAGCGATTTATCCAATTACACCGTCATCCGTAATGGGTGAGTTGTGTGACGAATGGGCGGCGCAGGGCAAGAAGAACATCTTCGGCCGGCCGGTACTGGTCTCAGAACTTCAGTCTGAGGCAGGTGCAGCCGGAGCAGTCCACGGCTCACTCGTCAGCGGAGCTCTCACCTCCACATTTACCGCTTCTCAGGGCCTACTGCTCATGATTCCTAACATGTACAAGATTGCTGGCGAACTCCTGCCGGCCGTGTTTCATGTTTCGGCCCGTTCGGTTGCGGCCCACGCCTTAAGCATTTTCGGCGACCATTCTGACGTAATGGCTGCCCGCCAAACCGGTTTTGCCTTGCTTGCTTCCGGTTCGGTACAAGAAACTATGGATTTAGGCTTAGTTGCCCATCTCGCCACCCTCAAGGGACGGGTACCCTTTGTCCACTTCTTCGATGGTTTCCGGACTTCCCATGAAATCCAGAAGATCGATGTTATCGACTACGAAGATATGGCCAAATTGGTAGACTGGGATGCTATCGCAGAATTCCGCTCCCGCAGCCTCAACCCTGAGCGGCCTGAATTGAGAGGTACCGCCCAGAACCCGGACATTTACTTCCAAGGGCGCGAAGCGGCCAACCCGTATTACTTAGCACTGCCTGAGATCGTTGTTGAAGCGATGCAGCAGGTAGGCGAATTAACTGGACGTTATTATAAGCCTTTCGATTACTTCGGCGACCCTGAAGCAGAGTATGTGGTAGTGGCCATGGGCTCCGCCAACGATACTCTGGAAGAGACAGTAAATTACCTCAATCGTCAAGGCGCTAAGCTTGGCTTAGTAAAGGCTGTCTCTTATACACATCT
>DGFC01000111.1 GCA_002391465.1 Firmicutes bacterium UBA3910 | reverse complement strand
AGATGTGTATAAGAGACAGCTGCAGACTCAAGATGTCTTTTTAAACATCGCTGGTGGGCTGAAGCTGCAGGAACCTGCTTTGGATTTGGGCATGGCGGTGGCCGTTGCCAGCAGTTTTCTCAACGTAAGCGTGGATCCCTTGTGTGCGGTGGTGGGGGAGGTAGGCTTGGCAGGAGAGATTCGGGCGGTGCGGGGAGTGGAGCAGCGCCTGCATGAGCTTCACCGCTTAGGCTTTAAAGAGTGCGTTATCCCTAAGCAGAATGTACGGGGAAGTGAACCCATTAAGGTTTGGGGTGTTAATTCGATTCAGGAAGCATTGAGAATAACGGTGGAAAGAGGGTGAGCAGATGCGCGAGAATGAGATGATTTACAGGGATCTGGCGCTGGTTGCACCAGGTACGCAGCTGTATGAAGGCTTGGAGAGCATTCTCAAGGCCAAAACAGGTGCATTGATCGTAATTGGGGATACGCCTGAAGTGCTGCAGCTGGTGAGTGGTGGTTTTCGCATTGATTCGGAGATGCACCCCGCGGCCTTGTATGAGCTGGCGAAAATGGACGGAGCAATTGTTTTATCTACTGATACTAAACGGATTTTATATGCTAACGCCCAGCTTATTCCCGATCCCATGATTCCCAGCTCGGAAACGGGCACCCGCCACAAAACGGCCGAACGGGTAGCCAAGCAGACGGGCCAATTAGTCATTTCCATCTCCCAGCGGCGAAATGTGATCACAATTTACAAGGGTAATGCGAAGTACATATTAAGAGACGTGAGCGTTATCTTAGCTAAAGCAAATCAGGCCCTTTCTACTTTAGAGAAGTACCGCAGTGTTTTTCGTCAATCATTAGTTAATTTGAGTGCCTTGGAATTTGAAGATCTAGTTACGCTCACCGATGTAGCCACCGTACTGCAGCGCAGCCAGATGGTCGCCCGCATTGCCAGTGAAATTGAGAGTTACGTCCTCCAATTGGGTTCGGAAGGCCGTTTGGTGAAGATGCAGCTTGAGGAACTAATGTCGGATATTAAAGATGAAGGTCTAATGGTCTTTAAGGATTACTACGCTGGAGAAGTTGAAGAACTGGAAGAAACCTGGACACAGATAGTGGAGTGGGACTCGGATGATCTGCTCAATCCGAATATGATCTGCAAGGCGCTGGGCCACGGTGCAGGCATGACCAGCTTGGAGCAGCCCGTAACGCCTCGCGGTTACAGGATTCTGGCAAAAATTCCCCGTTTACCCATGCCTGTTGTGGAAAACCTAGTGAAAGAATTCCAGGATCTGCCCACAATTGTGGACGCGACAATAGAAGAGTTGGATGATGTGGAAGGTATCGGTGAAGTGCGGGCAAGGGCGATTCAGGACGGTCTACGCCGCATCAGGGAGCAGGTGCTGGTAGACAGTCACATCTAGCGGAGATGGAAAATGCCCAACGTGCTGACCCGTTGGTTCTCTTTGTCAATGATCTCTTCTAGATCAAGACCTAAGGCATTGCACAAACCGGCTAAATAAAACAGGTTTTGACCCACTTCCGCTTCTAAAACCTCCAGGCAGTTCTCACAGAGTTTGCCCTCTACATGAGATTGAAGGTGTTCGCGGATGTTCTCAAAGGAACAATCGTCGGGTAAAACCTGTTTGGCGGCATTGATTTTTACGCAACCACAAGCGGTTACTGCCCGGAAAAGAGCTCTGTTGATGCGGGCATTGGTGTCCTGAAACTTACCGATGATGTCAAGGATACTGTAATGACGGACTAGATTTTGTTCCACCGTTTCTTGAAAGTGCTGACAAGTAGTAACTTGCTTGTTCATTCCACTCTCTCCCCTCGCCAATTGTGCCTGACATTCTTGTTTCATTATAATTGTTCACAAAAACGATTGTCAAGTTACGAATCAGTGGGAAAAATTCAGTTTGTTTGACTTTAAGGGGCGAAAGTGATAAATTTATAATAAGAACCTGGTAGATCAAGATCAACTCCGTTAACACATTGACTACCTTGGTAACATACATGAGGAGTTGATATAAGGAGGGTTCGCGGTTGTACAACGTAGGTGATAATGTTGTTTATCCAATGCACGGTGCTGGCGTCATCGTTGCCATTGAGGAACGGGAAGTTTTAGGGGAAAAACAGAAGTATTATATTATGGCGCTGCCCATCGGCGATATGAAAGTGATGATTCCCATGGATTCAGCTGAAAGTCTGGGTGTGCGCGAGGTAATCGGCGACGAAGAAGTTGCCCGCGTTTATGAAATCCTGGGGCAGGAGAAGAGCGCTATGTCCAGCAATTGGAATAGGCGCTATCGTGCTAACATGGAGAAAATCAAAAGCGGGGACATTTTTGAAGTCGCGGAAGTTGTGCGTAATCTTACTATCCGTGATAACGACAAAGGCCTTTCCACCGGGGAAAAGAAGATGCTCGATACGGCCAGGCAGATTTTAGTGAGCGAATTGGTTATCGCTCAAAATTCTACCGAGGAAGAAGTTATGGCCAAGATCGAGAGCTTCTTTAAAGAGGAAGACAAGGACGAATAGGAGGTGAAAATAGGTTAGTTTCTTGGAAACAAGAATACCCCGGACCAAATCGGTAATACTACATCTTGAACGAGCTAAACTATCGCAGAGTTTTTCAAGTGGGAGGTGAAGCGTAGTTTGGTCTTACTCGTTAGGATTGTGTTAGGGTTGATTGGTGGGTTTCTCGGTTATTCTGGTGCCTTATTTGTGTTGAAAACCGGTGTTGTGGCTGGATTTATTGATAACTATTTAATCGGTGTGTTTGCTCTCGTGGGCACTTTGTTAGGTGTGGTTGTGGCGCTGCCCGTATTCAAAGGATTGCAAATGGGTTTTAACAGCATTGTCCGTGCTTTAGTCAAAACACCCATTACGGATCTGTTGGGCGGTTTAGTCGGCCTGGTGATTGGCTGGCTGCTGGGATTGGTCATTTCCCTTCCTGTTGCGCGGATCCCAGTTGTGGGAGTGTATGCACCGATCTTTTTCGGGCTTGTGTTTGGTTCCCTTGGTTTGATTGTTGGTTTGAGGAAAAGGGAGGACTTTCTACAGGTCTTTTTTCGTTCCTCAAGCCATATCCGCAAACGCCAGGGATTAACAGGTCAAGCGGCCCCCAAAATTCTTGATACCAGCGTCATCATCGACGGGAGGATCTCGGACATTACCCGTTCCGGTTTTCTGGAAGGGGATTTGATCGTACCCGGTTTCGTTTTGGAAGAACTGCAGCACATTGCCGATTCTTCCGACGTTTTGAAGCGGAATCGAGGCCGCAGGGGTTTGGATATCCTCAACAAGATCCAAAAGGAGCCCTATTCCACTGTGCGTATTTTGGAACAGGACTATGAAGATGTGACTGAGGTGGACACCAAATTGGTGAAGCTGGCCAAGGAACTGAACGGTAAGGTTGTTACGAACGACTACAACCTGAACAAGGTATGCGAACTACATGGCGTGCCCGTACTAAACATAAATGAACTGGCCAACTCGGTTAAACCTGTCGTACTGCCGGGCGAAGAGTTAAAGGTTAACGTGATTAAAGACGGCAAAGAACAGGGTCAGGGTGTTGCTTACCTGGACGACGGGACCATGATCGTTGTGGATGGCGGACGCCGCTACATCGGGCAGACAGTTGGTGTTTTAGTGACCAGCGTTCTGCAGACGGCAGCCGGGCGGATGATTTTCGCTAAGCCCAAGTCTATGGAACGGGCACTTTAAATTTAGTCAGAGAAGGCCTGATGCGCGTTCATCGGGCCTTTTTTTCTGTCTAAGGGAGGTTTTTGCTTGAAAACGGGGGTTATCATTGCAGCGGCAGGCTCAGGTAAGCGCATGGGAGCAGAGGGGAACAAGGTTCTGCTTTCCCTAGACGGTAAACCCATGCTTGCCCACAGCCTCGAACTCTTTGCCCACCTGCCAGAAGTGGATGAGCTTGTGGTGGTGGCCAGAGATGTTGATTTGGCTGTAATGTCTGAAATAGTGGCTGAGTATGCTGGGGACAAGCCCACCAAGATTGTGGTCGGGGGGGCTGAGCGGCAGGAGAGCGTTTACAACGGCCTTATGGCGCTATCGAAGGACACTGATTGGGTGTTGATCCATGATGGGGCTAGGCCCTACGTCACCAGCGAAATTGTTTACCGCGCACTTCTGGCGGTTCAAAAACACGGTGCGGTGGGGGTAGGCGTACCTGTTAAGGATACGATCAAACAGGTGGAAAAGGACTTTGTCAGAAAACCCCTGCCCCGCCCCGAGCTCCGGGCTATGCAGACGCCCCAGGCCTTTGCCTATGAGCTGATTTTAGGGGCCCACCAAGAAGCGAAACGGCGGGGCCTCATAGCCACCGATGACTGTGCCCTTTTGGAGGAGCTGGGCAAGCCCGTTTACATCGTTTCCGGTGATTACGGCAATATCAAGATTACCACACCCGAGGATCTGACTACAGCAAACTCGTTTTTTGTGGGCTACGGCTGGGATGTGCACCGTTTGGTAGAAGACCGCCCCCTAATTCTATGTGGCGTGGAAATACCCTGGGAAAAGGGTTTGTCGGGCCATTCCGATGCGGATGTGGCGGTACATGCCGTAATGGATGCCATGCTGGGGGCAGTGGGGAAAGGCGATATTGGCGAGCACTTTCCGGACATCGATCCCCGCTACAAGGGTATTTCCAGCCTGGAGCTTCTTCACGAGGTGCTGGAACTTCTGAAAAGGGACAAGCTACGGGTAAACAATGTGGATCTGACTATTATGGCGCAGGCGCCAAAACTTTCTCCCTACAAAGCCGCCATGCGAGCTAAGCTGGCTGAGCTAATCGGGATTGCCGCAGGGAGGATTAACATTAAAGCCACAACGGCAGAGGGCCTCGGTTTTGTGGGCAGAGAAGAAGGGATCGCCGCCGCTGCCGTGGTCAGCCTGTGTGATTGACTTCAATTTAGATGTTGCGTATAATGATTTTGTAATTGTAGAGCGGAGATGACGGGGAGAGTAGGCTCGGAAGCCTTCCAGAGAGGGATGGCGTGCTGGAAACATCCTAAGGCGGAAGCGGCTGAAGTGCACCCCTGATCTTCCAACCGATCCGGCGAGCCCGGGGTAGGCTTGGACGGTACACTCGTTATCGTGTTTGAGTGCCAAGGCGCGTCTGTTTGTTGTGCCTTTGGAAGCAGAGTGGAACCGCGGCCCACGTCTCTGTAGAGACTGGGGCCGTTTTATTTTGAAGGGAGGAGTTTAACTGGTGAAAATCTACGTATACAATACATTGACCCAGAAAAAGGAAGAATTTGCCCCGCGCAAAGAGGGTGAGGTAAGTATCTACGTCTGCGGCGTTACACCCTACGCGGAGGCCCATCTGGGGCATGCCCGGCCCAGCGTCTGTCTCTTATACACATCT
>DGFC01000017.1 GCA_002391465.1 Firmicutes bacterium UBA3910 | reverse complement strand
AGATGTGTATAAGAGACAGCTTAGGGTCTATCCCGCGCCTTGACGGCGACGGTTCCAGGCTGCAGGCCATTCCGGGTACAGTTCCCATTCCGGGCAGCTTCCCTGAGGGCTGCGGTTTCCACCCACGCTGTCCGTTCGCAACCGATCTATGCCGTGCAAAAGTGCCGCCTGCGTTTGAGGTAAGTGAAGGACACAGTGTGGCCTGCTGGAAGGTTGTTGATTACAATGAGAATGCAGAAGTTGACCAAAAGAACGGGGAGGTGGGCTAAATGACAGCTGTTAACCAGGTTGCACAACAAGAGAATCTCTTAGAAGTTCGAGATCTAGTTAAACACTTTCCTATCCGCCAGGGGATCATCTTCAGCAAACAGGTTGGTGCGGTCCAGGCGGTTGACGGTGTTTCCTTTGACATTCTCAAGGGAGAGACGCTTGGTTTAGTAGGTGAGAGTGGCTGCGGTAAGACCACTGTGGGACGTTTGATCCTCCGTTTGCTTGAGCCCACTTCAGGCAACATCATCTTTGACGGCAAAAACATTCCTCAGTTACCCAAAGATGAGATGCGGGAGTTGAGGAAAGAGATTCAGATCATTTTCCAAGACCCGTATGGTTCGCTTAACCCGAGGATGACAGTAGGGGACATCATCGGTGAACCCCTCTATATTCATAAACTAGCAAGGGGAGCAGAACGGGAAAAGAGGGTGCGGGAAATCCTTGAGACGGTTGGTCTGAGTGCCTTCCACGCCCGCCGCTTCCCCCACGAATTCTCCGGCGGTCAGCGCCAGCGTATCGGTATTGCCCGTGCCTTGGCTGTTAACCCCAGGCTGATTATTGCGGATGAGCCCGTTTCGGCGCTGGACGTATCCATCCAAGCCCAGGTTATTAACCTGCTGCAGGATCTGCAGGAAGAGTTCGGCTTGACCTATCTGTTTATTGCCCACGACCTGAGCGTTGTGAAGCATATTTCAGACCGGGTGGCAGTAATGTACCTCGGTAAGATCGTAGAACTGACCGACAAAGAAGAGCTGTACCGCAATCCGAAGCATCCTTACACCCAGGCTCTACTCTCTGCCATTCCAGAGGCTGACCCAACCATCAAGAAGGAACGGATTATCTTGAAGGGCGATGTACCCAGCCCGATCAACCCGCCTTCAGGCTGTCGTTTCCACACCAGGTGCCCCAAGGTAATGGATATCTGCCGTGTGCAAGAGCCCGAGTTTGTAGACACGGGCGATGGTCACTATGTGGCCTGCCACCTAGTACCTGCAGCCGGCGCAGAAAAGAACTAAGGGTAAAAAATGTTAAAACTCTTGCAAGCGACGGTAAAATATTGTATCATTAAGGTGCAATAGGTTATATTTACCGTCGGGGTAAGAGAAGAGAGAAAAACCCTACCGGTGGATTTCACGATCCTTCGGCGGGGTTTTTTTGTTCTTCAAAAAGGAGGAGGCTGTGAGTGGAGTGGGTAAAGAGCGAAGATCGGTTCAGGTAGCAATTGTTGGAGGAGGGATAGTTGGTACCTGCGTAGCCAGGGAGCTCAGCCGGTACAAACTCGATGTCTTGCTGATCGAGGCCGAGCCCGAGGTTGGCTGGGGTACGACCAAGGCCAACAGCGGTATCGTCCATGGGGGCTTCCATGAAGAACCCGGTACGCTGAAGGCGAAGTTTTGCCTCCCGGGTAACCAGATGTTTCCTAAGCTCTGCGAGGAATTGGATGTGACGTTTGTCCAGAACGGTATCCTGCTGGTGGCCCGCACAGAAGAGGAGATGGAGGTAGTCCAGCGCTACTACCAAAGGGGCAAAGACAGGGGGGTAAACCTGCGCTTGCTCAGCCAGGAAGAACTGTTTGAGCTGGAGCCCAATTTAAACAGGAGTATCGTGGGCGCAATGTATGCGCCGGAGGGTGGTTCGGTTATGCCCTTTGAACTGGCAGCTGCCCTGATGGAAAACGCCATTCAAAACGGAGCCCAGCTTCTGGTGGAAAATCCGGTTATCAATGGTTGGGTGGACGGGGACAAGAAATATCTCGAAACTCCCCAGTACATCATTGAGGCGGATATAGTGGTGAACGTGGCCGGTCTTAAGGCAGATGAGATCGCCCGCCTATTTGGTGACGCCTATTTTTCCATCCTGCCCCGCAAGGGTGAGGAGTATCTCTTCGACCTATCGGAGAAGAACGTAGTTACTTCCACCATCTTTCCGGTTCCAAGCGAGATCAGCAAGGGTATTTTAGTTATACCTACCGCTGCCGGCAACTTGATGATGGGACCAACCAGCCACAATGTGCCGGCAAAGGACGATTTGGCCACGACCTATGAGGGTTTCAGACAGATTTACGAAGGTGCTAAGAGTTTGGTACCTAACCTCCAGGTACGGAAAGTTATCGCCCAGTTTGCTGGTCTGAGGGCCGCAAGCGATAGAGGTGATTTCATTGTGGAATTCTCCCCTAGGGTGCGCGGCTTGATCCACCTTGCCGGAATTGAATCCCCCGGCCTTACTGCCGCACCGGCCATAGCAGCCCATGTGCCTGAGATGCTGAAAGACAAGGGTTATGTGCTGGAGCCGAAAGAGGACTTTAATCCCCGCCGGGAGCCCGTTATTCGCTTCAATGAGCTGTCCCACGAGGAGCGGGATGAACTGGTGCGGAAAGACCCAAGCTTCGGCCGGATTATCTGCCGCTGTGAAACGGTGACAGAAGGGGAGATCGTTGATGCCATCCGCCGAGGTGCCAGGACGTTAGACGGCATCAAGTTTAGGGCCAGAGGAGGGGCTGGGCGCTGCCAGGGCGGCTTCTGCCAGCCTTTGGTTATGGAGATTCTGGCTCGTGAGCTGAATATTACCCTGGAGAAAGTAACCAAACGGGGGCCCGGCAGTGAGATGATCATGTATCATGCCAAAGAATTACTGAGAGATGGGGTGCGGCAATGAAACACTTAACGGCTGATGTGGTTGTGATTGGAGGCGGACCGGCTGGTTTGGCGGCTGCTCTAGCTGCCCACAACGAAGGCGCCAAGAAGGTGGTCGTTCTGGAGCGCAACATCGAGCTTGGGGGGATCCTCCAACAGTGCATCCACCACGGTTTCGGCTTGCACCGCTTTAAGGCTGAACTGACAGGCCCGGAATACGCGCAGAAGTATATCGACCTTTTAAAGGAAACTGACGTTGAAGTGCTGCTGGAGACGATGGTGTTAGAAATCACGCCGGAGCGGACGATCTATGCAGTGAATGCTTCCATGGGTATGCTCAAAATCGATGCGGGAGCTATTGTTGTCTCTTATACACATCT
>DGFC01000081.1 GCA_002391465.1 Firmicutes bacterium UBA3910 | reverse complement strand
AGATGTGTATAAGAGACAGGGATACACCGGCTCTGAAGTGGAGAAGATCATGGGCGGGAATCTCTTGAGACTCTGTCAGACTGTGTTGGATTAATCGAAGGCTCAAGGGGGCATCCTAGGGAAAAAAGGAGGTTCTCTATTGGGTTCGGTTGTAAAAGTCATTGAACTTGTAGGTGAATCGGATCAAAGCTGGGAAGCTGCGGTCCAGACAGCTGTCAAGGAAGCTGCCAAGACCGTCCGGGGAATTACCGGCGTGGAAGTTTTGAACTGGACAGGGCAGGTCAGCCCCGAAGGCGATATTACAGGCTATCGGGCCGATGTCCAGATAGCGTTTCGAGTAGAAAACTGATTTCTTCACATCCCTAAAACGGCTTAGGATAACTAGGCCGTTTTTTGGTTATACTGTTCCTAGCAAACAGAGAAGTAGGTGATTGATCTGGATTGGATGGGTGCTGTTGTACGTTTTATTGTATCTGCTTTGGTGTTAATGCTGGTAGGCTTTTTACTCCCCGGCTTCAAAGCGCTGTCATTTTTCCACGCTCTCTTCGCAGCGGTAGTGATTGCAGTGCTGGGCTGGGTGGTTGAAAGTCTGCTTGGCAAGAATGTATCGCCTTACGGGCGCGGTGTGGTAGGGTTCATCGTCTCAGCCATCACTATTTGGATCGCCCAGTTTATCGTCCCTGGTATGGAGGTTTCGATTGTAGGAGCGTTGCTGGCAGCTTTCGTGATAGGTATCATCGACCTTTTTGTGCCTACGGCTTTGCGTTAAACCGCTGAAAAGCAAACACGCCCCGCATAAGAGCGCCGCTCTGTTTCAGGGGCGGTTTTTTTCAAGGGAGTGATGGCGTGACCAGAAACCTGAATGAGGTGTTAGCACAGCTCGAGGAGAGGCTTGGCTACGAAGTAACCTTTGATCTGATCATTCGCAGGCTAAAGGTGGCCCATAAACAAGCTGCCCTGGTTTTTCTCGACGGCTTCGTCAACGATGTTGCCACAATCCATATCATGCGGTCACTGCAGACCATTCCGCGTATGGGTATAACATCAGGAGCCCTTGAGCAGCTGCTGCAGGAGTATGTTCCCTTCTTTGAGGTCAGCATCGCAGACAGCCTTGAGGCCGGAATCGATGAACTGCTCTGCGGCACAATGCTCCTGATCATTGACGGCGTAAGCGACCTGGCAGTCCTGGATGTTCGCCAGTATGTGACGCGGGGTTCCGAGGAACCGACTCTGGAAAAGGTGACCCGCGGTTCCCGGGACGGGTTTGTGGAAACGGCATTGTTCAATGTCAATCTGATTCGCAGGCGTATCCGCGATCCCAATCTGCGTTTTGAGTCGCTGAAAGTCGGCCTGCGTTCCAAGACGGATGTGGTGGTAGGTTACATTGAGGATATTGCCGATCCCAGTCTGGTTCAGGAGGTCAAGAGCCGCATTGAGGCCGTCAAGCGGGATGCCATCCCCATGGGCGGCAAGAATCTGGAAGAATACATCCTGGGTACAGTGTTTAATCCGCTGCCGGTAACACGTTACACCGAACGTCCTGACGTAGCTGCAGCGCATCTGCTGGAGGGACATATTGTTATCATTGTAGACACCACTCCCTTTGTACTCTTGGTGCCTGTCACTGTCTGGCACTTTACTCAGCACGCGGAAGAGTACTTTCAAAACCCGCCTGTAGGCACCTATCTGCGCTGGGTGAGAAGTTCCGGCATCTTAGGTTCACTAGTTCTTCTGCCCCTCTGGTACCAGCTGGCAGTGAGCGCCAACCTGCCGGAATGGCTGGCCTTTATCGGGCCGAAGGATCCCGGGCGTCTGGACCTTTGGTTTCAGCTGCTGCTGCTGGAAATCGGGCTGGATCTAATCAGAATGGCGTTGATTCATACGCCGGATTCACTGGCTACATCCTTAGGTCTAGTGGGCGCCATCATTCTGGGTGACTTGGCGGTGTCAGTGGGACTTTTCACAGGTGAGGCGATTTTGTATACCGCCATTGTGGCAATCTGCAGCTTTGCTACACCCAGCATAGAATTTGGCAACGCCATTCGTCTCTTCCGCTACGTGTTGTTTTTTGGAGCGGTCATCGCAGGCTGGTGGGGCCTTGGTGCAGCCTTGATCATCATCCTGCTGGTGTTTGGCCTCACCAAATCCTTTGGCATACCCTATCTCTGGCCCCTGCTGCCCTTTGACGGTCCTGCCCTGCTACGGGTGATCTTCAGGTACCCGATTCCGCAGGTGGCAATCAGGCCGCGCCTGACCAAGCCCCAGGACATTCGGGCTCAGAAGAAGCGAAACAAAGGGGGGCGTTAATATTAGAGAAATAGGGATACCCAGAGCTCTGTACTATTTTCAATACCATGCTTTGTGGCGGTGTTTCTTTGAGAGTTTGGGCTTTAGGGTAGTCGTTTCTCCGCCTACCAACAAGCAAATCCTGGAGTGGGGCCTAAACGCATGCGTAGACGGTGCATGCCTGGCAGTGAAAAGCATGGTGGGTCACTCCCGGGCCTTGTCTGAACAGGGCATTACACTCTTGTTTGTGCCTAAAATAGTCAGCGTCGCCCCTGGTGAGTATACCTGTGCGAACTTTTTGGGACTGCCCGATCTGCTCAGGCAGTACCTGCCCTCATCGACAACCATCCTAGCCCCAACCCTTGACGCCCGAAAGAGTCTCGGTGCCCTGACCCAGAGCTATGTGCGCCTGGGTCTGCCCTTTGCCTCCCGTGGTGCTGTGAAACGTGCCTGGCGGGCCGCCTGTCAGGCACAGCAGACCCTGGAAAAGTCCCTCCAAGCAACCCAGCCTCACAGGGGCAGGCTGCGGATATTGCTGCTGGGTCCGCGCTACCTAATCGATGATGCCTACCTGAGCAACAACCTCTACAGCCACCTGCAGACACTAGGTGCTGAGCTGCATACCTCTGCCCAGGTTCCCGAAACAGTGGCCAGGGAGCTCGGCAAAGCCCTGGACAAACCCCTCTTCTGGTCGGATACCCGGCGTTCAGTCGGCGCGTTGGAGCACTTCATCCAGAGAGTTGACGGCGTGATTAATGTCGCTCCCTTTGGCTGCGGTGCGGAATCTTTTGCCAGTGCCCTCATTGCCAGGCGATGCCGGGAGAAGAAAGTGGCTATGCTGGACCTAATTGTTGATGAACATACCAGCGAGGTGGGAATAATCACACGTTTGGAGGCCTTTTGCGATTTGCTGGAAAGGAAAAAAAGCGGATGAGAGTCACTTTTCCCCATTTGGGAAACGCCTATATCGCAATAGAAGCTCTTCTTCAGGGCCTGGGGCACGAGCCCGTCACTCCGCCCTTAAGCACCAAGCGCACCATTGAATGGGGAAGCCGGTACAGCCCGGAAGACATCTGCCTTCCTTTTAAGACGATTCTCGGCAACATGCTGGAAGGGATTGAGCTTGGTGCAGACAGTGTGTACATGCTTGGGGGCTGGGGACCCTGCCGCCTGGGCTATTATGCCGAGATTCAAAGGATAATTCTTCTTGATCTTGGCAAGCAGGTGGAGTTCGTTACGTTGGAAGTGCCCCGGGGAAACTGGGGCCTGGCCAGGGAAAGGCTGCGGAGCATCTTTGGTTCTGCACGGATCCGGCATTTGTTCAGGGGGTGTCAGCTGGCCTGGGCCAAGCTGAGTGTCCTTGAAGAAGTGGAGAATCTGTCCTTACAGGCAAGGCCCAGGGAAAAAGAACGGGGTTCAGTCTCGCGCTTTCTAGAAGGCCAGCTGCAGAAAATCAGGCTGGCCCAGAGCGTAAAAACCCTGCGTGAACTGAAAGAGGAAACCGAGGCAGGACTGCAGGATCTCATGGACCGAGTATCATCCCATGCGGTTCTGCGGGTGGGGATTGTGGGGGAGATCTACACTGTTGTGGAGCCTTTTGTAAACCTGCGGCTGGAGGAGCGCTTAGGCTCCCTGGGCGTGGAAGCGGTGCGTACCATCAGCCTGAAGGAATGGATTGAGGACCATGTGTTTAAAAATGCCCTCGGGCTGTATAATCAAAACTCCCTGTTGAGGTCAGCAGCAGGTTACTTACACAGTTTCGTCGGGGGCCACGGACTGGAAAGCGTGGCCCGCAGCGCCGAGCTGTCAGGCTGCCTGGACGGCATCATCCACATCTATCCCCTCGCCTGCATGCCTGAAATTATGGCCCATGGCATCTTGCCGCAGGTCAGTGCCGATAAACACATCT
>DGFC01000001.1:21501-22101 GCA_002391465.1 Firmicutes bacterium UBA3910 | reverse complement strand
TCCACACTATTCAGCCTCCGCCAGTTGGCGCTCGTAGTCTGCTAATATTTCTTCATCGTTGCCTTCTTCCGCTAGTTTGAGGTTTAACTCGGCCATGATTTGATAACCGACCCGCAGTTTTTCCTGCAAGCCGGAAGGGTTCTTCTCCATTATATACAATTGCACGGCGTTTTGTATAACCTGACTGCGATTAATCCGTTTTTCCTGGGCCATCCGATCAATCTCGGCCAATAACTTGACCGGCATCATGATTTGAACTCGCTTACAATCCACTACCGAAGTCACCTCGTTTTTGGGCGTACTTAAAGAAATTATACCTAGGTCAGGGTACCACTGTCAATAATGGCACTATTTGCCTTTTTACATGTTTTATGGTACACTTTTGGCAGACTATAAAATAATTTCCACATTTCGGGGGTAAGCTGATGAACGTCTTAGGCTGCCGGCTCCGATACCGCCGCAGGGCGATGGGGCTGACGCAAAAAGAAGTCGCAGGACAAAACAGTGCGAGTTTCCTGAGTAAAGTAGAAACGGGCACAGTGGAACCATCCCTAAAAACGCTGCGCGATTGGGCACTCCTTCTCGACACCACAGTCAGCA
>DGFC01000001.1:2577-21269 GCA_002391465.1 Firmicutes bacterium UBA3910 | reverse complement strand
CCTTCTCGACACCACAGTCAGCAACCTGATCGGCGATGAACTAATCCTAAAGGCGGCAAAACTCTCTATCTTGGAGCCAAGCAAGTGCCACTTTTATTTAGCTCTACTCCCCACATCTCCACAAATCGAATTCTTGAGACGCCTCAGCACCAGCGCAAGGTCTCTAAGCACAGAGGTACCCATTCCACCACAGGACCCCGAGTTAATGTATCTAACGGCCCGGGTTTTCCTGCAGCGGGGATCACCCACACAGGCGGAAAGCATGGCACAAGCGGCCTTAGCCTTAACCAACTCTCCCTTATGGTCTATTTACTGCCTTACCCTATTATGCCAAGTGTATGACAAACTAAGCGAACCAGAGCAGAAAAAACAGACAGAACAACAACTCCAAAAGCTGCTCAGCAGTTTAGACCCGGAAGAACTGTTCCACACTTTCCCCGAAGATGCAGCCATCCCAGAGGAAGACATTCAACTCCTCCAATTGAGCCTCGTCCTTAACCCTCTCTACAATTCTATGCAATGACATGTTTCGCCCAGCTACCCACCCTTTCCTGCCTAAAGGACAAAAGAAAAACCACCCAGGCAATTGCCTGGGTGGTAGTTTGTGTCTGTCTTAGAATGCCACTTTAACACTAGCGAAGATTTTGCCGGTTTTGGTTTTTACGTCAGTATCAGTTACTGTCTTGGTTTCAGTTTCAGCACCGAAGGTGACGCTTGGGCCAGTGTCACCAATACGGTAGCTTGCGTCCAGCTTCAACTCGAGCGTATCGTTAGCTTCGGTCTTGGTAAACTTCACTTGAGGATTGAGTGTCAACTTAGAAGTAGCAACAATCCGTCCAAGAACGTCAGCACTGTACTTACTCTTGCCTTCGTATATGGCTTTCGCCTTTACCGATGCAACGTCAGCCACTACAGGAGCTGTAGCATCGATTGTGAGTTTAGAGAAATTCGCTCCAGGGAGCTCGGCCTTAACACCAAATGCAGGAGCATCGTTGGTGTACCACTTATCGCCAAACAGGTCACCGTAATTGAGAGTATCGCTCATGCGATAGAAACCAGTCAAGGTAATACCAGGTTTGTTGTCGCCATCCTTAACAAAGCTCTGGCTAACTTCACCTTTGAGCTGGAATGCAGCCTCGGTGTAGGTTGCAGCAGCGGTCACATCTGTCTTTCCCTTAGCTGCCCACTTGTCGTTGTTCTTAACCTCTACGTTCAAGGAAAGCGCATCTGTCGGATTGACGGTTGCGTCAACACCGAATGCGAAGCCACTGTCTTCTTTTTTCACGTCAATACCTACAGCGGCCTTCAGAGCGATGTCCAGATCGCCAGCTGGAATGCTGCCGTCAGCTTGAACAACAACGCGGTTTGTGCGGTTATCTTCGTCTTCCCATTTAGCCAACTCATAAGCTGCTCCAACGTTGTAACCTTCCACAGCACCGTCTACAAAGAGACGCATGGTGGTTCCTTCAAAGTCAGCGGTAACAGTTGCCACGTCTGCCACAGGTACTTCTACCCTCGACCGCAAGTCGCCACCGGCTTTGGATGCGCTGATCCAACCAAATTGGGTAGCTTTGTCAGACAACTCGGCACCAGCACCCCAGACCCAAGCTTTGAAATACTGATCATAAAGCCCGAGTTTGTACCCGCTGAATGTCCATTTGTCTCCGTCTTGTATGACTCCACTGCTGAATTCCCAATCAACGCGATCTTCCGATTCACCTTTGGATGAAGCGGAGATGCTAAAGTTCAGCGTAGGAGTTAGTGTATAGGTTCCATCAAACAAGTTGTTATTGTCATTAAAATCAAAGTTCCGCGCGAAGTCGATTTTGAACTTCCCGCTGAAACTTACAGCTGCCATTGCACTGCTTGCGAATGCTAAGACTAGTGCAAGGGTAATAACTAATGCTTTCTTTCTCATTATTTTTCCCCCTCAGTTTTTTGGAAAGTGTTTCTAGTATAAGTATATCCTCATCACCTCGGGATTATGGGGAAAAGTTTCCGTGTTTCCTTGACCCCGTCGCCCACTGGTAATGCCTTTACCTTCCCATTGGTCACTGGATACTGAGCAGGCACCTCCTTTCCTTCCAGTAACTTCAGGAAGCATAAAGCAAAGCTAAATCATATACCGATATTTGACAAACAAACGGTAAATCCTTCTATCAGTGCGAAAAATTTCCACCCCTGGTATAAATGATCCATGTTCTACCCGTACTTCTATAGTTATACGTAAAACCCTGCTTGTTGTTCTGCAAATAGGACAAAAAATGACCCCCGAGCATGGGGGTCATTTGTACTGCTTATGCCGTTGTTCTTAGAACTCAACTTTCATACCAGCGTTGAAGGTAGTACCGTCATAGCGGGCATGTTCGATACCGAGGTTTACGCCGTTCGGTGCAGCAAACTTAGCACCGACTTTGTAATCCACTGCATCCAATTTCAGCTCTGCGGCGGATACTTCAGCGCTTAGCTCAAGACCGTCAACTGCAGGCAGGATGCCGAGGGTGCTCTTGGCACCAATGGTGTGTACGAGACCCTTCTCTTCGCCACCGGTCCATTTACCTTCGTACCTTGCGTCAACTGCCAAACCTTCCATTACGTCGAACTCACGGCTTACGCCGAAGGTGGTGGACTTAGCAGCCATGGCGCTCATGGCAGGTACGTCCAGAACGGTTTTCACGTCAAACCTGAACCCTTCGTACTCGGTGTCAGCAGCGATGCTTGCTTCAGCAAACATCTGGTCGTAGGCAGCTGCCAGGTTGATACCCTGCTGGGCAGTCTCGAGGCCTACAAAGACACCACGGTTCTTGGCCCGTTCGAGGTGAATCCAGTCGTGCTCGCCGTCGCCATCCTCAGTCTTCTCAGCAATATACTTAGGTTTACCGTCATCATTCGTCACGGCCCAGTCATCACTGATGTGTTTGAAACCAACAGTAATGTTTGTGTTTTCATCCAGTGCGTAGTCAGCAGCTACCTTAACCAGGTTGTCCATCTGAAGGCCAGATTCCTCTGTCCGGTCAGCTGCTGCGCTGGCTGCGATGCGCAGACCTTCGATGGGCTCTGCGGCTGCGTCAGCCTGAATACGGATGATATCCGAATCACTGAGCACTGCAATACCCAGATCAACTTCGTCAAGCAGGTTGAGGCTGGAGCGCATACCCAATACATCGCTCTCACCTTCTGCAGCTAGGGCGTAGAAACCATTCAGTTCAATAACGTCTAGATCTACACCGCTGATGCTGATACCGCTGCGACCGGTAAGGCTTGCGTATGGGCTGTAATCAATACCCAGTGTACCAAAACGAGTTGTGGCCTCTGGGCCGCCGTGCCAGAAGGCACCGTCAGCTTCGATGAAAGCCTGTTTCAGCTCGATGTCACCCAGGGAAATACCGCTGGGTACCAAGCCATCTTCCTCTTCAGACAAGCCAAATTCCAGACCAGCCCGAACTTTGTCCTGCGCGGCGTTTACGCCGAGGTTCAAGGAAAGTTCAGAACCAGGTACGACTTGTACGTCTTCGCCCTTTTTCTTGTTAACTGCAATTTCAGTTTCGATTGAACCGCCGAAGTCTACGCCGGCAGCTGCTACAGGTACTGCCGCGACTAAGGCTACGATTAAAGCAAGAATAATAGTCTTTTTCATAATCTGTCTATCCCCTTTATCTTATTTGTTGCTCATCGGTGCAGCCTCTCCGTCTCTGCTGCGTAGAGAGGACATTGAGGGGAGTCTCCTTGTTTCCTCGCCTGTCCGTCCTCAGGCTGTGTCATATCTAGTGTGCTGCACCTGTTCGATCCCTGCATCTCTTGGGGACACACCTCCTTTGGCGAGTGACTTGCAGAATCGAACACTGACCACCGCATTTGTAACTAACATAAGTTAGTGAAGTCGCAATAGAAATCTCCTGATTTTGCGGTGGGTCGCCTATGGTATTCTCCTTGCTTTTTTCTATTCCTCCTGCTAGAGGCCATGTAGATCTTTCCAGTTCTGACACGCAGACAAAAAAAGAGAGCACCCTATGTGCTCTCTATATTAGCTGAAACAGACTTGCTTACTAGCGTACCACGTTCTCCGTGTCCGGATCGAAGAGGTGAATCTTCGTCATGTTAAAGCCCACTTTATGCTTGGACTCGGGTTTTGCATCCGTACCAGCATCCAGGCGGGAGATAAAGGTGCTCTCGCCGCTGGACAGGTAAGCGTATACTTCAGAACCCATGGGCTCAGTTACGTCTACGTCAGCCTCAACAATCTGGTAACGAGGATCTTCGGCTACGATGGCAGCGTCTTCAATGTCCTCGGGACGGATACCAAAGACGATAGGCTTGTTAACATACTTGCCAATGCCCTCAATCTTAGCGGCTCTCTCGGCGGGGATTTCCACCTTGAAGGTCTTAGCATCAATGATGTAAGTATCCCCTTCTTTAACGAGCACAGCATCGATGAAGTTCATGGCTGGGCTGCCAATAAAGCCGGCCACAAACATGTTGTCAGGGTTGTTGTAGATGTCCAGGGGTGCACCAGCCTGATAGATAAGGCCGTCTTTCATAACGACAATACGGTCACCCATGGTCATGGCTTCAGTCTGGTCGTGAGTTACGTAGATAATGGTTGCTTCGAGCCTGCTGTGAAGTTTGCTCAGCTCGGCCCTCATCTGTACCCTCAACTTGGCGTCCAAGTTGGAAAGGGGTTCGTCCATGAGGAACACCTTAGGTTCGCGCACGATGGCACGGCCAACGGCTACCCTCTGACGCTGTCCACCGGAGAGAGCTCTGGGCTTACGATCCAACAGGTTCTCGATACCGAGCAGCCTTGCGGCGTGTTTTACCCTGTTGTCAATTTCCGCTTTAGGGAACTTGCGCAGCTTGAGGCCGAACGCCATGTTGTTGTAAACGTCCATGTGGGGATAAAGTGCGTAGTTTTGGAAAACCATTGCAATATCCCTATCTTTCGGAGGAACGTTGTTTACGTGCATGTCGCCGATGTAGATGTCACCTTCAGTGATTTCCTCAAGACCTGCAACCATCCTCAAGGTAGTGGTTTTTCCACAACCGGACGGCCCAACCAACACAATAAATTCTCTGTCTTTCACGTCTAAGCTGATATTGTTGACTGCTACAACATTACCAAAGCGCTTGGTAACGTCCCTTAAAAGAACTTGTGCCAATGACTTAACTCCTCTCACCACAAAATGGCATATTTAAAATATGTCCGAGTTGACACTCGGAACATATTATATTACGTTAACATAATAACACAGTTTAGATCGTTATGCAAAGATTTTTTGCTTTTGAGTAAGCTAAATTCTGCCTTTTGGCGAAATACCTCAGTTAAAAGCCCAGATTTCTCCTTTTTGAATCCTCGCAAGGCAGCGGATCAACTCTTACCCAAAACGTATTTGTTAAGTGCGTAGGCCACACCATGATCCCCATTGGAAAGGGTAACATAATCGGCTGCGTTCTTTATTTCAGGCCCCGCATTACCCATGGCGATCCCCAACCCCGCCATTTCCAGCATGGTCAAATCATTGCTGCTGTCCCCAATTGCCATTACCTCAGACATGTCCAGGCCCATAGACTCTACTAGGCGTAACAGAGCCTTACCCTTGTGCACACCGCTGCGGGTAATCTCGATCATATCCTCCCGCGACTGGGCGATCTGCACGAAATCGCCAGCCAACGTTCTGATCTGGACTATGCGTTCCGACACCTCCTCCGGTGGAGTGGTCACCAGGAGTTTCGCAGGCTCCATTTCACCCTTACGCATGAATTCCGCTAGATTGGGCACAACCTTCACGTCCACACTGGCCGTAGTGGCATAGCGGGCCGCATGCTCATCCCAGCGCTGCACATAAAGCTCATCGTTAAGGTAGGCATTGATTACCCAATCATTAGCCCGGGCATGCTCTGCCAGCTTGCAGGCTACGGCCGTTGGCAGCGGTTCATGATAGAGTGTTTCTCCAGACAGGCGCTGAACCAAAGCTCCGTTGTAACAGATAAGGGGCTGTTCTTCGTCCAGACCCAACTCACGGGCGAAAGCTGCGGCGGACTGGAACATTCTGCCGGTGGCGATGGTAAGGCCAATCCCCTTCTCCCTAACCAGTTTGATGGCTGCTTTGTTTTCAGGACTAATTTTGCCGCTGCGATCTAGAAGACTGTCGTCCAAATCGCAGGCTATAAACTTAATCATTGCTGTTACCTCTCTTCCAAAGAAAAGAGGCGGTTAATACCACCTCTTCTGTCTGAAATTATTCTCTTTGCTCAGCCCATGTCCTGCTGGGATAATTATCTCGGTCTAGTCTTCCTCCGTGGTAGACACTGAGATTGAACCGGATGTAGTTGTGGCACTAAGGGCCAGTCTAACCGGTTTCTCGGCAAAACCTACCGTCTGCCCGGAAAACGAGGCTCCACCGCCAGCCCGCTCATCGGTGGTGTTTTCCAACGCACCGAGACTGGTGTGAATGCGGCCAACCGATGTACTCAACTGCACGGAGGTACCAACGTTTTCTTGATCCGGCAGTTTGACCGTGATCGACCCGTTCACAGTCTGGAGGGTGTAATTGCTCGTTTGGGGAATCTGATCCGCCCGCAGGTCGATTGACCCATTGGTTGCTACACAGTCCACCTCTCTAGCCGAACCCTGCACCCGATAGGAGCCATTTCCGATCCGGAAGCGAATGACATCCGCCTCCACCCCATCCATTTTACATGACCCATTGCTGATCCGACCGTCCACCCGCTCACTCCGTACCGAGCAAGTAGAAACGGAACCATTGGTAGTCCTCAGTTCGACAGTAGTTCCTTTTAGGTTTTCCAAACGAAGGGAGCCGTTTACAGACACCGTCGTAACCTCGTATTTCCGATGCCTCGGCACCATCAGATGGAGTGATACAAACCGATCTAGCTGATCGGGGATGCTAAGTCTAAAGCTGTCTCGCGCTTCTCCATCCGCCCATTCCGCCTCGTAGAGATGGTCACGCAGTGTTTCCCGGTCTCGTCCCCGTATCCGCTGGACAACAATGAGCTGCCAGCCATCCTCAGACCAGCCCTCAACGCAGATTGGGCCGTTGAAGTTGCTCAGGGCGATGGGGATCACTTCCCCTTCCTCGGCCGTGACTGGTCCCCGCCGCACCTGGGTAAACTCGTGGGCCTGTTCAAAACCGACAAAAGGGATTCTGGTCAAGATTTTGGGAAGCTTAACCAGCTTCTCACTAAGTCCTTCCGTTTTGTGTTCCAACGATTTGGCAAACCTCTCAGTTGCAGCCTCAACTTTGGCCGCGAACTCTTCGCCCATTTTTTCCAACCTGGCCCAAGGTTCTTCCTGTGCTTCCTCCTCCTTAGGTTCAGCCTCACCCAAGGCATTGAGCAGGGCCTCCGCCTCTTCGGCGTTGATTTTCCCCTCTTCCAGCATCTTCAGGATTAATCTCTGCTCCTGCTGCATCCAACCTTCCCTCCCCTAATTTCGCAGAAGCTTAATTGCTTCTTCCGAAGTGATTTCTCCCTTATCCAACGCTTCCAAAATCTCCTTACGTCTCAAATCCTGTTCCCTTTCCACCCGATAGCCCAGGGCCTCCAAAACCGCATCGAGCCGGCTGCGCACGGTAGGATAGGAAATACCCAAAAACCTCTCCACTTCTTTGATGTTCCCACGGGCAGTAAGGAAAACCTCTATAAACTGCCTCTGCTCTTGATCGAGCCGACAGAACTTGCAGGCGTCAAATGTCCCCTCCACCGTCGTCTTACAACCCGGGCAGTGCAGCCTGGTAACCTGCATCGCTTTACCGCAGACGGGACACTTACTCAAAATGGGGTTCGCCAAGTTAAGTCACCACCTTAAATTTTCTAATACCAATCTCTGGGATTTCAAGCTTCTATTCAAATATTAAACCATATCCTTAATAATGTCAATTGCTTACTTAAATATTTTAAGGAAAAGGCTCCGTTTATCTCAAACGGAGCCTTACACCTATCTCGTTTTTTGACTGCGACTTAAAAGCTGACTGCTATTCCCCCGCCTACCAAGCTGCGGGAAACGGCATTTTCACTGCCTAAGCGATAATACTCCACCTGAGCCTGAATCCGAACTGATTCAAAGAGCTGGTAACCTACCATGGCCCGGGCTGTGGTCAGAGCGGAGTCTTCCTCGCCCAGCTTGAGTTTGGGCGCATAGGCCAGGGCAGCTTGGAGATTCACTTTGGGTGCCACGGTAAAGTCAAAACCAACCTTACCAAATATACCGCTCCCTCGCTCAGCAGGAGCAGCCTCCCCTGCCTCAGCGTCTCCCATTTCCTGCGGCTCTGCCGAGCTGGTAAAATGGGCGTAGCCCAGACCTGCAAACACCTGCAGATCCGGTTCAGTCACCACGCGGTAGAGGACTCCCGCCGTGAGCAGGCGTTCAGAGAGATCAGCCTCCTTGTCACTTACACTGAGAAAGGCACCATCCAGTAGGATGTTCTTGTACACTTCACCCCGGGCGGTAATTGAGAACCCCCGCAGCTTAGAGCCATCCTCCAAACTCAGCAAATACGCACCGGTCAGATTCATCCTAGCTGCAGCTGAAACACTCATGGACAGGACCAACACACACATTACTGTTAAAGCCACAATCCTTTTCATAGACAGTTTTCCCTTCCTTTCTTTTTTCTGGATAAATTGGCATCGAGCCTTCTCCTCGGCAGGTTTTAACCCTAACGCCTAGAATTATTTCCAACAGGAAAAACATGAGGAGTGAGTTCATGAATAGGTTTGTGAAATACGCACTGTCGGTCATCTTAAGCCTTAGTCTCGTAGTGTTCTCCCAACCCGCTGCTGCTGAACTCGTGGGCAGGGCCCAAGTAGGCTACGGCACCGCCACCTATGACATTCTAGGCAGCGGCAAGCTGGAAACCCAGGATGTATCCGGCCGTCTGTCGTTTTACTACCCCTATGAGGATCTGCTTTTCACTGGTCTGTTCCAGTATTCCCGCAGCTTAAAAGACATGAACATATCCCGCAACTTGGGGCAGGTAGCTGCCAACTACCTCTTCCTCGAACAGGATATCCTCCGCGTCTACGGCGGCTTAGGCTACCAGTTCCTCTACAACAGATTTGAAAACGCCAACATCAACGGCGGCAAAGCCACCGGTTTAAGCGGCCGCAATTTCGTAGGTCAAGCGGTTATCCAAATCGACCTGGCAGAAGGATTCCAAGCTGCAGCCACCGTAACTGGCAGCCCGTGGATAAATTGGACGATTCATCAAGATAACACTACAGATTCCAATGTCGATTCCGGCATATCCTTCCTCTATCAAGTTGATTTGAGTTATGACCTCAAAGACGACTTAGGTGTACAGCTTGGCATTTCAGGCACAACCTTCAGCGTGCCCAACTACAAAGGGATGGGCACCAGCAGTGCAGGCAGCACCGAAGTTCATCTAGGTGTGACTAAGAAATTCTAGATAGAACGCTGATACAGAATTGTGGAATCCCCCAGCTCAGATTCAAGGGCTGGGGGATTTATTCTTAGGCCAACAGCCGTTTAATCGTCTGGTAAGTAATGTTGGGTATATGTTCAAATGTATGCTTCATGTGCACCCGTTCGGTGAGCTTGTGGCCGTCTTTGCCGTAAGTACCAATATTCACTACCGGTACATTGATGGCCGCAATGTCAGCGACGGGATGGGCGTATTTTCTCCCCCACGCCGGTGTATTTCGCTCCAAGGCAGCCAATTCATCCCATTCATCCCCTAAGGCCATGAAACTGGAATCGGAGATGTATGGGTAAAACATCTTGGTGACGATGGGTTTGTCAGAATGATCCTGTACAACTTCCACTGCCTCCTTTACACTGGCCAGGAGCAGCCTTTCTTCTTCCGTCCTGCCCGTCATCTCAATCCGAGCGAAATAGGTGGAAGAGTTGAAAAGGACAATAACCGGGCTTTTGTCCCGCTCCCATTTAAACGTTTCTCCCACTATTCTCACATTAAACTCCCGCAGATCTAACGTTGGATCATTCCTATCCATCTCTGCAATAAACTTTTTCAAGTGCTCCTCAAACTTTTCACCGTGAATTGTGCTCAACCTCTGGTAGAATTCTTCCCAGGTGTATACCCTTACCTGCCACGGCAGCTTTGTAAAAGTATGGCCTCCCATTTCACAGAATCGCTTGTAGGAGTCGTTGGCATAGGCTATGACATTCTCAAACGCCTCCACCGCCTTCTCCTTCATTTTCGCCATAATCTCCCGTGGGCTCATGCTGTGGGTGAAGACATTGTAATAAGCGTAGGCAGCGATTGGAGTCTGCACCGTGTAGGCGTCTTTGAAGTCCGACTGTTTTAGGGACATGGGCGGAATGGTTACTTCCCCCTGGGCCTCGTCGCAGAGCTCAGGGTTCAATTCAATCAGCCTGGTCAGTTCGGCTACGATCAGATTGGGGTTAAGGCCCCCATAGGCCTGGCCAACGTGGGTTTCCCTGCCTACGACGTAAAAAGTGGGTAGAAGCTTGCCGATGGTGCCAAAATAAACGTACCTGTTTTCATCCTCAGCATGATAGGGCGTAGAATAGTCAGCGTTAATAGCAGCTATGTATTCCAGATCGTACTTCTCTTTCCACTCCTTCAAAGCTTTCAGGGCGGAGATAATTCCGTGGGAATTGTCCTCTTCATCGCATTCGGATACGGCGATTATGTTCCCATCCAGCTCTTCCGGGTGCTCTGAGAAATAGCGGATCAACCACATATGGCCCGCAACTCCAGATTTCATGTCCAACGCACCCCTGCCGAACATATACTCACCGGAGTCGATATCCCGGTTGATCTCGTCCCCCAAGTCCATCTCCCGCAGGAGCTGGGGCAATCTGTCCGGATCAAAGGCATACTCTTTGAGGGTGCCGAAATCATCCACTCCCACCGTGTCAAGGTGACCCATGAGAATGATTGTGCGCTTGGAGTTTCCCTTGGTCCCCTTCACCATAGCCAGCACGTTGTATCTTTCAATCTCATCATCTACCGTCCGCTGCAGCAGAAGTTGGTCTGGATTTGCTTGGAAATAGGGAAGTTCACTGTAGAACTGATGGACCCGTTTGGCAATTTCCGCCTCACCTGCCGTTTTAACTATGCTGGGAACCTGCACCAGTTCTTTGGTCAGCTCCTTGACCTCAGCAAAGCAGTTCAAATACATGGACATTCCTCCACTCCATATTTAGTTAATATGTTCTGCATCTTCCTAATACTTCCTGCGTTAAATGTTTACGTTTAGGCGTTGACAGCGGCCATCCCGTGCTGTATACTTGGTCTAGTATTTCAGTAATTTACTACTTTACTAATTTACTACTCGAAGGAGGCACACAATGAAGATACCTACCAGTTTGAAGCACAAACCGGTTATTGTAGTAGAAGATTACAGCAACATCGACGGCCGCCAAGCTTACGATTCAGATGCCAAGGGCCTTTCCCTGGGCCTGGCCCAGTGGAATGAAAGGGGCCGGGTTGACATTTCGGCCAAGGTGTGGCGCCACACGGGTGAACGCTGGTCGCGCCAATCGGAGGAGCTGCCCCTGCATAGGGTGTTGGACCTAGCCATTTTGGTCCTCCGGGCTAAACTCCATTTTGACGAAGCATACCGGTTTGAGAACTTCTATAATCCGGAGAACCCCGTCATCGATCGGGTTGGCCTGCAGGGTGATGCCATGACGGTGGAGGTCTGTACTGAGAATGAGAAAATTAATGAGGATATGCACCTCTTCTATCAGGCACTTGCCGACGATGGCGAGTTAATCGGCGAGAGGCTGCGTACGTTGGCCAGACTCCTTAAGGAGATGGGTTACTAACGAAAAGCGGTGGCAAACAGGCCACCGCTTTTTTGTGGAAAATTACGGACGCCCCTGGCTGTTCTTCGTGATATAATTATCGATATAAATCAAAAGCAGGAGGACAGTACGTACATGGATGGCTTAATCGTGAAGGGAATCAGTAAGGTATACGGCTCCACCACCGTTGTGGACAACATCTCCTTCCAGGCTGCCCAGGGGAAAATCCTCGGAGTGTTAGGGCCGAACGGTGCAGGTAAAACCACTATTATCCGCATGATCATGGGTATCACTGCCCCCGACCAAGGGGAAATTTTCTTCCAAGAGGGTGGCAAGCGGACCCGGGGTGTGCCTTTGAACCTAGTGGGTTACCTACCGGAAGAGCGGGGTTTGTACAAAGAAACTAAGGTGATGAATATTCTCCTCTTCTTAGCCGGTCTCAAGGACATGCCCAAACAGTCAGCCAAGGAAAGGGCTATGGAGTGGCTCAGGAAGTTCGGATTGGAGGAATATGCCAATAAAAAGGTGGAGCAGCTCTCCAAAGGGATGGCCCAAAAGGTGCAGTTTATCGCCTCCATCCTACATGAGCCCAAGTTCGTAGTTTTAGATGAACCTTTTTCGGGCTTGGACCCGGTCAGTCAGGACCAGTTCAAAGCGGAAATACGGGCACTTGCCACCTCAGGTGCGGCAGTGCTCCTCTCCAGCCACCAAATGGGCATTGTGGAAGAGCTCTGTGATGAGATTTTCTTGATTCATAAAGGAAAAGAAGTTGTGCAGGGAGACCTCCAGTCAATTAAGGAGCGCTACGGCAACTTCCGGGTAGATGTCCTGGCCGACCAGGAAATTAGCCTTGACAATGGTAGGGTGGAAAGTTTCCAGGTACTGAACGGGAGTCGTTACCGCTTCATCCTCAGGGAAGGCGTGGAACCCCTGGAGTTCGTCCACAGTTTCCCCGCTGAGCTTGGGATCAGGGAACTTGTCATTTCCCGCCCCTCACTCCATGATATTTTCGTACAAATCGCCCAAGGAGGTGTAGAAGATGAAGCATATGTGGAAGATAGCCAAATGGGAGATTATGCGTAACCTCACTAACAAACAATTTATCATCGGCCTTTTGCTCACACCGCTGATCATGGCCCTCTTTGCTGTTGTCCCCGTTTTCCTCGAGCGCTGGAACCGCCCTTCCACCAGCACTTATTATGTTATCGACGAGCTGGGGGCGGCAGGGCAGCTGCAGACGCTGCTGCCTGAAAACATCGTACTGGCGGAACCAACTGAAACGGGGCTCGCTGCAGTGGAAAAAGAAGTGAGGGAGACCAAGGCCAGCGGCTACTTCGTCCTAAACCGGGAGTTCATCTCCACCGGGCAGCTGGAACTCAGGTACAACGACCGCAACATGGACAGCCTGAGCACCATCCGACAGGGTCTCACCGCACTGCTGCAGCACATGCGCATTGCCGAATCGAATATCGACGTGGGTGAACTGGCCTATGTTACAGCTCCTGCCCAAGTGAGACAGGTAGCCATGGAAGAGGATTTGGAGCCTGAAGTTATGCATATGATCGTCTCAGTGGTCTTTACTATCCTTATTTTCTTCCTGATCTTCACTTCAGGCACCATGCTGATGCAGAGCGCCCTGCAGGAAAAGCGGGATCGCATGGCAGAAGTAGTCCTCTCCTCCATCCGCCCCGCAACACTGATGCAGGGCAAAATCGTTGGTCACTTTCTGTTGGGCTTGATCCAACTTGGTTTTTGGCTCGCCTTAGGGCTTCCCATAGCCGTATACTTTTTGGACTTTCCCGTTTTGGAGGCCCTTAAAGCAGTAAACCTGCCAGTTATCCTGGTCTTCGGACTGGGTGGCTACCTGCTCTTCAGTGCACTCTTCGTCAGTTTAGGTGCGACTATGGAGGATATGCAGAGTGCAAGTAACAGTCAGGGTCTAGTGGTTATGCTGCCCATGCTCGGTTTTCTCTTTATGGGACCGGTAACCACCAATCCCGATGGGGCAATCGCTGTCTTTGCGAGCCTCTTCCCCTTCACCAGCCCATCCATAATGATGCTGCGAAGCGGTTTGACCACTGTACCCCTCTGGCAAAACCTCACGGCCATGGCGCTCCTGTTGGGTACAGCCTTCCTTACCACGCTGATGGCTACCAAAATCTTCCGATTAGGCATGCTGATGTACGGAAAAAACGCCACGCCCAGGGAGATCATCCGGTGGCTCCGTTACAAAGAAAACTAAACAAAAACAACAGCTAGCGGGCTTTCCGCTAGCTGTTGTGCAAATGCTGATATATTTCTGCCGCGAGTTTGGCACTGATCCCCTTCACTTCCTGCAGCTCTTCCATACTGGCCTCACGGATTTTCTTCACGCTGCCGAAATGTTTGAGCAGGTCCCGCTTCCGTTTGGGCCCCACACCGGGAATATCATCCAGGAGTGAGCCACGGGTAGTCCGCCCCCGTAGATTGCGGTGGTAGGCCAGGGCAAAGCGGTGCGCTTCGTCCCGAATACGGCGCAGGAGAAGGAGCCCAGGGGAATCAACCGGCAGGATCACAGGCTCGGATCGACCTGCCAGGTAAATCTCCTCGCGCTTCTCTGCCAGGGCCAGGAAGGGTATGTCTATGTGCAGTTCATCCCTGGCCTTAATAGCTGCGCTGAGCTGCCCCTTACCACCGTCAATTAGAACCAGGTCCGGAAATGCGGAAAACTTCCCGTCTCCTTCTCCGTCCGCCTGCTCTTCTAAACCCCGTTTGAAACGTCTAGTCACGGCCTCCGCCATAGCTAGATAGTCATCGGGAGATCCTTCCAGCCCCCTAATCCGGAAGCGGCGGTAATCATCGCTCTTCATGTCTCCATCTTCCCAGACCACAAGGGAAGCCACCACATTGCTGCCCTGTAGGTTGGAGATGTCGAAGGCCTCAATGCGCTGGGGTGGGGCTGGCAGATCCACAAGTTCCATCAAATCCCGTGCTGCCCGTTCTGCAGCCTTTTCTTTGTAAGCTTCTCTGGTGCTGATTTCATCCAGCAGCGCCCTGGCGTTCGTCATGGCCAAGTCCACCAGCTGTCTCTTCTTCCCACGCTGGGGGGTGCGCAGGTAAACCCGGTTACCCCGCAGCTTGCCCAACCACTCTTCCAAAGGTTCAGGCTCTGACAAGTGGAGGGGTGTATACACCTCTTTGGGGATGTAAGAAGCATCGGCGTAGAACTGCTGGAGGAATGACTGGAGTATTTCCGGCCCCTCCTCTTCCGCTGAACACTCTAACAGAAAATGTTCCCGGCCGATCAGCTTACCTTCCCTCACAAAGAAGATCTGAACACAAGCCAGTTCCCCGTAGCGGGCATACCCCACGAAGTCCTGGTCTCCCTGGTGGGGGGCAACCATCTTCTGATCTGCCACGAGGCTTTCCAGGCTCTGGATTTGATTGCGTATGCGGGCGGCTTTCTCAAACTCCAGCCGCTCCGATGCGGCGAACATCTTCTCCCTTAGTGCGGGCAGCAGACGGTCGATCCGTCCCTCCAAAAAGAGGATCACTTCGTCGATCATCTTCCCATACTCTTCCTTACTCACCAACCCCGCACAGGGACCCAAACAGCGCCCAATATGGTAATTCAAACAGGGGCGATCCTGTGAACCTTCTTCAATGTTTTTGCGACAGCTGCGGATGGGAAACAGCCTGCGCAGAAAATTGAGGGTACGTTTCACAGCCGTTACGTCTGTGTAGGGGCCGAAATAACGGGCTCCGTCGTCCAGGCGGCGCCGTACCAACAGCACCCGGGGAAAGGTCTCCTGTACCGTGACCTTGAGGTAGGGGTAGGTCTTGTCATCCTTCAGCCTTACGTTGTAACGGGGTGCGTGTTCTTTAATCAGGTTGTTCTCTAAAATGAGTGCTTCCACTTCCGAGTCTGTGATAATGTAATCCAGATCGGCGATATGGCTGACCATAACCTGCACCTTGGCTGAATGGTCACTGCCCTTGTGGAAATAGGAACGCACTCGATTTCGCAAATTCTTGGCCTTACCCACATAAATGATTTCTCCCGCTTCATTCCGCATCAGATAGACGCCGGGATTTGTGGGCAGTACATCAAGCTTATGCTGTAGAGCCACAGCCCTCAGTCCTTTCCATGGGAGCGGGGATCGGCAAGCACTTTGCGCAGATACTGGCCCGTGTAGCTGTCGGAAACCCGAGCCACTTCCTCCGGCGTGCCTTTCGCCACCACGATACCGCCCAGGTCACCGCCTTCCGGCCCCAGGTCGATGATGTAATCGGCAACTTTGATCACATCCAGGTTGTGCTCAATCACCAACACAGTATCGCCTGCCTCAACCAGACGCTGGAGTACTTGCAGCAGTTTGCGGATATCCTCGAAGTGGAGGCCCGTTGTGGGCTCGTCCAGAAGATACAGCGTCCGGCCGTTACTGCGCCTGCTCAGCTCGGTGGCCAACTTCACCCGTTGGGCCTCTCCGCCCGAAAGTTGGGTGGCGGGCTGCCCCAAGCGGATATAGCCTAATCCCACATCGTACAGTGTCTGCAGTCTCCGCTTGATTGCGGGGATGTTTTCGAAAAACTGCAGCGCTTCTTCTACCGACATGTCCAGCACATCAGCAATGGATTTCCCTTTGTATTTAACCTCCAACGTCTCCCGCCCGTAGCGTTTACCCTTGCACACTTCACAGGGAACATATACATCGGGCAGGAAATGCATTTCGATCTTTATAATACCGTCGCCTTTACACGCCTCGCAGCGGCCTCCCTTGACGTTGAAGCTGAAGCGCCCCTTCTTGTAACCGCGCATCTTGGCTTCATTGGTCATGGCAAACAGTTCCCGAATCTGATCAAACGTTCCGGTATAGGTGGCGGGGTTAGAACGGGGCGTACGGCCGATGGGCGACTGGTCAATTTCAATCACCTTATCAATGTGCTCCAGCCCCTCGATAGTGTCGTGTTCGCCGGGTTTGGCCTTGGCCCGGTACATCGCCTGGCTCAGTTTCTTAAAGAGAATCTCATTGACTAGGGTGCTCTTGCCCGAACCGGAGACACCGGTTACTGCCACAAATACGCCCAAGGGGATTTCCACATCAATGTTCTTTAAGTTATTCTCCCTGGCGCCAACGATGCGCAGGAAGTTCCCGTTGGGTTTGCGGCGTTCCCGGGGTACACGGATGCCCTTTTTGCCCGTCAAATACTGGGCGGTAATGGACTCGGGGACAGCACAGACTTCTGCCAGCGTACCCTGGGCAACCACTTCTCCCCCATGCTCCCCTGCCCCTGGACCCATATCGATAATCCAATCGGCCGCTTCCATCGTCTCCTGGTCATGCTCCACCACAATTAGGGTGTTCCCCAAATCGCGCAGTTCTTCCAAAGCATCGAGGAGTTTGCGGTTGTCCCGCTGATGGAGCCCGATACTGGGTTCATCCAGGATATACAAAACACCGGTCAGGCTGGAGCCAATTTGTGTGGCCAGCCGGATCCGCTGCGCTTCACCGCCGGACAGGGTGCCGGCCGACCTATCCAGCGTCAAATAGTCTAAGCCAACATTGACCAAAAAGCCAAGCCTTTCCCTGATCTCGCGCAGTACCTGCCCGGCGATGAGGGTTTCCCGTTCCGTCAAGTTGAGGCTATCGAAGAACTTCTGGCACTCTTTTATGGATAGTTCGGTGACGGTTATAATGTTCTTCCCCCCCACCGTCACTCCCAAAACCTCCGGCCGCAGACGTTTACCACCGCAGTCCGTACAGGTGCGAATGCTCATATACTGTTCCACATCGCGGCGCACCCAATCGGAGGTGGTTTCCTGGTAGCGGCGTTCAAGCCAAGGAATCAACCCTTCATAGGGTGCATCGTATATGCGCTGGCGCCCCGCTTGGGTAGTGTACTCAAAGCTTACCAAGTGGTCCTCTAAGCCGTTGAGGAGAATCTCGATTTTTTCCTCGCTCAGCTCTTTAAGGGGTACAGTTTTGTCGATCTGGTAATCCTCGCATACCCGTTCTAGTATAGCCAAGAGCCAGCGGCTCTTGGAGTCGCGCCAAGGAATTAATCCCCCTTCAGTGATGGAAAGATCCAGATCGAGCACAAGCTCAGGATCGATTTCCTGCCGGCTGCCCAAACCTTCACAGGTGGGACAGGCGCCAAAGGGGCTGTTAAAAGAGAACATGCGGGGTGTGAGCTCTTCCATGGAAATACCACAGTCAATGCAGGCCAGTTTTTCACTGAAGAGGAGCTCCTCACCGTCGACCACATCAATGACAACAATTCCGTTCCCATGCTCCAGCGCAAGTTGGATGGAATCGCTGAGCCGTCCGGCGATATCATCCCTGACAACCAAGCGGTCTACCACGATCTCAATGGTATGCTGCTTGTACCTGTCCAGGTTCAGCTCGTCTGTCACATCCCGAACCTCGCCGTTCACCCGCACCCGGACAAAGCCATCCCGGCGGATATTTTCCAACACCCGCTTGTGCTCCCCCTTACGCCCACGAATGACAGGCGCCAAGATCTGGATCCGTGTCCGCTCCGGCAGCTGGAGGATCTGATCGACTATCTGCTCCACCGTCTGCTGGGAAATGGGTTGTCCGCAGTTCGGACAGTGGGGTCGTCCAATGCGGGCATACAAAAGGCGAAGATAGTCATATACCTCCGTCACCGTACCCACAGTGGAACGGGGATTGCGGCTCGTCCTTCGCTGGTCAATGGAGATGGCAGGCGATAGCCCTTCTATAAAATCAACATCCGGTTTATCCATCTGTCCCAAAAACTGGCGGGCATAGGCGGAGAGGGATTCCACGTAGCGGCGCTGCCCTTCGGCAAAGATAGTGTCGAAGGCCAGGGAGGATTTCCCCGATCCGGAAAGCCCAGTGAACACAACCAGCTTTTCCCTGGGGATCTCCAGATCTATGTTTTTCAGGTTGTGCTG
>DGFC01000001.1:1987-2547 GCA_002391465.1 Firmicutes bacterium UBA3910 | reverse complement strand
AAATGGTATCAAAGGCCAGGGACGACTTCCCCGAACCTGATAAGCCGGTGATTACCACTAAGCTGTCCCGCGGTATTTCCAGATTTATATTCTTCAAGTTGTGCTGGCGCGCACCCTTGATTACAAGTCGTTTATTTTTCAAACTGATAACCCCATTTCAATCCGTAACTCGCGAATCTCATCCCTGATCTCGGCAGCCCGCTCAAAGTCAAGCTCTCCGGCGGCCTGATACATCTCCTCTTCTAGGCGCTTGATCAAGGCCACCACTTCCGATAGGGAACCCAGGCTGGCCACATCGTACTTCTGTTTCTTCTCAGCCACCTTCTCCTGGGGAATGTCCTGAACAATGTCTTTGACTGCTTTTTTGATTGTTACGGGGGTTATGCCCATCCGCTCGTTGTACTCCATCTGAATGGCCCGACGGCGGTTAGTCTCATCGATGGCGTAGCGCATGGCATCGGTAATCTTATCCGCATACATAATCACCTTACCCGCAACGTTTCGGGCAGCCCGCCCAATCGTTTGGATCAGGGAAGTTGGCGAACGGAGAAAACCCTCCT